>JAYUHW010000061.1:0-14841 GCA_043766615.1 Fibrobacteria bacterium | reverse complement strand
AGTGATGGCGGCCGTCAAGGACGTCTTGCCATGATCCACGTGACCAATGGTACCCACGTTCACATGCGGTTTATTGCGGTTGAATTTTTCCTTGGCCATAATACAACTCCACCTGCTCTATTGAGACTCTGTCCTGAACCGCGTTATCCCGTAGGAACCTCGGTTCGGTTTGCCCTTCATTATCTGAGGGGTTTCTTTCAAAAAGAGGATTTTACCTGCTTACCCCATGTTTTTCATAGGTAAGAACGTAAACACCCAACCCTTTTGATAAGGAGCGCAGTAAAGTAGTATAGCCGAAGGTATTCGCCAAGGGTATCTCCAGCAGAATTATCGAGTTATATCCATCTGAGTCCATTTTTCGAATAATCCCGCCTCGTGAGGCCAAATCGGCCAAGACCATTCCACAAAATTCGTCTGGAATGATGATCTCCAAACGCATCAAGGGCTCTAAAATCTCAAATTGAGCGCAAGTTAGGTGCAATTTGAGCAAATCCGAAAAACACCGAGACAGCAAAGGCAACGGAATTGGCCCTTGGTTACCCGAAATTTGCTGAATTTTACAAGTTAATCCGGCAATCGTACCAAATCCACAACTACCTTGGCTGCAAAAGAGGTCGAATGTGGCTTCAAATACCTCTCGATATTCTCCTGGCACATCTTTTGGAACCAACACTAACGCATTTTTTTCTTCCCCCGAACTATTTTGGAAATCCGCTATAAGGCGCACTTCCATCCCCATAGCCATTACGGTATTTTCCACTCCAAGCTGTGGTGCTTTTAATCTTTCCAGATAACGAACACTGGGCGCGCCAATTTTAATATCACATTTGTGATCTTTTTTCAGCCGTTTGCAGAATACATCTAGTTGTAACTCACCTACCGTGCTAATGAGCCACCCGCCGGTTGAATTATCCGGTAGAATGGAAATGGAAGGTTCGGTTTCGGCGAGTTGTTTTAGTGTCTTATCTACGAAATCGAAATCATCGGCGTGCACGAGCTCAATGCGCGATTGCAGCAAGGGTCGGTAGACCTTGAGCAATGCACTTGGAGCCGCTCCAAGATCGAGCCGGCCATCGGTCAGTAAATATTGACCCATGCGAAAATGATGCGGTGATTCAAGGGCGAGAATGTCGCCAGCCCGAATCTCGGAGATATTCTTAACCTCCTCCAAACTCTCTGCGAAAACCCGGAAGAAGCGTACGTTTTCCAATCCGCTTAGCGCTTGGGTGTTGAATATTTTTACTAGAAATATTTTTCCGATGTTCTGGTAATGCCGTATCTTGATCACAAAACCAAGTGAGAGCGCGAACTCCGGCCTTATGGCAGGAGGAGGCAGGAGCAAATTGACTCCGTTCATAAGCTGCCTAATGCCGACATTCTTGATAGCCGATCCCATGTAAACGGGTATGCTACCACCACTTTCCATGGCCAACTTCAAACCGGTGACAATGTCTTCGTTTTTTATTTCTTCACCGGAAAGATACGCTGCGGCCAAAGCATCATTGAATGTGCTCGCGACATCCAGCAAATCTTTGCGCGCCATCGCGTATTCCTCCGCCAGAAAGTCCGGAATCTCGCCCTTGATTAGCTTCCGTGGGTTTTCCACCGAGCGATAAAGCGCCAGCTGATTTAGGACATCGACCACTCCATCTATTTTTCCATCGATGTAGACAGGAATGGTCAATGCCACCGGATGTACGCCGAACAAAACTTGAATCTGTTGCATCACCTTGCGGTAGTCGGATCCAGAGATGTCCAGCTTGTTAATGAAAATCATGGACTGGTTACGGTTGGTGCGGATTTTTTCCCAGGCTTCCAAACTTTGCGATTCAATGCCGCTGATTCCGGAAAGAACCAGAACGACACCCTCCACGGCTTGCAATGCGAAATCCACTTCGACACCAAAATCCACATGGCCGGGTGTGTCCACAAAGGTGACTTGCGTCCCTTTCCACTGATAAGATGCTATGCCAGCCTCAATGGTGATGCCGCGTTTTTTTTCCTCTTCCAGGTAATCCATGGTGGCGAGACCTTCATCCACCTCGCCGAGCCCGGGAATGGCTTCGCTGAAATACAAAAGTCTTTCGGATACCGTGGTTTTTCCAGCATCCACATGAGCAAGGATGGCAATGGCACGGGTTTCTTTAGCGGTGAAGGACATGCTGCTAGGCCCGGTCAGAGCATTCTGGTAAATGCTCGATTGGAAGGTTCGATCTCAAAAAGGGATAATAACAAAAAAACCCCGGAAAACCGGGGTTTTTTAGCATGCATAGGGCGAAGAGGGTCCTTCGCAGATTATCTACCACCTAAAGTGTGCGAAAGAGGGCCTTTGCACAATCCTTACCATCTAAAGTGTGCAAAGGCCTTGTTGGATTCGGCCATGCGATGGATATCTTGTTTCTTTTTGACTGCGTTGCCTTCATTATTGAGGGCCTGGATCAGTTCCGCAGAAAGCCGTCGGGACATGTCTTTTTCATTGCGTCCTTGAGCGGATTCTTTAAGCCAGCGCAATGCCAAAGCAGTGCGGCGGGCTGGACCCACTTCAACCGGTACCTGATAGTTGGCACCACCAACACGGCGGGACTTCACTTCCAGGGAAGGCTTGATATTGTTCAGCGCGTTCTTGAAAAGGGTAAGCTCGTCGTCTTCGCCTCCGATTTTCCGTTTGAATTCGATCAAGGCGGAATACACCACATCTTCAGCAATGCTGCGCTTACCGCGGCTGACGACGACGTTCATGAACTGGGTAACCAAGGTGCTATTGAACTTGGGGTCCCCGTAGATTTTTCGCTTATCGGCTCTTTTTCTTCTCGACATCTTAGTCCTCTATTTTCGCATCAAGTCCGGAGTTACTTCTTGCCCTTGGCAGGCGCTGCGCCTTTGGCACCAGCGGCGCCAGCCTTTGGCTTCTTCACGCCGTACAGGGATCGGCTTTGCTTTCGACCTTCGACACCAGAAGTATCCAAGGTTCCCCGAATAATATGGTAGCGTACGCCTGGAACATCCTTTACACGACCACCACGAATGAGGACGATGGAATGTTCCTGTAGGTTATGACCCTCGCCTGGAATATAGCACGTCACTTCCATCTTATTGGAAAGACGCACGCGGGCGATCTTGCGCAAAGCGGAGTTTGGCTTTTTAGGCGTGGTCGTATAAACACGAGTGCAAACGCCGCGCTTTTGCGGGGCACCCATCAAGGCAGGAGCTTTGCTTTTGACAACTGGCTTTTTCCTGCCCTTGCGGATCAACTGGCTGATTGTAGGCACGGTATGAAGTTCTCCGTTTTTTCCGATGAGTGGTGAAAATTAGTTAAATAAGTCGATATCTGTCAATGAGTTAAGGCCTCGGAAGCCCGTATTTACGGCGATTCCGAGGAGACCATAGATTGGCCGGTAATATTGTTCGCATCCCCAACCGATGCCGTTTCTTCAACGACCGCAGCCATGGACTGTTCTTCTTCGATTTCTGCGTCCAAATCGCGAATTCGCACAGCATTGACCATGGCGTTACCAGTTCCCGAAGGAATGAGGCGACCCATGATAACGTTTTCCTTTAGACCGACCAGCGTATCGATTTTTCCGGCAATGGCCGCATTGGTCAATACTTTGGTGGTTTCCTGGAAAGAAGCCGCCGAGATAAAGCTATCCGTACCCAAAGAAGCCTTGGTGATTCCGAGCAACATCGGCCGGAAAGAAGCTGCGCGCTTGCCTTGAACGACCACGCGGTTGTTGGACTCGCGGATTCTTGCTTTCGAGATTTCCTCGCCTTCCAAAAGTTCGGTATCGCCAGGATTTACGACAGCCACTTTGCGCAACATCTGGCGCACAATGCTTTCAATGTGCTTATCGGAAATCGTCACACCCTGCAAACGGTACACGGCTTGGATTTCTTCCACCAAGTAACGCTGCACGGCGGCATCACCGGCGATTTGCAGAATGTCATGAGGATCGATTGGGCCGTCGCAAAGCTTGTCGCCGGAGCGGACGCGATCGCCCGGATGTACGGTAACATGCTTGCCACGGGGGATCAAATAGGATTCTTTGACGTCGCCATCTTCGATGACGATGCGCTGCTGACCGCGCTCAACTTCACCGAAGGTTACAATGCCGTCGATGGCGGTAACCACGGCCGGTGATTTCGGTCGGCGTGCTTCAAAGAGTTCGGCCACGCGCGGAAGACCGCCGGTGATATCACGAGTCTTACCAGCAGCTCTGGCGATTTTAACCAGTGGCTCGCCGGCAAAAACCGTGTCGCCATGTTTGTACTGAAGATAGGCGTTTTCCGGTACGGCATAACGTCCCAGCTTGGTTTTGCCGTCCTCGGCCAAGATGATGACATGCGGATGGAGTTTGGCGCGCTTGTCGCGAATGACGCGCAGGCGTTCCATTCCGGTGGTATCATCGTACTCAGTGACATAAGTAACGCCATCTTTGAGTCCATCGAATTCGATAGTACCCGCATTGCGGGTGATGATAAGCGTATTGTACGGATCCCATTCGAACATGAGGGTTCCGGCTTTTATTTGCGCGCCATCTTTGACTTTAAGCAAAGCGCCGTAAGGGACGACATAGCGAACCTTGGTAATGCCGTGTTCGTCGAGCAGGGACATTTCCCCAGAGCGGCTGACCACAACGGATTCGCCTTTTTTATTTTCAACAAGTTCCACGTCGCGCAAGGAAATTTTGCAATCCCACTTGGCTTTCTTGACCGACTCCGCCGTCATGCGGGAAGCGGCGCCACCGATATGGAAAGTACGCAAGGTAAGCTGCGTGCCGGGTTCGCCAATCGACTGGGCAGCCATCACACCAACAGCTTCACCGATGTCGATCATGCGACCGTTAGCGAGATTACGGCCATAGCACTTTCCGCAAACGCCGCGGAGCGCTTCGCAGGTGAGCACGGAGCGTACTTTCACGCTTTCGATTCCAGCCTTGCCGATTTTGTCAGCCATGACTTCGTCGATGAGCTCACCGGCATGGCAAATGACCTGATCGGAAACCGGATGGAAAATATCGTCACAAGCCACGCGGCCGAGAATCTTGTCGGCTACCGAGACCACTACATCGTCACCTTCCATGGTGTCCGTCATGTCCAGTCCGAGTACGGTTCCGCAATCTTCTTCATTCACAACCACGTCTTGTGCAACGTCTACAAGGCGACGGGTCAAATAACCGGCGTCGGCGGTTTTAAGTGCCGTGTCCGCCAAGCCCTTACGAGCACCGTGAGTGGAAATGAAGTATTCGAGTACGTTCAGACCTTCGCGGAAGCAGGAAAGAATCGGGTTCTCGATGATTTCATGTCCTGTGATTTTTTTCTGAGGCTTGGCCATAAGGCCACGCATTCCGGAAAGCTGCTTGATCTGCTCGCGGCTACCACGAGCACCGGATACGGCCATCATATAAACAGGATTGAAACCGTCGCGATCCTGGGCCAATTTTTCGTACACAAGAGTGGCGACGTCATTGGTGGTATGCGACCAAAGATCGATGATTTGATTGTAACGCTCGCCATCGGTGATGACGCCGTTTTCATAGAGCTCGGCGACCTTGTCGACCTTAACTTTAGTGCCCTTGATCATTTCATACTTCTCAGGTGGGATGATCATATCGCCGATGGCGATGCTCATTCCGCCCTTGGTGGCCCACTTGAAACCGAGTTCTTTGATGGCATCGAGGAAGAGACAGGTGCGTTCATTTCCGGCGATACGGAAATACTTGTCGATGGTGGCAGAGATCGTTTTTTTATCGAAGGTCTTATTGATGAAGCCCAGATCATTGGGAATCACATCGTTCAAAATCACACGGCCCACGGACGTTTCAATGAGTTTTCCGTCGACTCTCACTTTGATGGGTACATGCAATTCTACGCCGCCGGCTTCCAAACATTGGATGGCTTCGGTGGAATCAGTGAACATTTTTCCTGCGCCTTTACCCTTGGTCTTCATGGCCGTCAGGTAATAGCAGCCGAGCACAATATCCTGCGACGGCACGGCAATGGGCTGACCGGATGCAGGATGCAGAATGTTATTGGAAGACATCATGAGGATACGGCATTCGAGCTGAGCCTCAAAGGACAGTGGCAAATGGATCGCCATCTGATCGCCGTCGAAGTCGGCGTTGAAAGCCGTACACACTAGCGGATGCAAGCGAATGGCTTTGCCTTCTACCAGTTTGGGATAAAAAGCCTGAATGCCCAGACGATGCAAGGTAGGTGCACGATTCAAGAGCACGGGATGATCGTCGATGATCTCTTCCAGAATGTCCCAGACCTCGGGGCGTTCCTTCTCCACAAATTTCTTTGCGGACTTGACAGTATGTACAAAACCCTTCTCTTCCAGTTTCTGGATGATAAACGGTTTGTAAAGTTCGAGTGCCATAGGCTTGGGCAAACCGCATTGATGAATCTTGAGATCCGGACCCACCACGATTACAGAACGACCGGAATAGTCCACACGTTTGCCGAGCAAGTTCTGACGGAAGCGGCCCTGCTTGCCTTTGAGCAATTCGGACAAGGACTTGAGCGGACGACGATTTTCGCCCTTCACCGAGAAGGTGCGACGGCCATTGTCGAACAATACATCCACGGCTTCTTGAAGCATGCGCTTCTCGTTCCGGAGAATAACTTCCGGGGCTTTGATGTCGATGAGCTTCTTTAAACGGTTGTTGCGATTGATGACGCGGCGATACAAATCGTTCAAATCGGAGGTAGCAAAACGGCCACCTTCCAAAGGCACCAATGGACGCAAATCCGGAGGAATGACAGGCAAGACATCCAGAACCATCCATTCTGGACGGTTGGGTGATTTACGGAAGGCTTCCACAACTTTGAGCCGCTTCAAAAGATCCTGCTTGCGCTGGCTGGAAGTTTCTTCCTTGATGCGCTTGCGCATATCGACGGAAAGAGTTTCCGGATTCAGTTCGGCCAGAAGTTGTTTGATAGCTGAGGCGCCCATCTTGGCATCAAAATGTCGGCCTTCGTCTTCAAGGTCGATATATTCATCTTCAGAAATGAGCTGGCCGAGTTTGAGATCGGTATCACCTGGATCAAGAACGATGTACGATTCATAGTAGATGACGCGTTCTAGGTTCGTAACCGACATTCCGAGCAAGGATCCGATGACGGAGGGCAAGCTCTTGAAGAACCAAATATGCACCACCGGCACAGCCAATTCGATATGTCCCATGCGTTCCCGACGCACTTTGGAATGGGTCACTTCCACGCCGCAGCGATCGCAAACGACACCGCGATAACGAATGCGCTTGTACTTTCCACACGAGCATTCCCAGTTCTTTACCGGGCCAAAAGTGCGTTCGCAAAACAACCCGTCTTTTTCGGGTTTGAAGGAGCGGTAATTGATGGTTTCCGGCTTGGTAACTTCACCGTACGACCAGCCCCGGACGACATCGGGGGAAGCCAGCTGAATACTGATGGCTTCTTTATCCTGGACTTCCGTGGAGTTCTCGAAAAAATCGTTCATTATTATCTCCCGCTAATTTTCCGCTGAACCTATTACTCTTCTACTCGGGAGGTGGGCCTCATTGACCCAACATCCCTGCTCATTCCACCGGGCGGTTAGCCCCAAAGGGCCGCTCACCGCTCGTTGCCTCCTTAGGCCAGTTCTTCTTCCTTCTGCAAGAACTTTACGTCCAGGCATAGGGCTTGCATTTCTTTAATCAGCACATTGAAGGATTCCGGTACGCCAGGCCGGGGTGCATTTTCACCCTTGACGATGGCTTCGTAAATCTTCGAGCGGCCCATAACATCATCGGATTTAACCGTGAGGATTTCCTGCAATGTATAGGCAGCACCGTAGGCTTCCAGTGCCCAAACTTCCATTTCGCCAAAGCGTTGACCGCCAAACTGGCTCTTGCCGCCGAGGGGCTGCTGAGTGACCAGAGAATAGGGTCCAATGGAACGCGCATGAATCTTATCGTCGACCAAATGGCCGAGCTTGAGCATGTACATGTATCCGACGCCTACTTCGTTATTGAGACGCTCACCGGTGCGTCCGTCAAAGAGAACCGTTTTTCCGGACTGCGGTAGCTTCGCTTCTTTGAGTGCGGCAAGAATATCATCATAGCTGGCTCCGTCAAAAACCGGCGATGCGATTTTTATTCCGAGCGCTGCGGCAGCCCAGCCTAGATGCGTTTCCAGCACCTGACCCACGTTCATACGGGAAGGCACGCCAAGCGGATTCAGAAGAATCTGGACGGGTTCGCCATTGGGCATGAAAGGCATATCTTCCACAGGAACGATTTTGGAAATAACACCCTTGTTACCATGACGGCCGGCCATTTTATCACCCACCGCAATGCGGCGCTTCTTGGCGATATAAATCTTAACCAGCTGCAACACGCCGGGCTTCAGTTCGTCACCGCGAATGATCTTGTCGATTTCCTTATCCAGCTCGTCTTCGAGCCGGAAAATCATCTCGTTGGCGGAATTCAAAACCTTTTCCGCCGTCTTATTCGCCTTTTCATCAGACGTCAAACCCTCGGGGACATTGACATCGGAGAAATTGATCTTTTGTAGAATCTTATCGTTGAACTTTTTGCCTTTGCCGACAATGAGCTCATTGGTCGAACCATCCCGGATTTCCTGCGAGTCTTGGCCATCCAAAAGCTCGAGCAGTTTCTTGTCCCGGGCCGATGTGATTTCTTGAATACGCGCGCTCATGGTTGCGCGCAATTCATCAATCCGATCCTTATCGCTTTTTTTGGTTTTCTTATCCCGTTCCTTGCGTGAGAACGTGCGGCTTTCTACCACAATGCCCTTCATACCAGGAGGAGCCTTGAGAGAAGAGTCGCGGACATCGCCGGCTTTTTCGCCGAAGATGGCGCGCAGCAAGCGCTCTTCCGGAGACAATTCTGTTTCGCCCTTGGGCGTTACTTTGCCGACCAAAATATCACTGGCATCCACTTCCGCGCCTACGCGGATAATACCGTTTTCATCTAAGTTCCGAAGCGATTCTTCGGAAACATTTGGAATTTCCCGGGTCAATTCTTCAGGACCACGCTTGGTATCGCGCACTTCCAATTCATATTCTTCAATATGGATGGAAGTAAACGTGTCCTTCTTGGAAAGCTCCTCGGAGATGATAATGGCATCTTCGTAGTTGTAGCCGTTCCAGGGAAGGAAACCGATTAGGATGTTCTTGCCCAGCGCCAATTCTCCATTGGAAGTGCTGGAACCATCCGCGAGCACGTCGCCGCGCTTGATAACTTGACCCACCTTGACCAGGATTCTCTGGTTGATGCAGGAGTCTTGATTGGAGCGTTCAAATTTACGCAGATGGTAAGTGTCGTATTCGGGTACGTCGAGGAAATCGGTGACCAACTTACCGGCTTCTTCGCGCTTGATGACGACGGTGCGGGCATCCACGGAGTGGACGAGTCCACTGTGCAGAGCAACCACCATTGCGCCGGAATCGTAGGCGGCCTTGGCTTCCAATCCGGTTCCCACTAGTGGCGATTCAGGGATGAGCAACGGCACAGCTTGGCGCTGCATATTGGAGCCCATGAGCGCGCGGTTGGCGTCATCGTGTTCCAGGAATGGAATGAGGCCCGCAGCGATGGAAACAAGCTGCTTGGGTGACACATCCATCAACTGCACATTGTCGCGCGGAATAAGCGGGAACTCACCTTGCTTGCGCACAATGACGTAATCGCTTACGAAACGATTTTTTTCGTTGATGATTGTGGAAGCTGGAGCGACGTGGTAATCGTCTTCCTGATCCGCAGTCAAATAGATCACTTCATCGGTAACAATGCCACCCTTGACTTTGCGATAAGGCGTTTCGATAAAGCCGAACTGGTTCACTTTGGCGTAAGCGGCCAAGGAAGAAATAAGGCCGATGTTCGGACCTTCCGGTGTTTCAATCGGGCATAGTCGGCCGTAATGGCTATGATGCACGTCGCGGACTTCGAATCCAGCGCGCTCGCGTGTCAAACCACCTGGCCCGAGGGCAGACATACGACGTTTATGCGTCAGTTCCGCCAGAGGGTTCATTTGATCCATGAACTGGGAAAGCTGGGACGAACCGAAGAATGTGGATATGACCGTCGAAACCGTACGGGCATTCACGAGATCCTGCGGAGTAAGCTCTTCCGTATCGCGCAGGGACAGGCGTTCACGAATGGTGCGCGCCATGCGCGTCAGACCCAGTGAAAATTGGTTGCCGAGCAATTCGCCAACGGACCGTACGCGGCGGTTGCCGAGATGATCGATATCGTCTAGGAAGCCATCCTGCATAAACAGGGACACTAAGTAACGCATGATGGCGATGAAATCATCCTTCGTCATCGTCATCGTTTCCATAGGAACTTTGAGCTTGAGGCGGCTGTTCAATCGATAGCGACCGACTTCGCCTAGATCGTAACGCTTGTCATCAAAGAACAAGCGCTCTAATAGCGTTCTGGCGGTTTGCACATTGGGGGGATCTCCAGGCCGAATCAGACTGTAGATGCGGAAGAGGGCTTCTTCTTCATTGGAAGTAGGATCCGCAGACAAGGTGTTATGCAGAACAGGATTGCTCTCCACACCCTTGATCAGCTTGACCTTCTTGAGACCCAATTCGCCGATTTTTTTGGCGAGTACAGGCGTGATAACGGTATTGGCTTCGGCAATTAATTCGCCGGTATCCTTGTCGACCAAATCCTCGTAGAGAACTTTATCTTCCAAGCCGTCCAAAGCTTTGGGATTCACGGTCATCTCTTCGGATTCATAGAAAATCTTGACCAGATCCTGGTTGCGTGAGAAGCCGATGGCGCGCAAAAGAATGGTGGCGGGAATTTTCCGCCGGCGATCGATATTGATGTACATGGCCTCGTTGACGTCCACGAGAAATTCAACCCAGGAGCCACGATAGGGTATGACGCGGGCCTTGAGCAAACGCTTGCCGTTGGGATGGGTTTCTTCGTCGAAGCTTACGCCTGGCGAACGATGTAGCTGCGACACGATGACTCGCTCGGCACCATTAATGATAAAGGTACCGTTTTGGGTAATCAAGGGAAGGTCACCGATGTACACATCATTCGTGATCTTCTCCACGAATTTGCGCTCTTCGCCTTCACCTTCAAAAATATTCAAGCTCAGGGTCGCTTTGAGGGGAGCGGCGAAAGTCATGCCGCGCTTCTGGCATTCTCCCAACGAATACTTGGGAACACCTAACGAATAGCCCTCGAACTCAAGGGAATACATTTCCTTGATATCCGTAATCGGGAACACTTCGCTGAAAATCTTTTGTAGGCCTTCGTTCTTCCGCTCTTTGGGAAGCGTGCCCGCTTGGATGAAACGGTTGAATGAATTGACCTGCACATCCAGTAGGTAAGGCAACTCATAATTAAAACGACTTGAAGAGTATGTCCGTCTTTCCACCAAAGTCTCCGATCCCTTAAAAGTTCCAGCACCAGCCATTTCAGGCCGGCAAACACATCTCTAAAAACGGAAAAACGCCTGTCCGCAGGCGCGGGCAGGGCGTACGATTTCTCCAGCTATATAGCGAAGAATTTTTCTCAAGGATTACTTCAGGCTTACCTTGCCGCCAGCTTCCTCGAGTTCCTTCTGCATCTTTTCGGCTTCGGCCTTGGCCACGCCTTCTTTTACCGTCTTGGGAGCGCCGTCGACCAAGGCTTTGGCTTCCGCCAGGCCGAGACCGGTGATGGTACGAACCACCTTGATAACGCCGATTTTCTTTTCGCCTGCTGATTCCAGCACAACGTCGAATTCGGTTTTTTCAGCAGGGGCTTCTGCAGCAGCGCCAGCGCCACCGGAAACGGCTACTGCAGCCGCGGCAGCAGCTTCAATTCCGTATACATTCTTGAGATAGTCCGAAAGTTCTTTGGCCTGTAATAGGGATAGGGCTACAATCTTGTCGCCGATTTCCTTCACAGGAGTTGAGTAAGTTGCATCTGACATGGAAATGTCCTCCGTTAGATTGATTAAAAAAATTCGTTTCTTTACGTTCTGCTTATCGTCCGGTCGCTTCAAAGGAAAACGCCGGTTTATTCATGTTTGATTTTTTTTCTAGTTCTATTGAGCGCCTCCCTCCAATTTCTCGACGAGAGCATTAATCTGACCGGCAATCTTGGCGCCGGGGCTCTTGATGACGGCCGCAACGTTGGAACCTGGCCCGAGAGCCAAAGTGACGATCGAAGCCTGCAATTCTTTTTTACCCGGCATCTTGGCTAATGCGGCGATTTTATCACCGGGATAGGTGGCACCATCGATGGAAACCACCTTGACGGTCATGAAACCTTCATTGGCCTTGTAGAACTCAACCAATGCCTTGGCTGGTGCCATGGGATCTTGATCGTCCGAAAGGATAATCGCCGTGGGACCCACGAGATGTTTCTCAAGACCTTTGATACCCGCTCCATCTAGAGCGCGCTTGATGAGGGTGTTTTTAGCCACCTTCATTTTCATGCCCTTTTTCTTGAGGCTGGCGCGTAAGGCTGTCACTGTCTCCACGCGAATGCGCGAGAAATCCGTGACATAAATTCCTAATGCACTTTTGAAGCTCGCCTCCAGTTGGGCAATGACTTCACTTTTATTGTTATTTGATTTTTGTACTACCATATTATGCCTCGCTTACCTGGCTATGCCTTTGTCCAAGCGCACCCCGGGACTCATCGTGCCGGCCAGAGTGATGCTACGGACATATACACCTTTGGAAGTGGGAGGCTTGGCCTTGACCACTGCATCGATTAAAACCTTGACGTTCTCTACCAATTGGTCGGCGTTGAACGACACTTTACCGACCGGCGCATGGACGTTACCGCCCTTGTCGACGCGAAACGCGATTTTACCGGCTTTGAGTTCCTTGACCACTTGGGCGACATTCATGGTGACCGTGCCCGCCTTAGGGCTCGGCATCAATCCACGCGGTCCAAGAATACGGGCAATTCGGCCGACCAAAGGCATCATGTCTGGAGTCGCGATCACTTGATCGAAATCCATCCATCCGCCCTGGATCTTGGTCACCATTTCCTCGGCGCCGACATAATCAGCTCCGGCGGCAGTGGCGGCCTTTTCCAATTCACCTTTACAAAATGCTAGAACTCGGACTTTTTTTCCTGTTCCATGTGGCAGCACCACGTTTCCGCGCACAACTTGCTCGGAATACTTGGGGTCCACGCCTAGATTCATGTGTACTTCCAAAGAGGAATCAAATTTTGTTTTGATCCCACCTTTGAGTATCGTCACAGCCTCAGGGAGTTGGTACTCCTTTTGCCGATCAATCTTCTCGGCGAGGCTGCGGTAGTTTTTGCTCTTCTTCATGGCTCCTACCTTTGGTTGCCTATTTAATCTTGCCGGTACTTCAACGCGAGGGTCATCGGGAATCCTCCGCGGCATGCCGCTTCTGATTCCTGGGGGTCCGTTCCGGGTTTTCCGGATCCCTCCACCGCGTCTGCTTTTCTTTAGGCTATTTCCAAGCCCATGCTTTTTGCTGTTCCCGCCACCATGCTCATGGCCGCAGCCAAGTCAACGGTGTTGAGATCCGGCATTTTCATTTTAGCAATGTCTTCGATCTGCTTCTGCGTAACCTTACCGACCTTCTTACGGTTCGGCTCACCGGATCCTTTTTCCAAGCCCATGGCCTTTTTCAAAAGATCAGGAGTTGGCGGTGTTTTAGTAACGAAGCTGAAGCTGCGATCGGCATACACCGTGATCACGACCGGGATGATATATCCCTTTTTGTCTTGGGTCTGGGCGTTAAACGCTTTGCAGAACTCCATAATGTTCAATCCCCGCTGACCCAAGGCCGGGCCGATGGGAGGGGAAGGGTTGGCAGCGCCAGCTGGCACTTGTAATTTGATGTATCCCGTAATTTTCTTTGCCACAATAGCTCCTATACCGAATCAACTTGCACGAAGTCCAATTCAACGGGTGTGGAACGCCCAAAGACGCTGACCATCACCTTTAATTTTCCCTTTTCGGGATTTATTTCCTCGACTACTCCATCGAAATCCTTGAATGGACCGTCCTTGATCCGGACTTTTTCGCCGCTGGTGAATGGAATTTCCACGACTCCGGAAACCGTTGGCTCCACAGCAGTCTGGCCCAGAATGCGATCCACTTCACTCTTGCGTAAGGGTTGGGGTTTGCCCACTCCCACAAAATGAGTGACTCCGGGAACGTCCGTTACGTAATGCATGGTCTCTTTAGTCAACTCCATCTCAACCAGGAGATAACTGGGATAGAATTTCTTATCCCGAGTCGTCTTTTTTCCCTTTTGCACCGTCGTGACTTCACGTGTCGGCATGAGTATTTGACCGAACATCTCCTGAAGGCCGTTCTTCTCAATAAGGGCCTCAAGGTGCTGCTTGACCTTGCCCTCCTGCCCGGAATATGTATGGACCACGTACCACTTCTTCACTTTATGCGATTCCTATCCGTTCCGTTCGTTGCTGCAAACTTCAGTACCTGTTCCAAGTTGGAACCGGCCGCCGCTACAGACGTCATCCTAAAATGTACTGAACCAGTTTTCCCAAAAGCGAATCCACCATAAACACAAATGACATCGACAAGAGACTGAAAATGACCACGGTAATCGTTGACCCTTTCAGCTCCTCACGCGTAGGCCAAGTCACCTTGCGTAGCTCGGCAATCACGTCTCTGATATAATTTTGAAATCTCTTCATAATCAAAAACTTTCAGGCCAGGGGGGACTTGAACCCACAACCTACGGTTTTGGAGACCGGTACTCTACCAATTGAGCTACTGACCTAGAATTCCTTCTTTAGACCAATATCTCGGTTACAACACCCGCTCCGACGGTCCTTCCGCCTTCACGTATAGCAAAACGCAGGTCCTTTGCCATGGCAATCGGCGCAATCA
>JAYUHW010000060.1:0-2170 GCA_043766615.1 Fibrobacteria bacterium | reverse complement strand
GTTTTTTTCACCTTGACCGCGCAAGGTAACGATTTGCGGATGTTTTAGCCGACTTAAAATCAGGCCTTCATCAAGGAACGTTTTGAGATGTCGGCGGCGCATGGTCTCATCCATGCCAGCATCTTGGGAAACCTTGATGACGCGATGTTCCCGAAGCTCTTCATCAAATGCCAGGAAAGTGAGGCCGTAACCGCCTCTTCCGATCAAACTTTCAACAACGCATTTTTCAAACCGAGTGCCTACTAATTCGTCCTGGGCAATCATACTGAATCGGCTTAGCGGGAATAGACTCCGGCAACGGACGTATCTTTTAGGACGGGTTCGAGGTAGTTTACCTTATACCGCGCCGCCAGAGTTTGCAAATATTTCTTTAAATTTTTGCCCGCTACCGTGGATTTTTCCTGGATCAAGATGCGGGAAATTTGCAATCGATAGCTTTCAAATTTTCCATCGTAACGTTCGGTAAGCAAAATCAAATGGTAACCAAGTGGAGTGCTGAAAATCTGTGACATCTGACCCACCTTAAGACCCATCACTTGTCGTTTAAATTCCGGCTGAAAATCGGCGGGATTGAAGCGCCCAAGATCTCCGCCATCTTTTTTCTCCGGCCCATCGGATACTTGTTGAGCCGCCATAACAAAATGGGTTAGGAGCATATCGACATCGCCGGTGTCTTTGGCTAATTCTTGGCGAACCCGCTCCAAGTCAGCTTTCTTTTTGCCGATGGCCAACGGAGACGCATCTTTGCCCGTTATCATAACTATCTGACAGGCGCGGAGCGAGTCATTGAAAGGAAAATCTTTTTTATGGGCCGTGAAGAAGTCCTGTATTTCTTTGTTGGTTGGTTTTGCAACCGGAGTCAGTTGGGTGTTGAGCAGCTTATCCGCCTTAATCTGCCGAATCATTTTTTCGCGCAATCCTTTTTCTGTATCACCGGCCTGCGCTAGAGCCTGTTTGAAGCTTGCATCATTTGGAAAATTGGCTTTGAATACTTTGGATAACGAATCGATTTCTTTTTCCGGTGCAACCACATTAAGACGTTGGGATTCTAATGCGAGCAATTCTTGGCCAATCAAATTGGTAGCTACCATGCGTTGCAGAGACATTTTTTCTCTCGGATCCAAGGCTCCCGGTGTACGCTTGGCGCGGGACATCAAATCAACCAAGGTATCAATTTGCCGCTGACGAATTTTGTTCGGACCCACGGTAATCACAACTGCTGTGGGTTTGCCAGCCTTGTAGGATGTAGCCAAACCGGGGATTTCAGACGAGCCTTGGCTGGAAGCCTGATTGGCATTGCGGGAAGGCTCGGGGTTGGCATAGGCTGCTAACGGTTGGGCCTGTGAGACTGTGACGCTGAATAAGCAGAAAAGCATGGCTAGGAGCTGCAATTTTTTTGACATATAGGATGGTGCCTGGTGAAATTGTGAATTTCTTTAAACTTTAAATATGACTTCACCACGAAAAATAGGAAAATTAAACCAGGAAGGGGCATGGTCAATATTTTGGAATACGATCTCATAATTGCTGGCGGAGGCATCAATGGCGCAGCTTTAGCCCGCTTGGCTGCATTTCAAGGGCTTAAGGTGGCACTTTTCGAATCCGGCGACTTTGGACAAGGGGCCAGTACGAATACTTCAAAACTGCTCCACGGCGGACTCCGGTATTTGGAAACCTATGCATTCTCGTTGGTCCGGGATGCTACTCGGGAACGCGCCCAGCTATTGGGAATTGCACCGCACTTGGTGGAAGCACGTCGCTTCTTGTTTCCGCGCACTTCCCTAGGCCGCCATAGGCGGGCTGGTATCAAGGCTGGACTCATGTTATATGACTTCCTAGCGGGAAAACTCCGGATTCAATCGCACCGGTGGGTCAGTGCTGGAGAATTAACGAAGTTGGAACCCCATTTTCTTCCCCAAGAAGCATGCGGCGCTTATGAATATTCAGACTGTGTTATGGATGATGCGCGCCTGGTTCTGGAAAACCTGGTGGATGCGCGAGCACTGGGAGCCCATATCCACAATTATCACAGCTTTCTAGGAATTGAAAGCGGGGGAGAGGGCTGGACCGAGGTCAAAGTACTGAATCGCATTTCTGGGCAGGAATCCCGCTACCGGACCAAAAGCGTTGCCTTGGCATTAGGACCGTGGACAGATAAAGTAACTAAGAC
>JAYUHW010000059.1:0-3475 GCA_043766615.1 Fibrobacteria bacterium | reverse complement strand
CCCAAGAAAATGGAGAGGTAAACCAGCGTACAACACAGTCCCAGGGTGCTCCGCGGCACTTTCCAGTGCCGCTCCGGGGCTCCGCCCACATGGTTTTTTGGATTGGTCCGGCTGTTCAGACACCGTTGAGAGGCTTCGCGGCGAAACGCCACTCGCTCTCAACGGGTCTTCACAGCACACTGCGGGCGTTCGCTACGGGCGGCCGCAGGCCACCACTTCGCTCTCGTCCTCGTGTTTCGGCCCTAATCCAAAAAACCACGTCACCCTCGGCGAACGTTGTGTTCAATGGGGGTGCTGAAATGCATGTCGCCGCACGTCGTGTGCGGCGCGAATTACAGGAAGAAAAGCCGCGCGCTAAATAAAGCAACTTTTCAATTACAAGTAATTGCTTTTTGGTTGAGGAAATGTTATCCTCTGTTACCTTTAATCAGGAGATACTTTGGCTATTACACATCCAAAACTACGTGGCCTAATTTTGGAAAAAGGTAAATTGAAAGACGAAAAAGCGAAGATTGATAAAAAAATTAAGAAAGTTGACCAACAAATCGCAACTATTAATGAAAGAGTAAGAAGGGATAACGATAAAATTTCCAAAATGAAAAACTTGTAAGCTGCCGATCCGCCATACTCATATTGATATTTGAATCAAAAAAGAGCCTTAACCACGGGTATCCTTCATCTTCACTCGTTCAGTTCTCGCGCTTTCATCCTGATCCAATCCCGGCGGGAATCCCCCGTACTGGGCATTGCCGATTCCGGAATGGATTGGCGGATCCTTGCGGTTTTTGGACCGATTAGCGCTGAAATAACGTGGGAGAAGGTAGCTTCTACCGAAAAACCAGCCATTCACATCTTATTTGATGACAAAAATAGCGCCACACTTTAGAATCTGTAGATATAAAATTCTTGTTTTGGGATAGCCGAAGAGGGAAAAAATAATGAAGTGGCTCCAAATATTTTCAATTATAGCATTGATAATAGCTTCAGAAATTGAGGCTCAAAATTGGATTAAGAAAAGTCCATTCCCTACTGGTGAAAATCTAAATTCTGTCTTTTTCACGACCAATAGCATCGGCTATGCTGTGGGTAGTGCGGGGACAATAATAAAAACAACGGATGGTGGAAATTCGTGGTTCTTTTTAACTAGCGGAACTACAGCAAATCTCCAATCGGTATATTTTCCGTCAATCAATATTGGCTTTGCCGTCGGTGACGCTGGAATAATTTTAAAAACAACCGACAGTGGCTTATCCTGGAATCGTCAGCGTGCGGTTGTAACTGGGCTCAGCTCAACCTATTTTGTTAACGACAGCGTGGGCTATATTGTCGGAGTTGGGGGACTGATAAAAACGTTAGATGGAGGAAATAAATGGTTCGATCCAGCGCTAATTGATCCAAATACGCAATTGCCAAATCCAAGTACCCAAATAAAAAGTGGTCCACTAACAGCAGTATCCTTCCTTGATACTAGTATTGGATTTTGTGTATCCAAATATGGATGGATTTATAAAACTACCGATGGAGGAAAAACATGGCAATCAAAGAAAGTGAGCAATTTGACCCCTTCAATTTCAGATGACCATGCCAAAGTGTTCAGCTTTGATTTTTCCAATCCAAGTAAAGGATTTGTCGCTGGATGGGAATCACCTATTTACAGCACCTTGGACACAGGTAAAACCTGGGTCGAACATACTTCTCCTGGCCAGCTATTAAGTATAAGTTCAATAAGTAATTGGGTTTCAGTTGGGTCATTGGGGACGATCCTACCATTTGAATCGAAATATTATAGTCAATCAATAAAATCATATGACACTACTATTACATTGAACTCGGTTAATTTTCCTAGAAATAGTGACACTGGTTATGCAGTGGGTCAGAATGGACTGATCCTTAAAATCATAAAATCTCCAAGAATAAATTCTGCATTGAAATCAAAAGGTACCGTAGGCGCCCTTCAATACGTCTTTTCACTGGACAGCAATATTAGCTATGCGGTTGGTAATAATGGACTTATTCGTAAAACTATTGATGGGTGGAAAAGCTGGATCGATCTGCCAAGTGGCACAAATAAAAATTTGGAGTTCGCAGTATTTATTGATCCATATGAAGGATATGTAATTGCAACTGACGGAACAATATTCCATACAGTTAACTCGGGAGACATTTGGACACATTCTACAATCTCTTCTACCGGTAACCCGATTGCATCAGGCGCCTCTCTTCGAAGCAAAATTAATCGAAGCTATGGCATTAACTGTCCTCGATCCAACTTAAATGTCACGTTACCCTCTCCAATGACCACCCCGATTCAATGGGGAGTTATTTCGGTCTATTTTTTGACCACAGACACCATTTTCGTAATGGGATATGATCTTACCTTACCATCCTCATCCCAAGGAAAAATTGCAAGGTCCACGGATGGGGGGAAAACATGGAAAATTCAGCCATTCGACATTAAGGAAGGTATTGGGCATTCAATGTATTTCGTGAATTCAAAGCTAGGCTTCGTAATGGGTTACAATGGGAATTATTTAAAAACCATAGATGGCGGTACCACTTGGATGTCAAAAATAAGTAGCACACTAATGAACTATAGGGTGAATTCTGTCGCCTTTTCCAATGCCATTACCGGCTATGCAGTAGGCCCGCTAGGGACCATATCTAAAACGACAGACGGCGGCGATACATGGGCTTTTGAATCAAGTGGGGTAAATCAGGAACTACTTTCAATTCAATTTACAAGCGATAATGCGGGGTACATAGTTGGAGAAAGCGGAACAATCTTGAAGGTAATACTTACTCAAAACCCTGTCTATTTGAAAAGAACAAATTTGAAGAACAGCAGCATAAAAATTTCCGGCGATTTTTTGTCAACACTTAAATTTGAAGTTTTTGATTTGCCTGTTGGAAGGATTGATGTTTCACTTGCTAGTATACTTGGTAAAATCGTTTTTAAAAAAAGCGTCAGCTTCTCTAGTGGATCATCCAAAATATCTTGGGCAGATATTTCATCAAATGGGCCACCCCCTCTCGGTGGAATTTACACACTTCATTTAAAATACAACATAGGCAACCACCAAACTCAAAAAGAACTAACAAAATTAATACTTGTCCATAAATGAAATTCCTGTTTTTAAAACCATATTTGTCTTCTAAACTACAACCAAGAAAAACTTGACTCACATGTTTTCGTATCGAAAATGCCTCAAAATGCTGGCATGGCAAAATGAAGCCACTTCGCCATTCGGTGAAGAGCATCAAGAATCTCGATGTGACAAACCAGGAAACCAAGAAAGTTGGTAAGACCAAGAATGCGCGCGAGAACAAGGAAAGATTCTTTGCTTTCCCGCGTTACCTCACACGTCGTGTGCTCGGCAACCAACGCACCCCCACTAGAACACAACTTTAAGGACATAGGCTGAAGTTTTGCCGCTCAGCCCAAAGCGGTCCCTCGGCAGGTTCTGCAAAACTTTGG
>JAYUHW010000058.1:0-11500 GCA_043766615.1 Fibrobacteria bacterium | reverse complement strand
CCTTCATCCCTAAATGCGATTATGCCCAGGAAAATTAGAAGGGATATCTCCTTTTTTCGGTTTCTCAATTCGATGAACAAACCATTTTCTTTCAAATCGATTGACGTGGCTTTCCAGCCTTTAAGGTCGAGGCTATCTCTGAGAAACTCCGATTTATTTTCCATAGGTACCTTGGATGATGAAGTCCGCTAATGGTGGGATTCTAATAAATGATCGACCCGATCAAGAAGTGGATGCTTTATAGACCTGTTAGTGCAGGAATACTCGAAAATACGGGTGATTAATCCTTTGGTTCGTTTGGCTTGCATTACCTAATATTAACTTTTCAACTACCCATAGCCGCATCATAAATAAAAGCCTTCCCACCAATCGCCCGTCGTCCCAGCCTCATGAATTTATTCACGATATTGAATAAAGGTAACCATGCGGGATCACAGAATTCGTTCCATTCAAAATGCGCCTTGCCGGTTACAGTTTGAAGGGTAAGAGTGTAGCTGGTGATATCCAGTATAAATGGGCAAGGTGCGAGGATTGGGATCGAAGTCCTGGAAATCAATTCGAGAAATGACTTGGCTGCGGATGTTTTGATATAGCTGGTTGATTTTGTGCCGCAGTCGTTGATGGTAAGTTTTATTGTCTTGTTCTTTTTCCGAGTATTGGACTTTGGATCTCCCGCTTCGGTGTTGAGGCGAAGGACAAGATTTCCTCCGCAGAAGTGGAGATGGAGGGTAATTATCATCGGTGCCAATATAATTGAAAAAATCCTTGAATTTGTGGGTAAATTTGAAAACGAATTCAATGGGTCAAACCTAATCAAATGAGATTATTAAGTAGAAGCCCGAATAGCATTTAACTTTGCATCCAAACAACTTCACGCCGCGCCCGCGTCATTGAAACATAAAGCAAAGCCTTTTCTTGGTTCTCCCATCGCTCCTTACTCACCTGGTCATAACCCACCGGAACTGGTAGGGATTGCTGACCCGCTCCGGCAATAATAACTCGGTCAAATTCGAGGCCTTTCACACGATGCATGGTAGCCAGGCAGACGCCCCCACCGGGTTTTATTCTGTGGTCGGAGTCGATAATTTGATGATTAACTCCAGCTTCAGAAAAGGCCGCTTCTAACTGGTTTCGCAATTCGTTGGTTCGGGTGACAAAACAAATTGAAGATCCCGATTCAGAGTCAACATTTTGGCGGACATAGTTGATTAAATAGGCTTTCTCCTGCGCGAAGTCTTTTACCACCACTTTTTCCGGAACCGGCCCATGCATGAGTGAATGATACCCTTTGTTATTATCGGTTCCCCCATCCAAGTCGTCGGAACCCTGGTTTAATAGGGCGACGGCGGCTTTGCGTATTTCTTCGGTGGTTCGGTAGTTAACGCGAAGTTTTCGAGAACGGCCCACCACGTTGATGCCGCACTTGGATAAAGTCGCCTGCTTTCCATAAATTCTTTGATGGGCATCTCCGACAATGAATATATCATTGCTGCGTTGGGGGCCGGCAATGGCGCGGAGTAATGTGAAAGCTTGGTAGCCCAGGTCCTGGGCTTCGTCAACCACAACCGAAGCATAGAGTTGCTGGCTTGTACCTGCGAGCTGAGTAGAGACTAAACGCATGGCATCTTCGGACTCTACCAGATGGTGAGCCAATAGGCGTTCCTGGTAACCTCGGAATACTTGCCATACTGATTTCCTTTGTACGGCTGTTAGGGATGTACCTCGACCTGTGCGCCGGGCCTTGAGATAATTGGATTCTGTCTCAATACCTTGGGCTTGGATAACCTGTTCCCATTCATCCCGGTAGAATTCTTGATTCAACCCAAGGGTTGGATCGGCATCCGACAAGGCCAATTGCCAATGAGAGTCCCCGGACTTCCAATAGTGCAGTTTTAGAGAAGGATGGGATTGCTTAAGGTGCCTCCCAAGCCAACCATCCAGATGAATGACATCTACCCGCTTTGACAAACCGGGAATCAGGTGGTTAAGACTATGTTCGATATCGTTGGCAAGGTTTTTAGTAAAAGTTGTAAAGAGAATGCGCTCATCCTCTTTTATGAATCGGTATTCTAACAGCCATTTGACACGATGCATGGCGGCCACGGTTTTACCTGTACCAGCGCCCCCCAAAACTCTGACGGGTCCATTCCAATCCTTGGCAATAAGTCGCCTTTGGCTCGGATGTAGGAATATGCGCCATTGTTCCATACTGGCAGAAAGTATCTCCAACAATTCCTGCTCATTTTCCACGACTCGAAACGCCCTTTGGGATTCAACGCGTTGCAAGGCCTTGGCAATATCGGCGGTGTCAACGGGCTCCGGTATTTCTTTGTATTCAAGCGTGTCCAGCACATCGTTGAAATAGGCCCCGGCCGCCATCATGTAGAGGCTATCCGATATTTCGGAAGGAAATTCCGGCAGAGCCGACTCAAATTCATCATCGGTCAGGAGGCCGCGGAGTCTAGGCAGAAGAGGCTCAGGAACGCCAATCCGCAGTAATTCCTTATCTGAAAAAGCGCTGAATAGACCATCGGCTTTTGAACTTGCCTTGGCGCCAGAGTTGGATGGGAATTTGGAATCGGCATAGGTGGAGGGGCTTGCAGTTGAAGTATGCACGGTTTCTTCCACCCGAAAGACTTGAAGTGCGCCGGTAAGGGCATTGACCTCACAGCCACGCCCCCGCGCCCAATTATAGGCGTCATTGTGTTTATCAACCCAGAGAAGCAGGTATGCGTTTTTGGCGGGGCGACCAACTATGCCTCGATAGTCCTGATCGATTCGCACACTATGCAAACAACCCTTATGGGAATCACGGATAATTTCATAGTTGATTCCCGAAGAGGTTGGGTTCTGCATGAACTTGCCCAAGAACTCGGTGGTCCGCTTCATGGCGGCAGCGGGCAGCTTTCGCATTTGTTCAATAAAGGACGGACTAAGACTGAATTGAATATCCATGGTTATCTCGCGTAAAATTGTTGAGCCCAATCGGCGGGTTCCGCACCGATGAGAAATACCGTCCAACCCAAAGGAATCAAGGCTTCTAAGTCTTGATGACTATCCACCAAGGCCGATTTCCGATCAGGCCAGGCCAGAGCGCATTGAGCCCAGACACGGCCATTAAAAACGAATTCGAATTGCACTTCTGGAAGCGGTAAACCACAAGCCTTGGCAACCAGAGCCAGCTTCCACGCCTCTTCATTCCCTAAGAATTCACGGATACTATTCCATTCTGTTAGCGTTGTCTCTGTAGTTGGCGTCCAAGGTATAACATCATAAGATCCATTCAGGGCGGATTCATTGGACAAAAACAAAGCTTCCTGCAGGTACTGGAAAACATTGGCCGTGCGCCAGAATTCACGCCATTCCGCCCTGCCCTGATCCTGCTTAAACAAGACTTCCTGAGTGTGCAGGACAACGGCACAATTTTTATGCGACTGTGCACCTGCATTCCCAAGCCATGCTGTCCAACCTCCCAACCCTTTTCCGGAAATATTTCCTCGCTGTGATACTTTTCCAGCAGGGAATTTACCCCAGAGGGAACGGATGCCTTTGGGGGACTCGAAGGGAAACGTATCCATCCATCCTTCTGGGATTTCATCAGCCAAGGATGCATTTGATATTAGTATGGCATAAGCCCATTTTTCCCATTCAGCAGGGTTGGGCTTTTCAAGATAGTGCCGCAACAGCATTCCACTTCCGAAAGTATTCATGCTGGTGAAATGGCTAATTTTAAATCCCGTTGTCGCTTGTTGGTACACTCGTGAATCCTGACTTCCAAGCAAACCTAAAGATTGGGCCTTGGCGACGGACAAATCCTCTACATCTTCCCAGGTAAGGCTCCAACACAAGAACTTACGGCTTCGTGAAATGGCCAAGCGTTGCACCGTATCGAGACCGAAACGATCCCGGTGGAATTCCCAACCATCCAGGAAAATGGCGATGGGTAAACCACCTGCGGGCGATTGAGGCCTCAGCACAAAGTCCGCGCGGGAATAAACGGTAATACCTTCGGCGTCACCCATTTCAACTTGAGGCTCAATGGTCCAGACCTGACTTGAGCCCGCTAAGGTGAGCTGATAGCCGTTTTTTCCAGCATGCTGGATTTCCTTGAGGTTGGCTCCCGGAAGTGCTCCTAAGGCTTCCAGGAACCGTTTTTCCAATTCGCTTTCTAAAAGACTATTTAACCCGATTTGAGATACGCCTCCAGGCAAAACTTGCAAACTGAGGCTGGGATCGAGGATTTTAGACAGGAGGACCTTTGCGGTATCCCGACTGATTAAATCCATTTCACGACTATTGCGGTGCGCTAATAAGCAGCGATAACAACCGTCTTTACCGGGAACGGCATTGCAGATGCATCCCTGTAGGCGTAGATAGGCTATTCGCAATACCTCAAGGAGCTGGAGGGGATTTTCTCGAAACTCCTTCAAGTAACCGGTACCGCCGGGAACCACATCGAATAGAACCACAAATTGCTTGCGAACATTGGCATTGCCGGGAACGGGTTCGGACTGCATTGCGGCTTGGAGGTGATCGACATTACCGCGATAGTGCAAGCGCAAGCCCAGATGCAGGGCGGCCATAAAGGATTTGGTTTCGTTTGCTGTTGACCCAGTTAAACTTGGGATAAAAATGCGAACTGCCTCACCCGTAAATTCCCGGTAGAGCAATAAAGTTTGCATCAAGGCTGCCGCTTTATCCTTGTCCTTATTGTTTTCCATGCATTGCCGGGTATGTTCGATTTTTCCATCGAGAAAGACCCTGCCGCAACTTTTACAGATATCGAATCCGGCCGCGCTGCGTTCTTCTCCCGCAACCTTTAGGGCCGGCGCCTGAGAGTCGTGAGCCCCAAAGTTGATCTCCCGAAAAACCACTTTGCGAAGGACTTCGAATCCGAAGGGATAGGCGGGATCATCCAATTGCCAGGCCCCAAGGTTTTGACTGCCTCGCAAAATGATTTGCATGGACCTTTCAAAAAATTGAACCTGACGCGAATCAGAATCGTCTCCCACCAAACTGTCTTTATCTCTTGTGGTGGCAAATACCTGTTTTACCCTAAGCAGCTGCCGAACCTGCTGGGGAGTCGCGTATTCCTCCTCGCCGCATTGAGGACACGTTAAGGACATTTTTCCGGTTTCTTCCAAATCCATCTGTCCACATTCAGGACACAGCCGCCAATATTCCGGTTCAGACAAATTACGATCGACCTGATTAATCCGGACTTTGCGGCCATGCGCATAGAAATAATTACCGGGAGCAAAATCGGTTATCGCAGCTGCCGCCGCCCGTTCATATTCATAGGTGCGATGAAATAATTTCGACCCAACCAGCCCTTTTTTTCCAGACCCCGACCCTGGCCCACCGGCCGATCGCATGTAAATAATTGATTTTAGCTGCACGCCAGATTCAGGGAAAGCATAGTTGGGAATGAGTCCTTCATCGGTTAGGAATTGATAGGTATCCCGCTGGTCCATATTTGTCATGAGGCTTGAAAAAGCAGCTTCTTCACTTTCGAGTTCAGCCACCAAATCAGGGTTTGGAGCTGGCCCTTCTTTGATTTTCTTGATCTCATCCCGAATCAACTTACGTCGGCGAAACATTCCATTGGCATTTTTAGAGGCTTCTTCCAGGCAATTATTGAGCTTCCCTGCCAGAGTTGCATGACCCTTAGCGGGATCCAAATAATCCTCTAAAAACGCACGGCTGGTATCGGAACAATAAGGAGAAACCAAGCCGCAGAATTGGGGCGCCAAGCGGACATGCTCCGCAGCCACAAAATCCAGGAAGGATTTCGGGAAACCGGCTGTTTTGGATTTATGCGCCTGGATTACGGCTTTCATCGTGTAGGGAACGGTAATCTTGGGATTATTTTGAACCCAACGATCCAAGGCAAAGGCAAAAGCCTGTCGTTCCAGAACAGCAACAGCATCCAGGAAAACACCCGGCGCATCAACCTGTCCAGCCAACATCTCCGGCGGAGAGGCCCAGAAATAGAGATCGTGAGGGGTTCCTTCCGCAATGGTGCTGACAACAGCATTGCCATCCGTTCGGCCTGCGCGACCTATGCGCTGAGTAAAGTTCGCCTGCTTCGGGGGTATAGAGCAAAGCAGGACCGTGGACAAATCTCCGATGTCAATTCCCATCTCGAGCGTGGGAGTGCAGGAAAGTAAATTTGGGTCCCATTGACTCCGTTTATCTCCTGAGCTTTTAAATCGGTTTTCCACTTCCACTCGGTGTTCGCGTTCCAGGAGCGAAGTATGTTCTTGTGGGAATAACCTCTGAAGATCGCCCTTAGCGTACATGTCGCCATAATAAGGGTTATTGGGAATATACCCGCCATAGCGACCCGGACAGCCCTTTTTGAAACAATAGGTACCAAGCATTGGCATGAGATTATGCGCTGACAAGGTAAGGCCATGTCCGCAGGTGGAACAACGCTGGTGCTCGGCATCCTGGAAAATATGTAACCGCTCAATTGGAATGGACCATAATCGGGTAGACTGAATTGCATGGGTTTGCACCATGCCATGGGTTTCTAAAAAGCCGAACAGATGTTCTATCAATTCAGGATAGGACTGAATCAGCATGGGATCTAGTTGGCCCCAAAACTTGAGGAGCCAATGTGCATACCAGCTCGTGGCCTTACCGATTTTAGTATCGACCCGATCAAGCCGCTCGTCATTGTCCTGGCCTTCGATGCGTATCCATGGAAAAGCGGGAGTGCGGGAGCTATTTCCGAAGGCCTTCATCCAACTATTGGCATAGCGGATTTTAAAGATATTGGCCAGCACCTCCATGTAGATTTCCAGTTCCGGATGATCGATGGCGCCATTGTGAATCCAGCGCCGCAGCATGCCGTTCAAAATCGCGTCTAAGTCTTTGGTGCTAACCGCCCCTCTCAAAGCCGGCACGGTATTTTGTATCCGTAACGAAAGCATTTCCAAATCATGCTCAGTCCAGGAAGGCTGGAAGCCTGCAACCGCGCAGCCTGATTTTTCGAGGGTCCGCCCTTTACGACAATCCAATCCGAACTCGGTAAATACTTCCCAGTCTAAGCGCTTACCCAACGATGTCCAGAAGTGATCGGTAAAGGAGGCGCGAGTACCCGCTTGGGCTTCACGAATTTCCGGCATGTATTCCAGATCGGAAGGCAAAAAAGTGGCTACCGTTTTTATATCGGACTTGGTTTCCTCGGCCCAACGGTTTTTCCAGTGCGCGAGCACGCGAGCCGCCAAACCGCCCAAAGGTTGTGGCTTTGGATCTATTTGCAAAAACTGTTGGACGGCAGCGCGAAAATTAAACTTCCAGGTACGCGCGCCAAAAAAAGCCGCGCGCTGAGAAGCATCTTGGACATTGTCGGAAAAGGCCAGTAATTTTTTATCGTCATTATAGGGTGAAGCCATCAGCTGATTAATCAATGCGCTACCCATGGATGTGGCTTGCACACCCATCACCACCAGTGAATTGCGTGTCCCACAAGCCGGGCAGGATTTTCGGGTGGACCATTTTCCATTGTGGGATTGCGCACGGCTATCAGGGACGTGTACGGGTTTCAAATCCGTTCCATGGCAGTTGCTGCATTTATCGGAACTGGGCAAACAAAGTTGCAAACAAGCAACGCAGACCTTTAGATCGTCTTTGCCTACGATATCGGGAAATAGAAACCGGATATGCTGTGAAGGTTGATTACTGAAATACGTCTTATAAAAATCGAGCAAGGCCTTGGGATCGGTGCGTAGGCGGTCGCTATTCTGATCCGGGAGCATGCCTGCCCAACCCCCACTGCCGCATTCCCGGCAATAGACCAAGGGCAAAGCGCGCACGGTTCCACCTGCCAGGTCATCGGCAAAATCAAGCTTGGGAGTCGACGAAACGGTCGCGACCATACGCCGCAATTCGCGAATCCAACTTTGCACGCGCACTTGCGGCAACAAAGGCATGGCGTAATTGGGTCTGGTGGCAAGCACGGTACGGGCATGGGCTACTAAGGAAAGCATAGAGGCGAAAGCCAAATGCAAAAAGGCTTGCACCTGAGCCTGGTCACAGCCGGAATTAACTTTAGCAATCAAGCCCGGATTCAACTCAGCGAAGGAAAGGCTCAGCTTATTTAAAGCCTCCGTCTGCAATACCGGCACTCCGCCAATGATCTCGATCAAGGTGCGAAATAGCGCGTGGGTTTTGAGCTTTTCACCCAAGACGACTCGTTGGGCAAGAGTGCTCGCGGGGCCCTGCCAGGAAGGCAACCAAAGGGAGGCCTGAGCTGTCAGATATTGGTCCGGAGTGGCGTACTGTTCCGGCTGCAAGACAGGCAAATCAGAAAATTTCGGAAACCGGCTTTCATCCAAGTTGAGAGGGTTGCCTCCCAAAAACTCCTTGGGAGTTAAACGCTGTTCAGCTATTACTGCGCCAGCCTGAAAGGGCTCACCGAAAATTTTATCGGCATAATCCAGCATTTCCGGCACAGCTTTAGCCCCGCCCAAGGTCGCGGAGGTTCCCACCGCGCAAAGGTTACCGGAGAAGCAACCTAAACGGAATTTCAAGCGCCGAATCAGTAAGGCCAGATCCGTGCCCTGGGCTCCATCGAAAGTATGCAGTTCATCTACAACCAAATAGCGCAGGGTCGAAGGCTGGTCCCCTTCCGCAGGACGGTTTTTCGCCCAGAGCGGTTGGTCACGCGGTCGAAGCAAAAGGAAATCCAACATCTTGTAATTGGTGAGCAAGATATCGGGTGGATCAAGCCGCATGGATTCCGCATCGGTGATGAGCGAATCGGGAGTCATGACCTTGGAGGGATGATCCTGTTCCCCACCCACCCAAAGACCGGCGCGAACCTTACCTTGTAAGGCCGGATCGCCCGCAATGATTTTTGCCATGCGCCTAGCTTGGTCGGTAGCCAAGGCATTCATGGGATAGACCAAGATGGCTTTGACACCCGGCCAACCTGCGCCCCGCTGCGCGCGGGCATGCTCCAGAATCGGATAGAGAAAACATTCCGTTTTACCGGACCCGGTGCCCGTAGCCACCAAGGTGCTTTGACCCGCAGTAATCCGATCCCAAGCCTTTTCCTGATGGCTATAGGGCGTGATGGAAAGATTTAATTCCGGAAAGAAATCCTTGGAGTTGCGTACGCCCTGTTGGAAAGGCAAGCCCAAACTGATCCAGGGCCCTTGGAACATGCGGTCGGGTTCATCGCATAAGGCATCGACCACGCCTTTGAAGGTAGGCGTAGTAATGTCAAAAGTAGTGCGGACAAAGTCGGCCACTCCTTGGCGGATTTGGCGGTCAAGGAGGGAGGGAATCATTCTTTAGCCGTAGATCCAATTCTCGATTTTAAGATCGGATACTTTTGTGAATTCTTTCACATTATTTGTCACAAGAGTTTGGTGATGGGCTAAGGCAATGGCGGCAATCAGAGTATCCATGGGTCCGATGGGTTGGCCCACGTCTTTTAACTCTTTCCGGATTTTACCATAATAGCGGGCGGCATCCATATCGAAGTCGATGATGGTAAATGGCACGAGAAATTCATAGAGCCGGGTCATGGTTTCACTGGGACGATTACTGTTCGCCACGCCATATTCCAACTCTGCAATAGTGATAGTGGAAATGCCAACATTTTCAATGCCTACCGCCCGTAGCTTTTTAACCAAATCCACATATTGATTTTTAATAATGTAGATGCAGATATTGGTGTCGAGGAGATAGGTCATAGGTCAATTTCGCGTCCATGGTCGGATTGATTGTCCACACGATCGAATTCCACATCCTTGGGAAAGGACTTTAGGGCATTGACGAAAATGTCTTCCCATTTGTTTTTGGGAATCAGCATCACCACATCACCCATGCGTTTGATCATCACTTCGTCTTCATCCTCGAAGCGAAACTCCTTGGGAAGCCTGACGGCTTGGCTTCTTCCGTTCATAAATAATTTGGCTAGGGTCATATCCACCTCCGCTTTGGCTTAATTGGTACTATCATAGTATATACCATTTTTTCCGAAGTTGAAAGTGCTTAATTTTGACAAAATCTAGGTTTTTTGGGCAGACTCTGTTAAATGGGCTCTTTTCTGGCCGAAATTCCCTTATACATCTCAACGAAATTTACAGGAGACAACAACAGTGGCGTAAAGCCCATTCTCCTGGTCAGATCCGCGACGGGCTCTCGAATAAAGGGGTACATGATTGCGAGAAGATTTACATGAACAACGTTTTCAATCTCCTTCACATCTTTGATTTCATTTTGGAATTCAAAATCTCCCTGTCCTTTTATTGAAAAACTGAATGGGCCTTCTTCCTTGGTAAGGTTAACATCCAAAACAACTTGGCAGATGTGGGAATCCACCATTTGATAACCTGAGCCGATTTCGGGTGAGATCTTAACTTGTTTCTCCCGGTCTTTTTTTAATAGGAATTCATAATTCACATTGAAATGAATTTCCAATAGTTTGAATGATTTGAATTGAAAATTATAGCTTGTCGGTTCATTTATCATATTGCATCAACCAGTTTATAACTCATCTCAGGCTCATCAGACTCAAAAATGTATTTTGTCGCAGGCATATCATATTTTTCCAATTTTATTGGAGGCTTATTATGGACAATCCCAATTCCGCCAGGGTAATGCCAGATTACTCTCAATAAATTATCCATTGGCCGACTTTGAGTAATCGTTCCATTCTCATATCGGGCAAATGCTTTAGCTCCTCCGCCTAGAATCTCTCCGAACTTTTCTTGGGTAAATCCTAATCCGGTTCTTATATGTTTAATCTCGTCTGAACTTAAAAGGGCATCTGTTTTTCTATGGAAATCTCTAATGTCTTTTTCAATCTGCTTTAATCGAATCGAGTCTGGGAATGTTTCTTCGCAATTTTGGCATTTATAAATTTTATAGTTGGGAATAACCAAGGTATGGCCCTTGTATTCGAAATTTTTTGTGATAATTTCCTCTCCCATCTTGTCGCTATTGCATATAGGGCAGAATTCGAAATTATTACTCATTGATCACCTTTGAATTAATTTTTGCTTTATTTTTTTTCGAAAGAAACGACTATCGTCTGTATGTTATTATTGATTTGTATTTTTATGTAAATCATGATTCCATCATCATCGGTTCGATAAACGTCTTGCCACATTCCAGGGCATTTTTTTGCCGGCATCGTTTTGTAAATTTCAGTTTTCCTTAGTTTTAATATTCGATCGCCTATTTCTTCTTCACTCGCATATCCAAGTTTCACGGCATCTGAAAAAGCATGTTCGGTGACACGAAGTCGCCCTAGCTCTATGAGTTCTTTTGCCTTGTCCAAGTCATAGGTGGCGACGCCAAAACGATCATTGGTCTCCAAGCTTATCTCCCAAACCTCTTCATATAAGGAGGGCCAGAGAAGGAACTGCATCCCTTTAAAGTATCATGATGATACTTTACTGTCAAGAGGTTTTGGCAGTACTGGCTTAAATCACTTAATTTAGAGGTTTTTGAAAAATTTTGATTCATTTTTTCCCTA
>JAYUHW010000057.1:0-4852 GCA_043766615.1 Fibrobacteria bacterium | reverse complement strand
TATTCTCCACTTTCCTAGTGGAAGGCATCGATGAAGTGAATTTCTACAAAGGTGGTTTCCCGGCTGAATACGGAAACCGATTGTCCTCTGTATTGGATATCAAATCTCGCAAAGGTGGAAAGGATACTTTGGATACTTGGCTTAAAGGGTCTTCCATAAAGGTCAGCACTTTTGCCAGTCAGCTACACACTGAAGGACGGCAGGGTCCGGTGAGCTGGCTCATAGCGGGCAGGCGTACGTATATCGACCAGGTTTTGGGCTTGCTGCGAGACAACGGACTCACCAAATTGGATCTGAATTACTTCTTCTATGATCTACAGGGAAATATGGGTTATGACTTGGCCAAGGACAAAGGCTTCCTGTTTTCAGGATATACTGGCCGCGACTTATTGGATTTCACACCCTTCAAGGTGGAGTGGGGCAATACCATTTTGCCGTTGAACTATTCAGGCACCTTGGGGAAAAACCTCACTACCCAGGCCACGGCGTCTTACAGTCATTTCAGTCAAAAGTTCGGGCTGGAAAATATTTTTCAATTCTATAACCGCATTGTGACCAAGGCCTACAAGCAATCGGTAGAATATTCCAATATTGATAACCACCGGCTCACGGTAGGCGTGGATCTCAATTTAATGGAAACCATTTTCCGCAACGATCAACTCATCGGAAAAATTACCTTGCGCGATTACACCGAGTTTTGGCTCAACAGCCTTTTCTTCCAGGATAAATGGACTTTGGGAAATGCCGAAGCCACTATTGGCTTGCGTTTAACGCATTCTTCCACTTTGGATGAGCCTGGAATCGAACCGCGATTTTCGATTAAGTATAAGCTGCCCCACAATCAAAGCGTGGACTTTCACACGGGTTATTATCAGCAGTACATCAATTCCATCCAATTCGCCGATCAGGAAAACTTGAATGAATTCTATTACCCGGCCAAAAAAGTGACCTATCGCACTGTAAATCCCACATCCTCCGTGCTCTTTTCCGCCGGCTACGGCGCAGACAAAGTGCTGGGCCAATGGGACTTCACGCTAGAGGGCTATTATAAAACCCTTAATCATTTGCTCATATTTGCTCCAAACAGCTTACCAGACTCCATCACCTATAACGCGGATGTTACCCTGGGTGATTTGTTCAAGGAAGCTAAGGGTTATAGTTACGGCGCGGAGGTTTCTTTACGGAGGCCGGAAGGCTTGATCTTCGGCGGGATCAGTTACTCCAACGGTACCTCCGTCATCCGGGAAGATTTCAATCCGAACTCCTATTTCCCTTCTTGGCACCAACCGCATAGCCTTAAGGCGGACATGGCCATCAATTGGCGAGGCAAGGATGGGTTATGGGGCACAAGCGGAAAGAAGAAATACCTCCGCAGTTCCATGCAAGCCAAATACGCCACCGGATTGCCTTTTTCGGAATACGTCGGGTACACGCCTGCACATTTACTGAACCAAAATCAGGGCAAACAGGCGGGTGGACCCAATCCGGAATTTGATGGCAATCTCAATCTAATCCGCGGCAATCGGAATGCAGCGTTTGTTCCCGCATATTTTAGATGGGATACCAAAGCCATCGACTGGGGACGGGAAGGCAAATGGAATTTTGCTTTTACCATTCTCAATTTGACCGGACACAAGAATATTTTTTTCTATTCCTATGACCGGCAGGAAAATCCTCCCAAACGCATTGAAATCACCCAATTTCCATTTTTCCCATTTCTGGTAAACTATGAATACTACTTCTAAAGGATCGTTATTGCGTAAAGCCCCGCGAAGCCTTAGAGTAGGTAGGATTGCGGCAACCCTGGTTTTGATCCTGTTGAGCGCCTGTATTCAAGGGCCCTGGGACTTCTATCCGTCCAACCCTCCGACCTTTCATGGTATATATCTTTCCGGTTATGCGCTTTCTGGCAAACCGCTGAATCAGATTTGCTTTGAACATATACTGGATTTAGCCGAAGAGGCCACTCAGGCCTTTGCATTCTATGACAGCGCGGATGTCCAGGTTACGGGGAGCTTTAATGGTGCCGTCAGGACGATGAAACTGTTGCCGCAAAAGCGCACACCCAATTGTTTCATTGGCGATTCCGTAGCCTTGGTGGAAAGGGGCCAAGCCTATACCTTGGAGGCCAGGATAGTTTGGGACAGCGCCGGCCGTAAGGTAACTTCCCGGTTAACCAGTACCGCCCATGTCCCCGTCCGTTTCTCGATTAGCCGTACGGCGGTTGCGCCCAGCTTGGCAAAAACCGGAGGAGTCCCCAGCAACGTCTTTACCTTGGAATTCTTCGCTCAATTGCCACCAAATGTGCAGACGGTTATGGTAAAGGAATACGGGGACACCCTGCAAAAGCTCCAATCGGATACCGCTTCGCTGGCTCGATACTTTAAGGTCAATGGGACAAAAATCCAAGCGCGATTGTTAAGCCTACTGGAAAAAAACAAGTTCACTTATCATGAAGGAGATACGCTCTTCTACTTAAATGGCGCGCTGAATACCCTATCCCATTACTACACCAGCGATCGTTCATCCGATGTGAATTCCGTACTCATTACCCAACGCTTTGATCCGCAAGGCACGAGACCGGAAACCCGTTTTGACGCGATAATTGGAATTCCACCCAAGCCCGGAGACTATTATTTTCCCGGCGACATTCGCCGTTTGATAGTCTACCCGGATGCCAAAGGCCAGCAGGGGTGGAATCTGTTGGACAGCATGGGCGTCGTCAACACTTGGTTTCAAACCATTCGCAATCGACTCTACTTCTATGGATTCGAGCAGGCGTATACCCAGTATCTGGCCAGCAATGGATTGGATGGAAACGGCCCAGACGCCAGAGTCAAACCCAAATTCAATGTCACCGGTGGCGAAGGGGTTTTTGCCGGTGCCATACCAGATTCCTTTGATGTCAATATCATAACCGACCCCCTCACCAAATCCTACCCTCTGCCGGCCGCACACGCCTCCTACTGCGACACCGTAGGCTGGGCATCCAACAAAGATTGCCGGGAGTATTACCGCGGTTACTGCGAATCGAAAACCTGGGCTCCCTCGGAATGCCGACAGGATGCAGTAGAAGCGTGCCTGGAAGCGGATTTGAACACCAACATTTCCCTTAAATTGGCTTGCTCACCTGTGGCAGATAGCGCAAAGAAGGACGCTACGCTATTTCGTCAAGCCTCAACCCAGTTTTGCATCGCGCATGATTTCACCAGCGCCAATCCAATTTGTGCGGAATATAAAACGCAGTGCCTGGAAACCAAGGGTTCAAATTCTTGCAAGCAAAGCCTTTGGACCTACTGCTTGGACAACAATTGGGAACCGAACCCATGCAAGCTTGGGCTTGTCAGTTACTGTAAGGATAAACCCAGGCTTTCTGAGGTGCTGTGCCGCAATGCAGATGCCTACTGCCGGGCAAATCCCGACGAGGCTCTGTGCAAATAATGAGAGAGAGAAAGAAGGAAACCATGATGGGAACTCCAACACATCCAAAAGACGGGGCATTGCGCGCCCGTCCTAGCCTGGCATTTGTCGCCATAGTGGCCGCAGCGGCATTTTGTTTGCCGTTGACACCATGGGCTCAGGAAAGCGATGCTACCATTCGATTGCAAAGTGATATTCAAAAGGCTAAGTCCGATATGGCTCAAGCGAAAAAAGATATCGCCAAGGCGGATGCCGAAATTGCTAAGACAGATTCCTTGCTTAGGGAAGAGGCTGCGCGTGCCTCCCAAAGCGAAGATCGATTGGCGAAGGATCGCGAACGTCGCGAAAAAGAAAATCAGGATTTGGTCAATCGCCTGCACGACACGCAAGCCAAGGTTAACGGCGAACGAGCCATACAAAGTCGGCATATCAATTCAGTGGATGAAACCAAGGCCAGACAAAAAAACGTGTCTCTCACTCTAGCAGGTTTCTGTGACTCCTTGACGTTACGCATCGAAAACAGTTTGCCCTGGGATCGCGAAACGCGCTTGGATCGCGCCAAGGCACTGAAAAAAGATTTGGAAAGCGGCAGCGCCTCAGTAGACGAGGGCTTTGCCCGCCTCAACGCCATGGTAAAGGATGAAGTGAAAACAGGCGATGAAATAGCCGTATTCAACAAACCCATCACCCGAAAAAATGGAGATGTCGTTAACGCCCAAGTGCTTATAATCGGAAACCAGTGGCTTTTATACATGGATGAGGAAGGCAAAAAATTCGGCGTCCTTGAGCGCAAGCCAGCCGCCAACCCAGCCAATGGTTCCCCCGCCTGGACTTGGGAATGGCGTGAAGATCCAAGTTTTATGGAAAAGAATTTAATCCGCACCGCCTTGGAGGTAAAATCCGCCAAGCGCCCACCCCAGTTGGTGTCGCTTAACCTGGGCATTGTCTTAGGTGAATCCAAGGCCGCGAAAGGAGCCAAGTGATGCAGTCTTTATGGAAATTATTTTTCGCAACCGCGATTGTGGCGTCGCCTTTATTCTCCAAGGACGATCCGGACGCCATAAAGCGGAAGGCGTTGGAAGACATTCGCCGTGAATTGACATCCTTGGAAAATCTCCGCGCGGAAAAGCTGGAGGCTTTGGAAAAAAAAGAAGCCGAACGCTGGGACGCGCGATATCGGCAAGCAGCTCATGCCAAGGAAAGCGATGAAAAAGCCCGTGCATTGGAAGAAAAGTACGGGCGCTTCGCCGGTGATCTCACACGCGCGGAAGAAGACCTCATCAAAGCCCGGAATGAAACCAAGGATAAGGAAGAAGAGGCCAATTCGGCAAAATCCGGATGGGACGGATTCAACGCCTCTCTCAAACGATCCGTGGATATGGCAGCGGAAAATCTTTCCGTGGATATTCCCCTGGCTGTGGAAGATCGCAAC
>JAYUHW010000056.1:0-4032 GCA_043766615.1 Fibrobacteria bacterium | reverse complement strand
AACGGAGGCTGGAGGCGGCGTTGGATCAATTTTCTGGAAAACAACAGGTGGAAATCACCTGGAAAAGTTTTCAATTGAATCCGGATATGCCGACGGAACTGGGAAAAAGCATTACATCGTATCTCGCAGAAATCAAAGGTTGGACATTGGAGTATAGCCGACAGATGCATGCTGCACTTACGGCAACGGCCAGGGAGCTGGGGTTGCATTATGATTTTGACCGTGCCGTAGTTGCCAACTCCTTTGACGCGCATCGTGTGGTACAACTGGCCAAGACCAAGCACCTCGGAGATGCCATGGAAGAACGGTTTTTCAAGGCCTATTTTAGTGAGGGTGAAAATATCGCCGATCACAAAGTTTTGCTTCGCCTTGGACATGAGGTTGGTTTACTAGAAGGGGAGATTCGGGAAGCTTTGGCGACCGATGCTTTTGCTGGTGCCGTACGCCAGGATATAAATGAGGCCATGAAAATTGGTGTAAATGGAGTTCCCTTTTTCGTATTCGACCGGAAGTACGCTGTATCCGGGGCTCAGGACACAAAGGTATTTTTACAAGTTTTGGAAAAAGCGTTGGCGGATGCCACTTCTTAAATCAAAAATTAGTTTGCGCACCCGATTTGCGCCTACACCAAGTGGGTTTATGCATATTGGAAACGCATGGAACTTTTTATTGACCTGGTTAATCGCCCGTAGTCAAGGCGGTTCCATTCATCTGCGTATCGATGACTTGGATGCCGCTCGTTTTCGCGAGGCGTACTTGGAGGATATATTCGCTTCGCTTAAATGGTTGGGCCTTGATTGGGATACTGGTCCTGCCGATTCCGCAGACTTCCATGCGCATCATCGGCAATGTTTTCGACGTGAATCGTATCGGGCTGCGCTACAGTTGCTGCTTGAAAAGCACGACGGCTCTCATTCTCTTGTCTACGCTTGTCAGTGTAGCCGCGGGCAAGTCAAACGTGCCAGCCAAGCCTTGGGCCGTTCTGGGATCTATTCAGGCACTTGCCGGAAGGCGGGTTTATCACTGGACATGGCAACTCTTTGGCAGTCTGGCAAAGGCCCACAACGTTCTGATAACTCGACCGTACTGCGCTTGCATGTACCATGGAATACTCAGGTGGAGCTGGAAGATAAAGTTCTCGGTCACTTGATTCTTAAACCGGGTGAAGCGATGGGTGATTTTATTCTTTGGCAACGCAATGGCGAGCCCTCTTACCAATTGGCTTCCACTCTGGATGATGTAAATTTGGGGATAAATTGGGTTGTGCGCGGCAGTGACTTGTTGCCCTCTACCGGGGCCCAGAACTATTTGGCCCAATGTTTGGGATTGGAAACATTTGCGGAGACCCATTTTCTTCATCATGGATTGATACTCGGATCCTCGGGTGAAAAGCTGTCAAAGTCAACCCAGTCGGCTTCCAAGGATGATGCCTTCCTTTTGAAAAACATTCGGATCCATGCGGGAGGGCGTGCAGCTCTTTTCCAGTTTTTCGGAAGGGCTTTGAAATTAGATGTTGAAGTGGAAAGTGCCAGCGATATCTTGGCGCGTTTCAACCTAAATGGACAGCTTAAACTAAATTTACAGGCATGATACCTTCCTCCGATTTCGGACGTTTCAAGCAGGAGCCCATGGTCATGGCCACTGGCTATGACTTCCCTTTTGCCGCCATTCTCGAAGAAGCTGGCGTGGATGTCATATTAGTCGGCGATTCGTTAGCCAACGTAGTATTAGGCTTGCCTTCTACTCGCGAAGTGACCATGGACGTTATGGCTATTTTCGTGGCTGCTGCGGTCCGTGGTGCCCCAAATACGCATATACTTGCGGATATGCCTTTTGGATCGGACAGCACTCCAGATCTTGCCGTTCGCAATGCTCGTCGGTTTCTAGCCCTGGGAGCACACTCAGTGAAGTTGGAAGGCGTTAAGCTGGATTCCGTGAAGGCCTTGGTCCAGGATGGAATACCCGTGGTCGGACATTTGGGACTATTGCCGCAAACCGCACAATCCTTTAAGCAATTTGGACATGGACAGGGAGATCGAGAATCTCTTTTGCATGCCGCAGAAAAGTTGGTAGCGGCCGGAGTCATAGCCATTGTCCTGGAACATATGGACGCTGCCCTTGCCGCCGAAGTCACTCGGATGTTTCCTGTTCCAACAATTGGCATTGGCGCTGGCCCAAACGTGGATGGTCAGGTTCTGGTACTGCATGATTTTCTGGGTATTGGCTCCGTTACTCCGCCGCCATTTGCAAAGGCTTTTGCTAATGTTCGCCAATCCGCATTACAAGGCGCTCGTGACTATTGCCAAGCGGTACGCAATCACGAATTCCCTCCAGTTAATAAGTAGGAGACAGTATGGAGAGTCCTGAAAACCAGCCACATATACCCGATGACAATTCCCTACGGCCTGAGCCCGGATTGGAAATTGTGCAAAACCGGGAGTTCATGTCCGAAAACGTGGCCATATCGGGGAGACATTTTTTGCGCTGCTCATTCAACTTCTGCAACCTGATTTATTCCGGAGGCCCTGTGGGAGTGGTGGAATGTGGGGGAGGGCACAATCGCCTCGTAGAAGTAGGCCCGCTCTTGGAAGCCCTCAAAGATGCCTCGGCTGATTCCATCAAGGATAAAATGATCCGATATTGGAAAGAAGTGCGCGTTGGCTTTAACCTGGAAGCCGCAAAGCAATCCTAACGGACATCTAAAAGCTAGATGCACAATAAGGATAGTTTGTATGTTACGGGAATATGGTTCGTATGAATGGCGGCGCAAAATGATTTTTCCCAGGCTCTGGTTAGCCTGGTTTGGATCTGTTTTAGCTTCTGTGCTGATCTCGGGCTGCGCGGCTCGACCAGAAACCGATGGGTCTGGCGCGGATCGTGGAACCGTGAGTCGACTAGCGGCTGCAGGTAAAATGAGCAGCCTGTCCAACGACTATATGCCAAGTGATAAAATGGAAATGGCTAGCGCTAAAAGGGAAATGCCCCCAGCCGTGGAAGGGTTTCGTGCATCTCGGGATGGATCTGCTCCACCTCCCAAAATGAAGTCCGCTCCATCTCGCATGGTGTACTACACGGGGGAAGCAACACTGCGCTCCACCGATCCGGATAAGGCTTTGGATTCGGCAATTCAAATCACTAATAAGGCTGGTGGTTATTTGGAAAGTCGAACCGGATTTTACGTAACCTTGCGCGTGCCTGCGGCTCAGTTTGACAGCCTTTTTCAAAGGCTCATGCGTCTGGGAGAGGTGGTTTCCTTCAGTCAATCCGCACAAGATATTACCGAAGCGTTCCAGGATGCCGATATGCGATTGCAATTGGTCTTCGCCACCTTAGAACGCTTGGAAGCTCTAGTGCAAAAGGCTAGAACCGACTCGCAAAAACTGCAGTTACTGGGGCAGCTAAAGCAATTGCGCGAGGAACGGGAAGTTTTGGAATCCACCAAGCGCTCCCTATCCCGACAGGCTAGTTTCGCCACCATTAACTTGCAAATGCAGGAGCATACCCCGGCGATAAATGGGCAAGACCTAAAAAACGACATCGCGGATTTTCAATGGATCCATCGACTTGGGCCATTTGACGATAAACGCTTCACCGAAAGGCGAACGCAATCCTTTGCTACGCCCGAGGGAATGGTGGTCTCGAGCAATAAGCGACCCTGGCGCGCTACGGCGTCACAAGGTGCTGAATTTTGGGGATCAAGTCTTTGCGTGAAACCATTGGGAGACGCTCGATTTTGGAGTGAGGCGATTAGACTGCGACTCAAAGATGGATTCAAAGCCGTAGACACCTTGGACGTTGGCGGATTTCGTTTTTGCAAATTTCAATCCTTTGGCGCTACACCCTATTTTTATTGGATAGGTGTGCATCCCCTGGATCATGATCTCAATATCGTCGAATTGTATTTTCCCACTGAAGAACAGCAAACCCAACATTTGGCGGCTATCCTGGCGGCCGTACAAAAAGGACCGGTGCCATGGTATTCGCTCTTTTAGACTTGGCATGGTGTGGGCTTTTGGCCGTTGGGGCGCCAGT
>JAYUHW010000055.1:0-4555 GCA_043766615.1 Fibrobacteria bacterium | reverse complement strand
GTGTCCATAAAAGATCCGACGATGGAACGTATGACGGCATTGCTGGATATTTCGCGGCGGGCGATTTTCCCAAACAGAATGCGTACTTGCCATACGGCGGCGAGAAATTTTTCTTCATTCTCCGTTTTATAGATTTTTGTTCGCTCTTGAACGGTAAGTTGGGACATGAACTGTTCCAAGGCGGGAGTGACGGGCGTGTCCAACGGATTAAATTGAGAGGCCTTGCGCAGGAACGGGGCTGCCCGCTGAATCCACTCCAGTATTTGAATTTGACTCCGGTGGTCCTTTCCAGGTTGAACCGAATGAACCAGTCCGGAAAAATAGCCGGATTCATCAAGAGCTTTCAGCTCACTGAGAGCAATTTGGATCTCTTTTTCACGACGGGAATCAGTGGCATCGGCGGAATGGCTTTTCATATGGCTCCTGCTAACGAAATGCGATCTCGCCATTCTTTACGAAAAAAGTGCGGGGACCTGACATGGATTCCACTACCTGGAATTTCTCTTTTCCGATTTTGACCACAACACCTGGAAAAACGGCACGATGAATGGTAACAGAGGCGGATTCTAAATTGGATTCCAAGTTTTCCAAAAAGGAAAAACGCTCCTGCAAATTTTTGGTCTTGGCTTCCACTTTAAGTCTATACCCTTCCATTTCGAACATGAGCTCGATGTTGCGGGAATCCAAACCGCGATTGAGCTTTTCCAAATCCTGAATGTGGCGTAGCGACTCTCCCAGCTTCCGGTTGTAATTTCCCATTTTTTCCATTTCCAAACGGATACCAACCATTTCCTCTTCCGTAGAAAAATCGAATCCAGCTTCAAGTTCCGTCGACGTGCCGGTATCGCTTCCCGCTATCTGACATTCAATGGCATAGCGGGCTTGTACTTTACCACCCGCTACCAACCCGTTTATGGCGACGGAATGACGCGCTTGCAATTTGCTGTTGAGCGCTTCCTTATAGATGAGGATGGTTCGATCACTTTTGACATGTTGATTTCTCACATATCCTAGGCTGATATCTCCTCGAGCTTGCATCATGCCCTTGCCTTGACCTGTGAATCCGCCTTTGATAAAAATTTTGCCTAGGGATTTCACTTGGCAATCTTCGACCAATCCCAGAATTTCCAGGTCACCACCGGAATCCACGGAAAATCCGGACTTGACATCGCCTTTGATCAAAACGGATTTTCCAAAATTGACATTGCCTGTTCCGTAATCGACATCGCCGGCAACCTGGTAAAAATCTTGAATGTCCAAGAGTCCATCGACCAGTCTGGCATGTCCGCCGGATACGGCCAAAATCAGGTTTATATCATTGGCGGACCTTTGCACATTGACACCGAGCCTGGGCATAAAGACTTTACCCGGTAGGGCAGGCACAGGCTTGCCAAATACGTCGAGGCCCGGTGTGCCGGCTTCGGGAGGATGGATAATGGCCAGCGGTTCTCCCGGCTGAATATAACGAATCAATGAGGCTCGCAAATCGATGGTGCCTACACCAGAAACAGTGGGCGCCATAGCCTGACCAAAGTCGATTAGGTATTCGATATAGCCGTCATTTCCAGTTTGTGGGGGCAGACCACTTGATATTACGGCATCGGCGGTAAGCCCCTCAGAGGCTTTTTCGATAGCCCCTTGGATGGCGGATAGGTCGAGGTCGGATTGAATGCCTTGCTCCCGGATCCACACTTCCAGTTCCGCCAGCGAGGCTACATGATGCCCCCCGGTTTCCTTGAATATGGGAACTAAGGTAAGCAGGGCTTCCATGCCCGCCTTTTCAATTTGCAATTTCTGCGATTCGCGATTGGGCACTAATTGCCCTTCAACACATCCACCAGAACGGAATCCGTGCTGACTGGTGTTTCTTGTGGCCCATCTTTTGTGTACAAGACCCGATGCCGGGAAAGTCGGCATCGCAGCCAAGGTGATCCCGATGGTGCTTTTCGACCTGGTTTCCAATCGCAAATCAGGGAAGAATCCAGGACCGGTTCAACTTGTTGATCCGAGTTTAGTTTGTCGAGAATTTTCTGAAGGGGAATTTCGCTTCGGTTGTATCGCTTAGCCACTTGAGTTGCGGCAAGGCCTGTGGCCTTCAGGCGCACTACTCGAAAATCCTGCACATTGATACCGGCATCGGAGCCTTCGCCCTTTAAAAGTAAAAGCAGGGAACCATCGGACATGGTAGTTTTTCCTTGCACGAACAATTCCCCCAGGTCCAGGGAAAAGTATCTGGGAATCACCTTAAGAAATTCCAGACTGTCACCTATCGTCTTCCAAGCTGTTAAGAATGCACGATTGCCTTCGCCCACGGTCAATTCATTGAGAACTATCCATTTGGTCCTCTGGTTAGGGAAATCAATGGCATAGCGATTCCAACTGAAGGGCTTTCCTTCCAGGAAACCGATCACAACTTTATTTCCCTTGGCTAGATCCGGAGAGGACGGCTCGCTGAATGCAGTGTCGCCTACCAGTCCGCTTAGGACGAATCCCGCATCCGCTCCAGGACAGGATTCACCCGAGTCCTCACAAGCAAGCACACCTACAAATCGTGGGAAGTCCACCTTGGAAACTCGCAATGCGTTGCTGGGATGGGCTAGAGCCATCAGCGCCACTACAAACGCTAACATTTGGACACGATGCAGTTTCAGCTATCCCTCCTATTTGTCTATTCCAAGCTGTGATTACTTACCTAAATCGTCCACTACTTCATGGACCAACACTTGGCGTGACTTTCCTTTTAAGGCCGTGGCTCCCAGCATGACCGTTCGGAATCGATCCTGTACCTTTTCAAAGACACTCTCCGTGATCAAAATCTGGTTCGGCTTAGCAATACCGCAAACCCGTGACGATATATTAACGGCATCACCAATGGCCGTATATTCCATGCGTGCACTGGTGCCTATACTTCCAACCACCGCTTCTCCCGTGTTCACACCTATTCCAACTTGAAATTCGGGAATGCCTTGGGCTTGCCAACTCGGCAGTTTCTCACGCAATTTTCGGCGCATTTCCAAGGCTGTCTTAACGGCCAGGTATTCATGGTCCGCAATCGGAATGGGTGCATTGAACAACACCATCATGCAATCACCAATAAATTTGTCCAGGGTGCCGCCATTGGCAAAGACTATCGTGCACATTTCAGAGAAATAACTATTCAGCAGTTTGGCTACATCGAGGGGAGACAGCGCTTCGGAGAGGGGTGTGAATCCACGGATATCGGCGAAGAGGACGGTGAGATTGGTCTTTTGAGATTGCAGGTGGAAATCACTGTTGCCGCGTTCAGCTATGATTTTCTCAGCTATATTGGGCGAGCAGAAACGCTTCAAGTGATCGCGAATCAGGGACTCAGTTTCCAATTTCTTGTAAAGCTGCATGTTTTCAATGGCAACACCGGCGATACCGGCAATATTCATGGTGAGATCCAAATCGTCGCTGTTGAATTTGGCACCCCTTTTTTTATTATCCAGGTAGAGCACTCCATAAACTTGGCCTTCGGAATGGATCGGGCAGCACAAGGCGGTTTTGATCCGCAGCTGGAAAATGCTCAAGCTCTGGTCCTGCTCGCCGCTTTCATCGCTGTCAAAAATAAAGCCCGATTTTTTCTGAATGACGGTGGAAACCAAGGTCCGGCTGTACAGCTTTTCATCGAGATTGTCTTTGCGCTGGCCATGCTCATAGGCGAGATGGGCTCCAACGGCGTCATTATTGGTCGGATCTGTAAGAAGGATATAGCCCGTATTGCAATTGATCGCCTCAAAAACCAAAGTCATGGTTCGGTCGAGCAGTTCCGTAATCGTCAAAGTCGCCGTTACAGATTTGATCATGCGGTTGATTACCTGCATGCGTTTGGCAAAATTCTCAACACCGGGTGTGGCTGTTTCGCTTATTTCAAGGTCGCCGCCACCAATTTTTTTTTCCTGAACGATGTTGAAGTCAAACATGGAATTGTTGAGTTCCATATTTGAATTGCCCCATGCGGAGGGGCTGGCTTTTGCACCTTCAGCGCGAGTGGGTCCACCTACTAAGCGCATTTCCGTACTACCCATGAAAATGGTGGTTCCAGATGTCCAGACACCTTTGCGGGAACGGTGGGCATTCATGAAAATGCCGTTGGTGGAATTTTGGTCGATGAATTCGACCTTGTCCCCTTCCACCATGATGATGCAATGCTTGGACGATATGCGCGGGTCCGGGATTTCTACATCACATTCCTTATCACGGCCCAATACATTGGCGCCTTCCTTGAGTGGAAAGCGATTGGTCTTAAGCGGAACCGGGCAGTTTACGACTTCTATTGAAGGCATGGATGGACGTTTGGCATTATTACGTTAATTTCCCTCACCTATTTAACCATCCAGGCGCATTTGGGGCAAGGAAAACCTCTTGCCAAATCTGCGGATGTCCTGATTATTCCTCTAAAAATAGCAACTAGGGGGCATTACGGTGCATAAAATAGCCTATTGACCCAAAACACAAAAGTTGTCGGCGGGAAGTTGCGATGCGTTTAAGGTAAAATCACAGGCGCCAATAGCTATTCTTGTCGCTTTTGATA
>JAYUHW010000054.1:0-8455 GCA_043766615.1 Fibrobacteria bacterium | reverse complement strand
CAAGCCCAGCCAATAAAAACCTGTTCGACTGACCCTTCCCTGCTCCACTACAAAACTGCTTGAACTGAATGAGCACGGTCCATCCTGTTCCGCCACGGGTAGGGTGAGGAGTCTGTCAATTCCTTTCTGTAAAAACAAAACCGCTTGCTTGCCTTCTAAGTTCAATAAGCCCTGTCTCTTATAAAAAGGCGTGTTAGACAAGTTTGCCGAAACACTGAACACATTATTTGGCAAGGAGCCCTTATATATTTGTTTCGCTTTCCAATGTGCCGTTACCAGGCTATCCATATTCGGTAGCTTTGAAAAAGTCAGGCTATCCAAGGAAGCTAGTACAATGGTTTTGGCGGAATCGGATTTCAATTTGATCACAGACCTAAGCTGAAATTCCGTAACCGTTTTTTCTTCTACAAATCGAAATGTATTCCTCCATTTGGAAAGTGTCGTTGTATCTGGATTGAACTTTTGAAACATCCCATTCGCATTTGGGCCGTAACGGTAGAGGATGGCATTGACCACGCCCGGGGAAAGGGTGTCTAAGTAGACGCCATAATCCTGATCTGGACAAGATGAAAAAATATGCTGCACCAGCCCAAACAAAAACAAAAAAGCCATTGGCATTCGCTTAAATATCCACATGGTGCCTCCCTTAATTGGATTTGTTATAAATATATGCTGAAACTTAAGGAGTACGCACCTTTACAAGAGGTCATGTAAGGAAAACGTTGTCCGTAGACAACATAAACAGGACCGAATTGTGGTATAATAAATGCGTCTCATGCAATCACCACGCATTATCATCGCCGATGATTCGATAGTTGTTCGAATGATTTTGAATCGGCTGTTGACGGCCGACCTTCAAGCGGAAGTTGTCATGGCAGCCAATGGCGAGATAGTTTTGGATAAAGCTGCCGCGATGCTTCCCGATCTGGTCATTTTAGACGTAGAAATGCCTAGGATGAATGGACTGGACACGTTGCGAACATTGCGCAAACTGCATCCTCGTCTGCCCATCATTATGTTGAGCGCCGTGACCGAAGTGGATGCCGGTATCACCATTGAAGCTCTAGCTCTGGGGGCCAGCGACTTCCTGAGCAAAGAGGGACATTTTAAAACAGGTGATGTCCCAATAGCTTATCTCCGCAAGGAATTGATTCCAAAAATAACCGGCCTACTTGAATCAAATTACTACGGCAAATCAGCCTTCCTCACTGACCCATTAAGTCCAGAGTATCCTGCCCAACATTACGGTACGTTGTTTCGGAACCCGAAAGCACTCCATACAATTTCAATTTTAGCCGTAGCCGTTTCTACTGGCGGTCCGTTAACATTAGAGCGCATACTAAGCGCCTTGCCGGCCACTTTAAACATCCCGATTGTCATTGTCCAACATATCCCCGCCGAGTTTTCCGCCCAACTAGCCTTGAGCCTCGGAAAAAAATGCAGCATCAAAATCTTTCATTGCCAGGATGGAATGGAGCTGGAAAAGGGCTGCGCGTATATTGCACAGGGTGGTCAACATATGGAAGTTCGTAAAGAACTGAATCGGTTTTATCTAAAAACGCATTCTGGACCGCCGGAGAACTCTTGTCGACCTTCCGGGGATGTGCTTTTCCGTTCGGTAGCCAAAACCTTCGGGTCAAACGTATTGGCTTTGGTTCTGACTGGAATGGGGCAAGATGGCCTTAAAGGCTGCGAAACCATCAAAGGTGCCGGTGGCTATGTTTTAGTCCAGGATGAAGCGAGCAGTGTTGTATGGGGCATGCCCGGCGCCGTTTTCAGGGCCGGCTTAGCAGATGAAATATTACCGCTGGAAAAAATCGCTAGCCGAATCCTAACCCTATTGGGATAACCAATAGGGCCAGGCAGCCTCGAACAGCAAAGCTTCGGCCTCGGTTTACTTCTTAACCGCCAGGGCTGCGGCCTTAGGCAGAGTTGCCGGATGAATCCGACGACGATCCCACCAAACCACAAACGGGCAGGCCACGGCGATAGTGGAGTACGTGCCCACTACGACACCGATAACCATTGCAATGCTGAAGTCCCGAACCGACGATGCGCCCATGATGGACAAAACCAGCACGGTGAAGAGCACAGTCAAATGGGTGATGATACTTCGGCTCAAGCATTGGTTATTGGCATTGTTTACGCGGGCTGCAAAACTTTCCTTGGAGCTGGCCACACCGGTCAATTCCCGGATTCTATCGAAGATGACGATAGAATCGTTCAAAGAATAGCCGATGATGGTTAAGATAGCGGCCACAAAGTCCAAGGAGATTTCCATCCCAAATAAAGCGAACAATCCGAGCGTGATAATACTGTCATGGATAAGCCCCAACACGCCACCTACACCAAAGCCGAGCCCATTTCTGCCGAAGCGGAACCAGATATACAGCACGATAAGAACCAATGCGGCTAAAATGGACATGATGGCGGAACGCCGCAAATCTTTGCCAACCGAAGGCCCAACGGTATCTTCGCCTTCAATAGTGGCGCCGATAACAGCTTTCTCAACCAGTGCCTTGGTTTTAGCATCTTCACCAGTTTTGGGTAGGAAGATAAGCAGGCGGTTTTCGTTTTGGCTGCCCAAGGTCTGTACCCGTGGATCCTCAAGACCAGCGGCCTCGATTTCCTTACGTACTTTCTCAATATCAGGCTGTTGTTCAAATTTAACGCGATAGACATTTCCACCGGTAAAGTCGATGCCGAAGTGCAAACCTCTAACGGCTACAGCACCCAACGCCAAGGCGAAAATGGCGATGGACAAGCCCACATAATACCGGGCCCAGGGAATGACTTTGATGTCCACTGTATGAAACCAGGTAATGCCTTTTCCGATAGACAAAACTTTGATATCGCGACGGGCCAGGATGTAATCGAATACCAGGCGCGACACACCGATGGCGGTATACAGGGAGGCGGAAATACCTACCATCAAGGTAAGTCCAAAGCCTTTAATAGGACCAACGCCGATGTAATAGAGAATTGCAGCAGTACCCAAAGTGGTCACGTTGGAATCGAAAATGGCACTGAAGGCTTTTTTATACCCCGCATCTATGGCGGCCCGCACGCTGCGACCGTTGCGAAGTTCTTCACGAATACGCTCAAAGATCAGTACGTTGGAATCCACAGCCATACCGATGGTGAGCACTATACCGGCAATACCAGGCAAGGTCAAAGTGGCATGAAAGGCGCTTAAGACAGCAAAAAGAATAATCATGTTTAAAAAGAGAGCCAAGTCCGCGATAAGACCCGCGCCCTTATAATAGAAGGCCATGAAAGCAGCAACGAGTGCCAAGGCCACAACGGCGGCCAAAAGTCCCTTTTTAATATTGTCTTCGCCCAAGGTAGGACCCACAGAACGCAATTCAGCGATTTGCATAGGGGCCGGCAAGGAACCGGCGCGCAAGGTCACAGACAATTGCTTGGCTTCCTTCATGTCGCCAATTCCCGTGATGGATGCACGCCCATTGGGAATACGTCCTTGAATAACAGGGGCGGAATACACCACAGAGTCCAGGACAATGGCCAACTGACGGCCGATATTGGCTCCAGTTACCCGTCCGAACTCTTTAGGTCCCAGGCCTTTAAAGGTTAAACTAACTTCGGTTTCTCCGGCATTCATTCCGCCGGAAAGCCTTTGGGGACGGGCATCGGCAATGGTTGCACCGGTCATTTCGGGACGGCGCTTTAGCAAATACAAGCGGCGGGTTTTGCCCCCGCCTTGCTGCACTTCAACATCGCGTCCCCAGAGGAATTGGTAACGCGCGGGGATAAGCTGCTGCACTTCCGGATCTTCCAAAATGCGCTTAGCCTTCTCGACATTCTCAGCCTTGACGGCAATATCGCGGCCCATGCTGACAAGAAGGGAACCAAAGGGGCGGTTCTTAAAAAATTCGGAGGCTGTCTCGCTGGTATCAGCAGCGGAATCGGTTTTTTTCAAGCTGTCATTAGCCACCACCTGTGTGGTGTCCGGGGAGCCGGCGGCTGTAACGGATTTAGTAGAATCCGTGGTCATAACTCGGCCGAACATATCCGCAACGGCACGCGACGTATCGCTTCCCTGCTTAACGCCAGGTTCGGGCTTACCGCCGGAGCGGCGATTCAGGAATCCGTCGATTTTATCCAGAACGGGTTTGAACTCCGTTGCCTCTGGAACCAATTTGAATTCTAGCAGCGCCGTGGCACCGATGAGTCTGCGTGCATCCTCTGCGCCCATACCCGCCAAATCCGCAACAATGCGGTTTTCACCGGAACGAGTGATCATGGGCTCGCTCAATCCATATTGATCAACGCGATTTCGAAGGATCTCCAAAGAACGATCCATCACGTCCTTCTGAGCATCCTTATCCAGTTTATCTTTTTGCACTTCCACAATAATGTGAGTGCCGCCCGCTAAGTCCAGGCCTAGGTTGATGGCCTTTGCGGCCATTTCCGGATGTTCACGTTTGTAAATTTCCCGCGTACGCTGTTCCAGGGGAAGGTTGGCATCATTCTTCTTAGAAAAGACCATTAAGGTCGGGAAGAGACTGACACCACACAATACCAGAACAACGATCAGCAATACGGTACGAAAACCTGTTTCCCTTTTCATTAGGCTACTGATTCCTTCATCTCAAAACCGTTGAAAAAATCAACCATCCCGGGAAGATCTTCCTGGGCTAAGTGGTTGAAAAACCGGCAGGAATATAGAAAAGACATCCCTATTTGCCAGTCCACTTGGGCAATGGATGAGGGTAGGGCTGGAATGGAACCTTGCGGATTGTGCTCAGGTGAGCTTTTGCCGATAGGACTGGAGCAGAAACTCAAATTCCGGATTTCGTCGTAAAAGTTCCAGATCCGGATCCTGGAGAAGCCAGTCAAAATCGGAGAATCCTTTGCACAACGCCATGGTGATGGCCGCCAAGGCCTGTTCCCGTTTAGATTGCAGGGAATAATAACAGGCGAGGTCGTAGTAAGCTGCCGTGCATTCCGGATCGAGCAAGATGGCCCGTTTACAAGCAGCGACGCTTTCTTCCAGATCCCCGGGTTTTTTAAGGAGGGAGCCGAGCAAAATAAAGGCCGGAGCAAACCGGGGATTCAGCGTTAAACAGCGGCGACAATGAAATTCGGATTGAGAATAACGCTGCAAACTTTTATACACGCCTGCGAGACAATAATGGGTTTCGAATGTATCCAGACCATTGTTCAAGGCCATGGACAGGCATTCCACAGCATCCTCATACAGATAGGCATCTGCGAATTCAAGCCCCCGATCAAATAGCCACTTGGCTTCCGGGGCATCAGGAGTGGGCCCAGTTGCGCCATCAGACGGAAGAAATCTTTCCAAAAGGTTCATTGCCGCAGAAATCTTTCCCGCCTGGAAAAGAAGATCCGAAAGCTCCTGATAGAGCGCCCTATCCTCCCCGGAAGATTTGATTCTCTCCCTGAGAGCTCCGACTTTTTCCTTTAAGCAATCGTCCATAAACCCCGGCTTATGCCCTGTTTCGATTTGGGTCTAGTCCTTATCAAAATATAGTGCGGGTAGGCGAGTACCGGGAGACAAAAGTCGAAAAAGGTCCTTTTTATTAATTCAGCCCCAAATCCATCAGATTCTCAAATTATTGACGAAAAAAGAATTAAAGTCGACTCTAAATATGCCGATAAACTAAGCAGGAGTAGACATGAGTATGGTCGTCAACCCCGTCACCCGAAGCCTTAACCTCCCTCCGTCACCTGTTGTACCATCCGACACGGTGGCGGCAGGTGAAGTCGAGGCAAAAGCAGTAGAAACCGCCAAAGTAACCGCTGCCCCTGAGTCTGGGAATCCAGCCCCTCACGGCGGCAATTCCGGTCAACCCGGCCTTGGTGACCATGTTGATGTATACGCCACTGAAGCCGCAAAGTTAGCTGATGAGAAAGCCTCACAAAGCTTGCTTGGGAAACATGAAGAGCCCCCCAGAGCCATTGAACCACCACCCAAGGCGGATTTCCCTTTTTTAACTTTGCTGGGTGATTCTACCACAGATAAAACACCTGGCCAAGTAATCGATACAACCATTTAATATTTTCGTATCCTGAGGCCTGTGCTATTGGTATCATCAGGGTTATGCCATGGAAACGCCTGAAAAGGAGTCTTTTCCGTTTAATCGGCCCTAAATGGTATCAGGTTGTTCATGCCATTTACTTTTTTACGCGCCTGTTTCGGGCCCTGCAAGCGACCAAATATGCTCAAGGTTTTTTCGGTGCGGACCTGCAAGCCTTCGCCGCATGCCTCAAACCCGGTGACCGCGTTCTCGATATAGGTGCCTTTTTGGGTGCGTCGACCGTGCTGTTTGCCAATGCTGTAGGGAAATCCGGCCTGGTTCTGGCTTTTGAGCCCGTTCACGGCAAGTTGTTAAAAAGGGTTTTGTTCCCCTTCCGACTTCGACAGGTTTCACTTCAACCCATTGGCGTCGGGGCGGAAAATATTTCCACCGATTTTTTGATACCCATTTATTTTGGTGTGCCGCTTTATTCGCAATCCGGATTTTCCAATTCCTACGCTGCCGAAAATATCGGTCCCGGATATTCCTTCCAAAAACGCAGGGTGGAAATTATCCGTCTCGATGATTTTTTAGCGCGCCAGAACCTGGCTCCCGAGTCCATAGCCGCAGTAAAAATCGATGTGGAAGGATCGGAAATGTCCCTATTTGCCGGAGGGGAAAACTTCTTCCAACGATTCCAAGGATTGCTTCTATGCGAATTCTGGTTCAATCAAGTTCCGCCTCCGGGTTGGACCTGGCTTCGTGAACAAGGGTATCTTTGCCGTTACCTTGGTAAAAACGGACAATGGCTGCCTGCCAATACCTCAGATGAAATGCGGGAGATTTGCCACGGGGAAACGTATGGTAATTTCTTTTTTAGTTCAAGGCATGGGCATTTCTTCGCCTAATCGGTAGAGCCATAGGGTGAGCTTGCCTAATCGAGCCAAACTTTTGGCATCTTGAAGACCAATGCCATCCGTGCAGGAAAAACAATTCTTGCAATCCAGCGACAAGGAATCGGTCTTAACTGAAAAAGCGTACCCATCGTTCTTGAGGCAAGTAAAATGCTGCACGCCCTTCCAACGCTGCGTGAGCGATAATAGGAGCTGAGCAGTATCTTTTTGCGTTGGAGAAAAGGCTTTTTTGTGTATGGCTCTTTCAAAGCCATTTTCTGTTTCCAGTTGGCTTTCGACCCCCATTCCGATCTTGCTGGATTCGATTTTCAAGACGCCAACGGAGTCCAAAGTGAATGCCATCAGGCGTTCCACGGTATCAGCTGAGCGCATCGCGTAGGCTACTTTCGCCCCTTCGGCGGCCAAAACCCGGTGGGCGGAGAAAGGCAAGGTCAAAAAACCTAACCCCAGTAAAAAAAGCGCTCGATTCAGGGTCACATGGCCTTGCCTTGTTTCAACGAAAAGTTGGGGAGAAGTTAGTTCACTTATTGAACAACCACCACAAGGAGGTGATAAGCATCACATGCTTTTAAGTGTGTATGGGTGGATTGTATTGTTTCGATTAGCCGAGTTGACAGAAACGCTGGAAAATGGTGTATTTACGGGATATCTTCGCAAGGAATTATTCAGCATGACATTTAGGATTCGCCTTTCAAATATTGCCTCACTGGCAGTTTTAACTTTGTCCGTTTTACCCTGCATGACCTCGGCAGGAAATCTGGATGGCATTATCAAAGCTTTTGAAAACAACCGGGAATATGTGAAACCATTCGCTACGATTTTTGGGTCCATGACCAACTCCGGTTGGTATCAAAGCTCTGCCGTACCCGCAGGTTTTGGATTCTATCTGGGATTGCCGATTAATGTGACGGGGCTGTCCGATCAGGACCGTTCCTTTTCCTGGACGGCCGAAGACCCTGGTTGCAAGCTTTATCATACCGACAATCCAAACGGCAAACAAACTTGTAAGGAAAGTTCCACTTATGATGCGCCCACGATCTTTGGACGTAAAAATGGGCCAATAACATATTCCTCTGACTACAGTCCCATCAGCAAAACCATTTTTGACTCCACCGAAACCCCCTTGAGCGACGGCAAGCAAGAGTTGTCCAGTTTCAACTGGTTGCCGTTTGTAGAGCCGCAGTTAAGTTTTTCATTCAAATACACGGAAATCAAATTGCGGTATATCGGTCTGCCTTTGGACGCCTACGCCTTTTCCATGCCCGGCCTTGGCATTCAACATGACTTGGCTTCATTCTTGCCTCCGCTTCCTTATCCCCTCACCTTTTCCGTGGCCGCCAATTTCACCTGGCTTTCGGCATCCTGGAAACCGGGCGGAAATATTTCCGGCACAATGGACTTGACCGGACAATCCCAATTCTTTGGCGTCTTAGCGGGCTATACCTATAAAAAATGGCTCGAGGTCTTTTTGGAAACGGGCTGGGAAAGCGCCAGTTTGAAAAGCGGCGGATCGCTGATTATTCATGACAACAGCACCAC
>JAYUHW010000053.1:0-17226 GCA_043766615.1 Fibrobacteria bacterium | reverse complement strand
ATATTCCCGGGTGGAAATATTCAATATCGACGGGAAACAGGTTTGGTCTCATGTCGGCGAGGCTTCGGATTTGCGGGTTCCTCAGGGGCTCGGTAACGGTATTTTGGAAGTGCGTTTTCTTCCTTAAAATAAAGCTTCGATAGCCTTCAGGTTCAGGTGGACGACGCGTTTTGCTGTTGTCCACAGACAACGGCGTTGTCAAGAAAACCACAAAATACTGCATATTTGGCGCAACCTAGCTCCAAATCTTGGTATTGTTTATACCGCAGCCATGGAATCCATTTTTTCCTACACCGATTTCCGCCAGTATTTGCGGGAGTATTTCCAAGAAAAAAAGGCGGCCAGCCCTGCTTTTTCTTATCGCATGTTGGCTGAACGGGCCGGATTCAAGGCACGAGATTATTTGCTGCGTGTCATGAATGGACAGCGAAATCTGTCCCATGTCAGTGCGGATAAGTTGTCCAAGTATTTCCGATTTTCAGAAAAACAAGCGGAGTACTTTCATGCCTTAGTTCTTTTCAATCAGGCTGAAACGACTTTGGAAAAGGAGAAAATTTTTGCCCGACTGACGGAAATCCAAAAGTATGGAAAGCATCAACGCCTGCGCCAAGCCCAGTTCTCCTATCTTTCATCGTGGCATCACATTGCCTTGCGTTCTTTGCTCCCATTGTTGAATACATCCGAGGCGGCGGATCCGGAGCGGGTCGGCTTGCTATTGGATCCGGTTATAAGCGCAAAGCAAGTTAAGGATTCGATAGAATTGCTGATTGGCTTGGGTCTTTTGAACAAGACGCCGAAGGGCACGTATTCTGTCGGTGACCTGGCCTTAACTACCGGTGACGAAGTGGCCGCTTTGTCCGTGGCTGGATTTCATAAGACAGCCATGGATTTGGCAAAACGATCCATAGACAAGCATCCAGCGGCTGCAAGGGATATCAGCGGATTGACCATGGGCGTTTCTCAAGACGGGTTCAAGCGGATTAAATCCGAGATCCAGGCTTTCCGAAAAAGAATTATGGCGATTGCCATGAACGATTCCGGCGAGGACATGATTTACCAGTTGAATTTGCATCTTTTTCCTTTCAGTCACAATCGAGGGCGCGCATGATGGGTTTTTTCTTCAAGTGGTCCAGGCATACAGCGGTAGGGATGCTGGCCTGGATGTATTTATGTGGTTGTGGACCTGTCACCGAAAATCAATCATTAAGCGGCCCATGCACGGAAACGGGAAATCCTACCGGCATCAAAGGAAAGATTTTAAACTCATCCGGGAATTCGGTTAATGGTGCGGTTGTGAAGCTGATACAACGCGTCGGCGCGGATTCTGCCGGTATGGCATCCGTGGTTTCCCAAACCACCACGTGTAGCGACGGCAGTTTTGCCTTTGCCAAGCTGTCCGTTTCCAATTATTCCTTGGAGGCTTTCGATTCTGTATCCGGAAAAATAGCCTGGCTCCCTCAGGCGGAAATTTTAGATAGCGCCACTATAGTGAATGTTTCTCTTATTTTGGATAACCCTGGTATGGTTAAAGGCACCGTTACGCGCGGCCCCAATTTGCGACCTGCCGGAATTTTCAATAATGAAAAAATAGTAGTGAGGCTTATGCACACGGACAAATCGTATATCACAGACACCTCCGGAAATTTTCAATTCGGTGCATTGGGTTCTGGACTATATCGAATGGTATTCACAGCCTTGGACGGCCATTACCTGACGGCCTATGTGGACTCTGTGCGGGTAATAGCGGGTACCACCACCACTCTTCCCCGCCTGGATTTGACATGGAGCCCCTATGTAACGCCGCCGGTTCCGGGTGTACCTAGCGTGGACTCGGTTAGTGGTGGAGGCGGCATCCGCATCCATTGGAATCCCGTTTTCGTCTCCAATGTATCCCATTATGAAATGCAGCGAATCGACAGCTTGGACATCAGCCTCACCGATACGCTTTCCTTTTTTGATACGGTCTTTGTAGATGCCTTTTCACCCTTTGTGGCCGGCCACGCCATCCAATATCGGATCCGAACGGTTAATAAACTCGGAACAAAAAGCGATTGGAGTGGAGGCGTAGCGTCTTTAATTCCAGCAGATACAATTTCAATCGGCGACGCCACCTTAAAAGTAAACGTAAGGACATTAGGCCTGAATGCAAATGCTGCGATAGTAAAGATTTTCCGCATTCCAAAAAAATCCAGCCCGCCGGACTCGCTTCCTGCACCTGTAAAGGAGTTGGCCAACGGACTCACCGGAATGGATGGCTTGGTTTCATTCCTACATTTGGCACCAGATAATTATGGCGTGGAAGCCTTGAGCGCACTTTCCAATTCCAAGTCTTATCGCAATATTAAGGTGGATGGAAACATGAATTTGGTGCTGGATTTGCAACCAACCGGAACGGTGAAGGGCTTTGTATCCCGGCAAAAACTTTGGGTGAGCGCGCCCTTCAAAGGCAATGAAAATATCCAGGTTTCATTAGCGAATACGCCTTACGTCACCTATTCCGATTATGGCTCTCCCTATGGACCATTCAATTTGGTCGGAGTCCCGGTCGGCACCTATGATTTGATTATTTTTTCGCCACCAGAAGGCTATTTCCTGGTGGACACATTAAAATCCATCACCATAAAGGCGGGAGATACCCTCAGCATCCCGCCGGTTGTAGCCAGGTACAATCCTACCGCCCCTCCGCCCAAAATCTTTAGTCTGCAGATTTTGCCTTCATCTGGAGTAAAAGCGTATTTAAAATGGGATGCGATCCCCAGTTACCCTTTCCTACAATCTTATGAAGTGCTGCGACTAGATGAGTCTATGCGAGTTGCGGCGACTTCTGGTCCCATTGCCACCACCACCTGGGAGGACGACTTGCTCGGTGTCCATCTTGGGTCTACCGTCTATTATGTCGTACGCATAATCACTACTGGCGGGGTACTGGGTGCCAATGGTGGAGATCCTAGCGGCAACCCAGTCTCATTTCAAGTGCCGAATTAACCGATAGACCCAATCATCCATCACAAACCCACCACCGATGTCCGCTACCACAGCTTCGCATCGGATGAACCCGAATTTTTCATAGGCGGCGATGGCTTGCGCATTTTTTTTGTTGACGCATAGACGGACTTCTGAGGCAGCATACGCGCTTGCGGCATTCATGACATGTTGCAGCATTTGCTTTCCCAATCCCCGGCCTCGAAAATCCTTAAGCAAATAAAGCTTGGACAGTTTAACCCGTTCACGCCCTTCTTGATGATAGGACAGGTAACCTACCTTCCGATCTCCCCAGCTCGCAATTGCGTAAACCGTACCCTCTCGCAGCTCTTGGATGAGTATGTCCTTAGCATACATCTTGACCAGCATGTAATCGATTTGCTCCCCAGAAAGGACCGCTGGGTAATATTCGCGCCAGATTGTTTCGGCGAGAGATCGAATGATTGGGATGTCGATTTCCGTTGCGAGTCGAATGGAAAGGGTCATATTTTCCTGATTCTCTAAATTTGCCTATAGACCAATTATGGTCTCGGAACGTTAAAAATTATTGATACGCAATTTGGGTATTCGCTTTGCTTTGCTATTACATTTATTCTTCCCAATTACCCCGGGTGGCTTATGCGTTATAAAAGGTATTTGTCCTACATATTGTTTGTCGGCTTGGTCTTTACGGTGCTACAAAGCTGCTTGTTGAGCAGCGGGAGTCGAGGCGGTGGCGTGGGTAATCACGTATACCGTGGATTTTACTCCATTACTTTTCCAACGGCCGGATCGTACCTGAATCTGGACTCGACCTATCAAGTTTTATGGACCAAAAGGGACACGGTTACGGCCCCATTTGTGAATATATACCTGTATCACGTGGACACACTTAAAGCCGTGGTGGTCTATTCGGCACAGAACAACGGCACGTTTTCCTGGTCAGTGCGGAACAGTAAAGTGGGCAGTGGAACCGGCTATCGCCTTAAGATTGTGAGCACCACGGATACTGCTCAGTGGGACGTAAGTTATGACTTTGTCTTACAGTCTAATTATTCCGGGCTTATTTCCGTTACCGGTCCTGCGGCCGGAACCTTGGCTCAAGTCGACTCAGCCCTGGCTATACGCTGGACCTCCCAGGGTTCCATCGGGAGTTATGTATCCATTCAATTGCTAAAGGACACAACTTTGGCGGGAATGGTTTCAACCTTGACATCGAACACCGGCGCGTACAATTGGAACAGAGTGAGTACGACATTGGGAACGGCTTCAAATTATCGCATCAAAATTACCAGCAATAGCGATCCGGCCATCCAAGGTATTAGTGCAGCATTCTCTATCAATTCTGGCTATTCGGGTAGTATTGCCATCACCTCTCCAAAATCTGGCGATAGTTTAACCGGAGGTACGATGTCTAACATCGCGTGGACGGTGAGCGGCAACCCGGGGGTCACAGCCAATATCCAATTGTATCGCGATACAGTTTTGGTAGGCCTATTAGGTACAGGTACCAATCTTTCAGCCGGATACTTGGGCTGGATGCCTTCCACGGGAATGGTCACATCGGATAAGTACAGAATCAAAATCATCAGCGCCCAGGATCCAGGCTTGGCGTTTTATTCCGGATTTTTTTCCATTGGGGGCTTGGCTGCCGATGCATATGAAAACGACGATAGTCTTCGGTTTGCTAAACCGATTCCTTCTGATGGTACTGTTCAATCTCATACGATTACCAGCCAGAATGCGGATTGGATGCAATTTACGGCTGCGGCCGGCCAAGGTTATTTGGCAACCGTGAAAGCACCGTCTTCCATTTCATTGTCCCTCTTTTTGTATGATAGCCTGGGTGTGCTCTTGACGAGTAAAGCTGGCAGCTTGGCGCAAATTATAACGACACCAGCCAACTCCGGAAAATATTTTCTACGCGTCACATCTCAATTTGGATTTGGATCCTATACCGTTTCCCTATCTCGATTCGACTCTTCCCAAACGGGAGGCTTTCTGAGCAAGTTTTCTTCACCGGATTCTTCCACAATTTGGGCTGCGGGTTCCAACTACCTGATTACCTGGCTGCCGGACAGCCTTTCCTTTGGATCCTATGTCACTCTTCAATTGTACCGCGATACTACTCTTGTGCAAACGATTGCCAGCTCCACGGTCAATGGAGGCTCTTACTCGTGGAGCACTACTGCGGGAATGATGTCATCCAACAAATACCGGATTCGAATGACCAACGCTTCCACTTCCCAAATTTACGGATACAGTGCAAACTTTAGCATTAGTGGTGTGAACGCGGATACTTATGAACCAGACAATACACGCGGTTTAGCCAAAGATATTCCCACCAACGGCAGCGTGCAGGCCCGTACGTTGACGGCTACCGATCTGGATTGGATCAAGTTCTCTGTGCAAGCGGGGCAAAGCTATTGGATCAAAGTCGCCACTCCCACAACCACCTCCCTGGCCGTTTATGCGGACTCCATGGCCACATCTACGCTGGGTTCCTCCAGCACCAGCAACCCTTCCGTATTGGTAGCGGCTACGACTACGGGCACGTACTACATTCAAGTGTCCGGGTACAATTATGGAAATTATTCTCTCTCTGTTCGTCTGTTTCAACCGGATTCGATAGTGAAGTTCAGTAACCCAACTGAGGCTAGCACGTTTTCCGCCGGGTCTACTTACAGCCTTTCCTGGCAACCCGATTCTTCTCTCGGTGCAGGGTATGTGACATTGTATCTCTACCGGGGCAATTCGCAATTGGCCAATATTGCTTACACCAATTTTACTGCCGGCAGCGTTAGCTGGATCGTTCCTCCTGGCTTGGCATCGGGAAGCGATTATCAAATTCGCATTCCTTTCAATTCCGGGCTTACGGCAAATAGCCCCAGGTTTTCGATAAGTGGTATTCTGTCCGATAGCCTGGAAACCAATGACTCATCGGCTGCTGCGCGCGTTCTGGTCCCGAATGTGGGTCGCCATTTTCTTTCGCTCACCTACGGAGACAAGGACTGGTTTCAATTCGCTGCCAAAGCAAAAATGGTGTATATCCTGCAAACCATCGCTTCCATTTCCTTGTACCACAACATTACACTATATAACGGATTGGGGACGTCTTTGATCAAACAAGGTTCGCGGGTGACGGGCGACTCAGGAAATACTCTAGCTTGGATTTGCCCCGCCGACGGCACATATTCCTTTTCCATAATTTCTACTAGCGCTACGTACTCCGGGGTTTATGCATTGGAGTTTAAGGCCTATGCGCCTGCCGACTATCAATTTTTGGTATCGGCACCTTTGGCTGCCGCAACCCTGAAATACGACCAAAGCGTATCCATTCAATGGTCGAACAATGCAGAGATCAAGGGCGCGGTGGATCTGTTTTTATTTAACTCAGCCGGAGTGGTAAAAACAATTGCTGCCGGAGTGGCCAATAGTGGAACGTATTCCTGGACGGTTGACGCTACATTAACGGCAGGCACGGACTATTATGTGAAAGTCAGCAGCTTGATAGGTTCTGACATCGCGGGTAAAAGCGGCGTCTTTTCCGTGGGACCCTGATAGTGAAGGGAAGCAGAAAAAGGAAAGGTTTTGGTAATCAGGTCGTTTCATGAAACCCAGTCGGCTAAAACTTTCCTATTACTCCTATGACAGTTTGCAAAACCCCTGGTGCGCGGGTGGTGGAGCCTTGCGCGATTTCGAAGTGCTGCGCCGTTTGGCCAAGGATTGGGACGTGACTTTATTTGTTGGAAGGTATCCGGGATTTACCCCAAAAGTCATTGAGGGTATTCGCATGCAAGCCCTGGGCCTAGGCAATTCGAATTGGCTGTGTCGACTCAGCTTTGCACTCTCTGCTAATCTGAGATTGCTTTTCGACCGAGCCGATGTTATTGGAAACAGCGTTTCCCCTTTTGCGCCCATTATCACCGGCCTCTTATGCCGAAGCAAATGTTTTGCCGTTGTCCATCACCGGGTGGGGCGTGATGCGCTCAAGAAATTTGGGCTATTTGGAAATATCCCCCTGCTGCTCGAAACCCTGATGTTACGTGGTTTACGGAATTTTTTAGTGTCCAATCGATCCGTAGCCGATTGGATTCAGCGGAAAAATGCAGCGGCCAATGTTTTTGTGACATCGAACAGCATTGACTCGGCTTTATTGACGGCCATGCCTAAATCCGTAGACCCAACTTTTATTTTATTTCTGGGCCGCTTTGACATTTATATGAAAGGACTGGATTTCCTGATCGATGCGTATACAGGTATTGTTATTCAAACGTCGACCAGTCTAAAAAACACTCCTCCACTGCTGGTGATCGCCGGAGCCGCGTCACCGCAAGCGTTGACCGCCGTACGCAACTTGATTCCCGAAAGGCTTAGGGAAAAAATTCAACTGAAACCCAATGTTTCCGATAAAGAAAAGCGCGAACTTTTATCTTCGTGTTTATTCTTCTGCAGCCCGTCGCGGTTTGAAGGATTCGGAATTGCGGCTTTGGAAGCCAACGCGTCTGGCAAGGCTGTGCTTGTAACCGACGCGGAAGGTTTTAGGGATAGCGTGAGCGCTGGCGTTACAGCCGTGATGGTGCCTGTGAGTGACGTTAAGGCGCTAAGGTCAGCAATGGAAGGGTTGATAATTAATGCGGAACAGCGGGAAGCCCTGGGAAAGGCAGGGCGGGAATGGGCTAAGGGGTTCAACTGGGATCGCATTGCCGAAGGTGAGCGAAAGTGGATTGAAATGATGGCCAGGCCTTAATAAAACGGAGGAAAAAATCTTCTAGCACGGTGTTCGCACGGATTCGGCCTTTAAAAAGTGGGCTTACTTGCCAGAGATAGTGTGCGAGTTGAGATTTTCCACTTAATCTTGAACAACTCTTGGTACAGATTCAAAATTTCCAATTCTTCTGGAAAGTGATGAAGCGCTTTATCAAAATGGCGCGATGCATGCGCGTGGCAACCTACGTGTCAGCGTTATACACAAGTGCGAATCGCCGGATCAAAATCGCCATCGCCAACTGTTGATGATGAGACCTTCATTTCCTACCGCGCAAAAATCTTTCGAAGATGGTTAAGTTTATCGCAGTGGACAAGTCGTTTTTTGACTATATTTCAGATACTTACCTAAATGTGGGTTAGTATGGGACCATTAAAAATGGTCCTTGGATTAAGATTTCGCACCGTGTAACTTTAAGGTTCTAGAGAGAAATAATTTATCTCTAGCAGATTCACATAAACTTAAAGGAGAAATAACATGAAAAAATTATTTTATATTTTGCTTGGAGCGGTTTCCTTTTCCTGTGCCACTCCAAATTGGTCCACAACTCAATTTCGAATTAAACAAATATGGGTCGTTCCAGGTCCAACACCCGTCGTATCAATTACCACTGATGAAGCTATCCAAACAGGGCTTCCATATGCCAACAACATTTATGGATTTTATCTAAATGAAAGTAGCGGGAATGAAGAAATGTTGAGGCTCGCACAAGCGGCCTATGCCGGTAATCTACCGATAAATATTTATTGCGATCGTCAATGGGGTGAAATATCAAATTTTTCGACTGGTGCAACATCTCCTATGGTTGAAAGCGTTAACCGTATTCGAAAACTCCTTACCATGACCGTCAATAGATAACCGCGTATTTCTGCCTAGCAACGGAGTGAAAGATGCCAATGGGAATAAATATTAGGCTTTCCATAACCAAATTTGCTTTGGTGTTTTTTTTCATCCCAACGGCGTTTGCAGCCGAACTCCTTCATCTTGATTTCAACGATTCCAACCATTTGGACAAACAATCCAACCTGTTACCGACTGGTGAATTGAATGGTGCTGCCAAGGCTTCACCAAACTATCCGGGGTCAATTGAATTTGGTCCGGCAGGCGGATTCGTTCGAATTCCCAACTTCCATAGTCCAAAGGGACCCTACACAGTGGAAGCTCGATTTCTCATTCATAATTATGGTCCAGAAAGTGGCCGATTTATTTCAGACATCTTGAGCACCGCAACATGGGGCAATGGACCTTCGCAGGGGTTAGAATTAAAAGTTGGAGGGGGCTATTTGTATCCTCCCTTGCCTCGAGACGCCTATAAAACCAATGCCGAGTGGGTCAATGCCCAAGGAGGATATTCCTACATCAATCGCGGTATGCTCTCCGATTGTTTTGCTGCATTCTTCATGGCACGCAAGGACAACCCCCTGGATTGGAAAGGTGTATATACGAATCGCTGCATAGAAAAAAATGCTTGGACGCATTTGGTAGGCGTTTGGGATGGGGTCAACATGCGCATCTATTTAAATGGCACAGATGCAACTGATATATGGCGTGTACAAGGGCTTGGGGCGGAACCGTTACTGGATAGTGTGGTTGCGGCTTATGTCGGATCGGGATATAACGTCGCAGAGAATCACACAAATATTGACGGCATTCTTGACTACGTGAAAGTTCAGGATGGTGTTTTATCCGATTATGAAATCCATAAACGATATCAAGACAACTTCGTTAGCCAAATTCGCGATTCACTGTGCATGGGTGTCGTCGTTCCACATTATCCGGAAGCTGGACAGCTCTGCAAAGGAAAGTTGGATTTGGAGTTCAAGATTATCAAGCATGGTGCATGCACGGATTCGACTTTTAAAGCAGCCTTTCACGCCGGTGATAGCGTTGAAATTGAAATTGCCAAAAACGCTTCCTTTACCGATTTAGTGCTTCGCATTACGGCGGTAACGACCCTGCATCTTGAAGCTAAGGATTTGTCTGGCCTGGCAGGATACCAGGGGGAAATCTACTGGCGAGTGCGACTCATTCCTGCCAAGCACGGTGCCTTGGCAAAGTCTAGTGCAGGAGTTGCCACTGAGTGGAGTTTATCCAGGCCATTAGTGATGGATATGTCGGATGTAAGCGCGATTAGGGTCATCAAAACCTCGCTTAAGCCCGTTTTGGTTCAGGCCCACCAAGGTTTATTTGTACCAGGGAGTGCAACATCTTCTGAACCGATACTTTGGAGCTTGTCGGGTAAGCGACAGCCGGTTCGATTTCAACGTGTCACAGGTGGTTGGAGAATGGATGCGAATGTGTTAACCTACCCCCAGTGCAAGTCAATTTATCTGATTTACTCCCATTAAGGATAGCGCCCCAATGAGGTCATCGCCTCAATGAAAATTGCCATCCTAACCGGAAGATTCGGCAGCCGACTTTATCATCTGCTGCAGATTGGTCGACTCGTTTTCTAAAATAATTTGAGTTTGCGGCGAATAAGGCCGAGATCCATCAAGTCTTGATCCGTAACGACGCGCTGGGTTTGTATTGCTTTACGGCTGCGCAAAGTTGAACCCAGTAGAAAAATCGCAGCTGGAATGGCCAGCCCTTCCGATAACGCCTTTCCCAATTTTCCTCTAAGCAAACAAACAAAAGCGTCGCCCACACAAAACAATAAGTGCAAGGGAAGGAAAATAATCAAAGATGCTAGGCTGTAATTCTTGATCAGGGACAGGATGCGGTTACGGATAAATCGAAACTGATTCCGTTGAAAAAACGATTTGCTGGAAGACCCGCCTCCTAGGTGGTATACGATCGAGCCGGGAGCATACCCTATACGATACCCAAACAAATTAATTCGCCAGCATAAATCGGTTTCTTCAAAATACATGGTGAAGGATTCGTCATAGGTGCCGATTTCAAAAAAGACGTCCCGACGAATCGCATAGGCCGCGCCCCGGACGCCAAATATTCGTTTTGGAGGGGGATTTTGACTTTCAGAAACGTGAAGGATACGTCCCAGCCGATCGAGGTTGTACCCCCGGGATTCCCGCTCTTCTGGATCCCTTCCGGTGCGCACGTCCGCTTGAGCGGCTTCAAATCCTGTCGTCCGTAGATACTCATCCAATACAATGAGCCAATTCGGATCCATTCGTGTGTCCGAATTTAAGGGTATTAGAAATTCACCCTTAGCATGGTTGGCTAGGAAATTGATTCCACCAGGGTAATATCGCGTTTCGGTCAATCGAAAGACTTGGAGGCGCGGGTCCTGAAAGTGACTTTCAATCCAGTCCGCTTCCGGTTCTGGAGACCCGTTGTCCAGAAACAAAACTTCGTAGCTCGGACCTGTGGATTTCAGTAGCGTGCCCAAGCAATCGTCCAGAAAGCGAAGGCTTCGAAAGCTGGTGATCAGAATGGAATATCTTGGACGAATCGGGTCTGTTTTTTCCATGGAAATCATTCGATTTTGTTGAAAAACGTGTCCTTCTCAAATTAGTAAAACTGTCTCAACCACATTCAAATGGACAGGAAAAGCATCGTACAAATATTGAGGAATTGGAAAAGAACGTCGATTTACCTATGCTCTTCAAAATGGCATTAGAAAATAAAGGATCTATTCCTGACTTAGTAGAAAAGACTAGTGTGGCCTTCTGCTTACTGGACCTTCCTCAATGGAATGCATCTGCATCAGTTGGCCAAACCAGACTTCGTAGAGTTCAAGCGTACCAATGCAAAATAGCGATGGTTTATCGGATAAAATTTTAGTCTAAGATTTTATAGTTGGAACAGAACTCGAAAACAGCAGAAATATTGAAAATTTTGAATACTTACCCGAACGATAATAAGTATGGGACCATAAAAATTGGTCCTTGGATATAGCTAAATTAGAGACTAATTTATTTTCGTGGTAAGGCACTCTCCTTTCCATACAAACAAACATGCTTAAAAGGAGCTATTCAAATGAAAAAACATTCCCTTGCAATTATCATTGCTATAACTACGTTTATGACCTACGCACCAACGCGTGCCGCTACTACATACACGATCCATATGAAGGCTAATGCCTGCCGTACTACTGGTAACAGTAGCTATGGATTACCTATTATTGATCCTCAGTGGGGACTTGGTAATCCTAACAGCGCCTGGGAGGTCGAATGCCCGATCTCTGTTCCAGCAGGTAATTATGCCAGAGTGGACGTAACAGTAAATGCTTACAACCGAGTTGCGGGTGGCATTATCGCTACTTTAAATAAAGTCAACTTTGATGGCACTGTACCTGGTGCCATTACTTCCAGTTTTAACACCGCTCAATCTGCAATCCAAAGGCAAACTCTATCCCTTAACTTGTACGGAGGGAGCCTAAGTACCTCAGATGATTATTTTAGCTTAAAAGTTTTCGGTGTGGCAGGCACAAATTTTTTCCCTACCTACGATGTCAAAGTAACCACTTATTAAATAAATGTAAGATTTCGGAGCCTCTGACTCCTAAATAATACCCGGCTGACGGGAGTATACTCCCGTCGGTTTTTCTTTTATTGAGCATAGGTAAATCGAGGCCCTTTTCCAAGGTATCCGCCATTCCTGGGGTTCCTCTCTCCACTCCAAACCCACTTCTTCCTTTAGCTTCAATGGAGAGACCTCTACTGGTCTGAAAGCTCATAGTAGGTAGGTTTGATTTCAGAATCATACCGATGCGCTTTGGTCACAGCCGCTTTGAGATTATCCGGCACGATAACATAGGGGACGCAACCAAAGAATTCGAAGGCCCTTACCTGGCCCAGCACATAGTTCGGCAGGGACTGGTTTTCCAGAGCCTCAACCTAAAGGCAATGGCTAGCGCCGCAGCAAAATCCAAGATGCTGGGTCCAAGGCCGGAATTGTCCACCAAACCTTCATGGACCCCATTTCAGTTTTCCTTGATTTAGCCCACCATCACACCCCTCTCGCCTTCCATTCATTGTAACTCGATCCCAATCAACCGCTTACCCCCTTTTCTCAAAAATGTTATCGATGTAGGTTAACGCCACAGTTACCCAAAGAGATCGGTAAACACTTTGATCTTACTGCATATTCGGATCCCATTTTCGTTTCAATTTTTCCGCCTAACCTTGTTCAAGTCCGCCGCGAAACGCTTCTGTTCCTGCGGCTCTTCCAAGGTAGGTCTCCCAGTGCTCGAAATCGGCGACACCGAACTACAATCTTTTCCCCTCGACCATCACGGACTCATCGCAGCGGTCTGCAAGATTCTTCGGATTGCCGAACGCATTGACTCGCTTTTGCCAGTACACGAAGCCCGTATGGTCAGCCCCGGCCGTCCTGTGGTGGCCCTCATCCTCAAAGGCCTGGGATTCACCAACCGGCGCTTTTACCTCCCTCCTTAGTTCTTCGCAAAGCAAGCCGGTAGAACGACTTTTGGACGTCTACAATTCGGCGCAGGAACTCAATGCCTATGCGCTGGGATATGCTCTCGATGATCTTTCTGGCTTCAGCTTCAGCCAACTCTTCGGAACATTTGCCTTCGGCATCGCCTTGGACCATAAGCTACTGGGGGACCGGATTATCTTGCACTCCACTAGCATTAGCGTTTCCGGCCAGTATAAACGGGCCCCCAGTGTGGACGGAGAGCCAGCCGTTGTCCATTTAATTCATGGCCATTCCAAAGACAAACGGCCTGCCCGAGACGATAGTGGAAGTCAAGGCATGGGTGAGCCAGGAGGAAGAGTCCCTATCCTGGATGTCAGGCGACAGCGGGATTACCAATCCCATTTGATTCGACGACACTTTATTTTCTGAGTAATCTGTAATCAGAATGGAATATCTTGGGCGAATCGGGTCGGTTTTTTCCATGGAAATCATTCGATTTAGTTGAAAAATGTGTGCTTCTCAAATTAGTAAAACTGTCGCATCCACCTGCAAATGGGCAGGAACAGCATCGTATAACTATTGAGGGATTGGAAAAGAACTTCGATTTACCTATGCTCTTCAAAATGGCTTTAGAAAATCAAGAATCCATTCCTAGCATTGCAATTATAACCAGTGGGGCCGGTCTCCCCGCGCTTCCCGGCATGCTTGAAGAAATGAGTGTGGCTCCGGAAATTGTGCGGCCGTCGGCCTATTGGACCTTCCTCAATGGAATGAATCTGAATCAGCTGGCCGAATCAGGCTTTGCAGAATTCAAACGCACCGTGAACCAGAATTATTTCAATTTCCTGCCCACGGGATTCAGAAACGAGCAGTTTCGAGCCACGTTTATGCTTTGGCTTGTCCATCCGCATGGTTCGCCCTGGAGAGCCAGGGTCATCGATGCAAATTATTTCGAAAGCCACAGCAAACGAGAAAATCCATTTCGTTCTCCGTGGCGACGGGCTGCCTATGCGGCTTTCGTTGCGATGTTATGGGAGGTGGTGTCGAGAAGGGATTCGCAAGGGCTGCTACAACGACTTCAGGAACCGGATCTGGGCCATCCACTTGCAGTTCTACAGCGTGGGCGCAGAATCTCACAGGATATTTGCAATTCCGTGCTTGAAGTAAACAGCGTTCTTGAGGGACTGCCGGGCGGCGTGGTACCCGGTAACACTGTGATTGAACTTGGCGCCGGGTATGGGCGCTTCGCTTGGGTTTTACTGACGCAGTTCCAGGATTTGCGTTACTTTGTGGTGGACATCCCTCCGGCCTTGGCCATTGCAGAAGAATATTTGACTCGGCTTTTCCCGAAGCGCCCGGCATTCCGGTTTCGAAGATTCAAAAAGTATGCTGAAGTGAAGTCGGAAATGGAGTCGGCTCAGATTGGATTTTTAACACCTAATCAACTCGATCTTATTCCCGGATTAGGTGCGGGACTATTCGTGAATATTTCATCCCTTCATGAGATGAGACCGGACCAGATTGCACATTACATTGGAAAAATCGGGGAACATACTGGCAGTTCCGGGAAGCCGGGATATTTTTACACCAAGCAATGGGAACGATCCATCAATCCCTATGACAAACTTGTGATCAAACGTGGCGATTACCCCATACCATCGCAGTGGAAAAAAATCTTTATGCGAAAGCATCCCGTGCAAACCCGCTTCTTCGAGGCGATGTATCAAGTTTTAGAAAAAACCACGGATGAAAGAGGCGTTTAGCCCGGGGTTTTGCGAAGGAAGAAGGCGACGGTGTCCCCATCTCCTTTTCGATTGAGTCGCGATGCCCGCACGTACTGGGGTAAAAATTTAACGGCGCGCTCAATTCGGTTGGCTATCCATATCCAGGTATTCCCGTCCGCTTTAAGATTAAGGCCTCGACGATAATTTTCGCTGGCCCAAAATTGGCCCGTGTTCGAATCGAAAATCGTTTCTTGGATCGTGAATCCGGCTTGCTGGGCGAGCAGCTTGAAGCTGGCCTTGCTATGGAGAAAAAGATGCCTTGGGGCATCTAAGCCAATCCAGTGGACGCCATAGTGCCTCCAGGCATAAGAATCAACCGTCGGGACGCTTACCACGCACCAACCCTCGTCGGACAGGAGCTCACGGGCTTTTTGCAATGGCGCGAGATTTTCTGGCATATGCTCCAGAGAATGGTTGAACATGATGATATCCCAGGTCCCGCTTAATTCCGATAAATCCTTTTTGAAAATGCGCAAGCCGTTGGGACCCGTAATGTCCTTTTCGATGAAGGGATCGACACCGGTAAGATTTCGAAAGCCCCGTTCAGCCAGAAAAAAAAGGGGACGACCCGTGCCGCTTCCGACATCCAGTATCCGGGTATCCGCAGTCGGATGGATGCGAGCCAATTTGGGCAAAGCCATTTCCGGAAGGAAAGCTTGGAGAATCCGACCTACGAGCCCTTTTCCGGTGAGGCAAAAAAGATTTCTGCGCGTCTCAAGCCGGTCTTTGCAGCGCCGGTAAATCGACCCCGGGCCGTGTTGCGCATGACTGTAATAATGATTTGGATAATAACGATCGAGTTTTTCCGGTATCTGCGCAATTTGCAGGCATCGGCACCCGGAACATTCGAAATAGGTAAACGTTTCGCCCATACCGAATTGAAACTCTGGTGCGAGGTAGGTTTTGTGCGAGTCCTTTCGGCCGCAAATTTTGCAAGTATAAAGTGTGGTCACTGAATGACTTCCTCCGCCGAAAGCTCGGTTGCAAGTTTATACTTTCTGAATACCATCCATAGTCCGCCCGCCAGTGCAAGCGAAAAGACAGGTACATAACCCAATATGCTGGCAGCAAAAGTGGCTTCCTTTGGCACTCCAGCCAAGTCAGAAAAAAAGAGAAGATTCAGGTATTCGCGCGCGCCCATTCCGCCGAAGCTTATGGGAAGTATGAGAATAACCTGGATTATTGCAGGAAAAAGTATTATTTGCCAAAGTTTGATGGCGGGATAGATACTCAAAAAAACGAGCCAAGTGCAAAGAATGGCCGACAATTGTATGAAGATGCTGCAAATTATTGTCCTGAAAAGCAGTTGACGGTTTCCCAGTAGCCGTATGATTTCCGCTAACCAGGTTTGCCGAAAAAGCTGAGTGCGGAAAATATAAATCGCTCCCAATCCAAGTAGTACGGTAACGGAAGTGATGATGGCGGTTTTCGAATCCATTTTTAAGGTACGAAAGAACGCCAATCTCTGAAGCTCCTCATGGAAATAAAAAAAGCTTATTCCCGCCAAACCGAACTGTATTGCCAAGCCGATACCCCTAGCGAACAAGTTCACGCCAATGTTTTGCTGCATGCTACCATATTTCCGCCCAAAGGCTAACACTCGGATCGCCTCGGAAACGGCTGCTGAAGGCAGGAATGAGCTGAAAAAATATCCCATGTAGACGAAAAAAAGATACTTGCGGAATTGCAATTCAGGACGATTCCACAACATTTTCCAGCGATAGGTGGCAAGTAGGCTTCCCACCACTTGGGCCACGACAGCAAGGAAAAGGAACTCCAATCGACATTGCTTAAGCAAGGGAACAACCGCACGGAAATCAACTTTCCAAAGGATCAGGACTACCGCAAATAGCGTGAGCGCCCACTTCAAGGGCGAGACCCAGAATTTACGCTTCATCATTTGCGTCGCGCAAACCCGCCTGTTAGGCTAAAGGCCACGAGACTTCCAATGAGGCCTATTAAGGAAAGGCCGAATACGGCAAAGCTTTTATTAATCCATGGGGATTGATACTTTAACTCCACCTGATGGTGCCCGGCAACCAGCGCCAGTCCCTGAAGGGCAAAATTCACGCGCAATAAAGGTGCTGGCTTGCCATCCACGCTAACCTTCCAATGGGGGAAATAAACTTCCGACAAAACCATCAAGCCACTGTTTGAGTTTTCAACTTCATAAACAGTGTGGTTATAAGAGAAGTTTTTTCGAGATATCACAACGGCGGGTGTCGCGGCTTGCTGTAATGAGGCGCTATCAGAGAGAATCACTTTTTCCTTCGACTGGATATTTAGAACCGGCGTTTCTGACGAGACAAAGGCGAAATTTTTTGGATCAAAAGCGGGGCTTTTGATCGAGTCCAGAATCAGACTGTC
>JAYUHW010000052.1:0-1805 GCA_043766615.1 Fibrobacteria bacterium | reverse complement strand
TCACCTGAATTGGCATTGAATTGGGCGGCTTGTGATTTGACAATATGGCGGGCATCGGAATCCACCATGAAATGACGATAGAGGCGAAACGTATCCGCGTTGAGAAACAAGGCAATGGCAAATCCCCACCAGAACAACCATTTTCCGGCATCGCGTTTGTACCATCCCGTGGCCCGGTGCATGGTCTCCTCGTACCAATGGGAAATCAAGTCGCGAAACTTTTTATCCATGGCAGCCTGCCGACAATCCACGTCTTTTTCGTGACAGGTTGATCTGTAAGCTTCGCGAATAAAAGCATCCAAAACACTTTTAACACTTGTTGGAAGGACAGGTCCAAATTCTATTTTCTCCAAATCTTTTTCCGAATCCGGGTATTTCTTAAGCTGGCAAATATCAACCAGCGTAGAAGTAAAGGCCTCCTGACTGATATAAGACGGTTTCTTGTGATCGCAAGCGCCCATGTATTTGATCATGCCGCTTTCAAAAAATTCGTCAACCAGTAGATAATCCGCGTGCAGATTCTTGCGGACCTGGGCCGAGGAAGAATCGCTCGCGCTTCCACTTACGCCTACACTCGGTTCTGATGGCGATGTGGACCCTGATACCTCGCCGGCTTTTTGAACAGCTGCGACCGATCCCGGTCTCACCGTCTTACCGCTACTGCCCAATATTTTATTGGCTACAGTCCACATCCGCATCATCGGAAAGGCGGCTGGAAAGGAAAGGATCTTCATGCCTCTTTTAAAGAAATCCCAAAATTCCGACTTGATAGAAGGGTTTTTGGAATTGCTCAGATCATCGGATAGCATTCTCCGAATTCCCATTACCAGAAAGTGCGGCCTTATTTCCAAATATTGAGACTGAAGTTCCTGGAGTATGGAGGCCAACGCGCTCAGGATTCCATATACGAATACCATGCAAACCAGGGATTCAAGAAAAGGGGAGTCGAGCATGCTATTTTCCTAACTAGAATGATTCCGGAAAAGGATTAAACAATGTGTTCCGCGATGCGCTCTGCCAGAGCTGCAATGGTACGCGATGGATTCAAACCGATTGGCACCGGCACAATGGCCCCGTCGGCGACATACAAACCCTTATGGCCGAAAACCTCGCCTTTATGATCGACTACACCTTCGTCAATACTATTCGCCATGCGGCATCCACCCAAGGGATGGGGAGTGATCAAATCCCGGAAGAACCGCCATGAAGGAGGAACGAGCGGCTCACCACCGGTAGCCTTGGCCAACTTCTCATGCATAGCGACGATAGCCTTGATGACGCCTTCCGATTTGTTAAGGTTCCAGCGCATTTGCAATTCCTTTTTACCCCAGAACTTCCACCAGGGTCTGGCTAGATGTAATCGGCCATCGCCTCCATCCACTCCTTGCGCGAACCACGGCATAATATGTTTGATCGGATCCCGGCTGCGCAAAGCCCGACCAAAAATTTTAAGCAATAGGCGTTGTTTGGAGTCGTCCAGAGTATCCACACCCTTCTCCAAAAAATTGCCGAGCACATCTGGGAAGCCGCCATCTTCGATGAAAAATTTCTGACCATCCACTGAACCATCCAAAAAATCGATGGCGGAAGTGATGGTGGGTCCTTGTGTGGGAGAAACAACTTCCTTGTGCAAGGCTGGGGTGAGAAAATCTCCGTTGGAGCTCCAACGGGTTCCGAGTGTTGGGCTGAGTCCTGTTAAGGAATGATGCACATCGCGGCATTTCAATAAGATTTCTGTGGAACCGAGGGATCCGGCGGCCAGAATAACGATTTTCGCTGTCTCACTGCCAGAGATTTTTTCTCCA
>JAYUHW010000051.1:0-2777 GCA_043766615.1 Fibrobacteria bacterium | reverse complement strand
CCCTTCAATGTCCCTGGAGCAACATGGAGAAGACGCGCAAATCCGGCCTGGCTCATGTGCAACGTTCCTCGTATTTCCTTCAAAGCCTCCGCGCGCTGCTTTTTGATGGCTGCGAGCTCGTCGCGGGTTGCGTGAAAGGTCGCTCGACTCCCATCCTTGCCGGCAACGGTGACACGGAAACGGGTATCCCCGCGGACCCATCCGTCCAGCTCGGCGGCACCTTCGCGCGCCTGCTCCGCAATGCTCGGGGTTTTCTTAGTGCTCATGGGTAAGCCTCCTCTTTGATTTTCCGGACTTCTTTCCGGAGTTCCTTTTTGTCCTCAGCCGTCAAATCGGCCTTTTCGTTTTTGGGATACAGGGCGAGGAAGGTCAATCCGTTTTCGGGCATATTCGGTTCGGAAGTCACTCCCTTAGTATACGTCAATGACACTTATATGTCAATAGCGCAGTAGATCGGGATTGGGGTTTTTACGGTTTTCGGGGTTCAGGCCCGAGCCCGCCCATCCCGGCACGGCCGTAGACGCTCAAGGGCCTGAAGGGATTCCTGTAGCTCCTCCTGGCTCAAGTCCAAGGACCCGAGAAGATGTCGGACGAAGACCGGGTCGGAAAACCGTTGCCAAGCTTTTGCCAAGATTTCATTTCCTTCTTCCACCGACAATTTCCGGAGAGTTCCATCTAAGGGTAAAGCGGGTATCTCGTTTTCGAATCCCGCCATCCCGACCAATTATTTAATTTTGGCTCGGAACTGTTTGAAGAAAATTCTCCAAAGGCAAGAACTCCACCCCGACACACACCAGTTTCCGGGTTCCCAAAACTTCTTTTCTGGCCTCTACCACAAAGTCGACTTCGGCCCCATGGCCATTCCGATAATGAAATAATTTTGCCTCCGGACAAAAGCCGCCAATCCGACGATGGATTTCAGCCGGTATTTCTACTCGCAAATAGATGTCGGCAGAAGCGGAAACCTAGAAGCGGAAGCGTTTAGGATGGCTGTCCAATATTATCTGGGGTTTTATTGAAATCCACATGATCTGGAGTTTACAGTGAGGCAAGTCGTTTGGGGTTTGCCAATAAATCCTTGGCGGCTAGAGCTTCGATACCATTTCCCAAAGAAAAATCTTCCTTACCTGGATAGACTACGTAACCTTTACGAATGCCGAGGTCGGCCATGCAATTGCGTAAGCCTTTTAAGTCGGACGGGGCTGGGGCAGAGTTGAGTTTAAATTCAAAAGGAATTTTCCGGTTACCAAGATCCATCAATAGATCGACCTCAGCCCCTCCGGAAGTTCTCCAGAAATAAGGACGCGCTTGCGGCTCCATTTGTCGATAAAGGGATATCAATTGTTCGAGAAGAAAACCTTCCCAGCTTGCCCCTCGTGCGTGATATACATCCAGCGTTGCTTGATCGCGAATCCCAAGAAAGTAATGTAGGATGCCGGTATCCCGTAAATAAATCTTGGGGCTTTTGGTCAACCGCTTTCCGATGTTTGCAGGGAAAGGCTGTAGGCGGCGAATGAGGTAAGTGTGCTCGAGGATATCGGCATATCGGTTGACGGTATGATAATTGATGCCCATTGAAGCGCCGAACTGCGAAGCATTCCAAAGATTAGCATGGGCATGAGCGAGCATACCCCAAAGCATTCGCATCCGAACCGGGGAAACGGAAAGCCCTAAAGCCGGCAGGTCTCGCTCCAGAAATGTTTGGGTATAACCCTCGTACCAATCCCACCGAGCGTGTGGATCGCGGACCAGGAAGGCATCCGGGAATCCGCCCTTTAGCCAAAATGAATCCAAGGTAACATTACGGATACCCACCACTTCTTGCCATTGAAAAGGAGTAAGCTCAATAAATGCCGCCCTGCCCGCCAAAGTTTCCGATACGCCACGGACCAATTCCGGAGAAGCCGATCCTAAAAGTACGTAACGTCCATTTCGCTTGCGATTGCCGTCAACGATGGATCGTAGCAACGGGAAAATTTGCGGTAGTCGCTGGGCTTCATCGAAAATAACGTGGTCGCCCAGTTGTTCCAACCGCCTTTCAGGGTCAGAATGTAAGGGTGCCAGATCCGAAGGCTTTTCTAAATCGAGGTATCGCCAATCGACCAGCGCATTCCGGATAAATGTGGTTTTTCCGGATTGGCGAGGACCTAAAATCACCAAAATCGGAAAGTTTCGCAACTTCCGATGCAGTTCATCTGGAAGGGCTCGAGTTAGCATACCATGTATTATAGTATTTGAAATTCTAAATTACAAGGAAAGCAAAAATACCGTTTATTGACCCATATGCCACCAAATAAATCAAATCCCATAGGACCAGCAGACAAAAAATCGGAAATGTCCTCCAAGTCCGCGACCTCGGTCAATTCGACACATTCCTCCAACTGAGCGCCACGCATCCAATAAGAGGGGCATTGTTCGAAAGCTTTGTCGCCGCAGAATTGATGAAGCAATAATGGTTTCATGCACAAACTTATTGACTACCTTTTGCCGATGCTTAAAACATCGGGATTAGGCCTAATATTCAGCCTCTTCATTTTAACTTTTGCGACCTCCACACCCGCGCAAGAATCGGCTGCCTTACCACGTTCACAAATTCTCCAAGCCTACAAAGGTGGTGAACTGGATTCAGTTCTTCTTTATATTCGAGGGAGCCGTTCCAAACCAGTGTTCAAAGACCGTGCCGACAGCATTCTAGCCTTCAAATGCCTGGGTGTGATTTACGCCTCCGATCCAGTGCGGCGGGAAAAGGGTCGTTATTATTTCAATATGCTCCTGCG
>JAYUHW010000050.1:0-32921 GCA_043766615.1 Fibrobacteria bacterium | reverse complement strand
TATCGGGACAAACATCGATTGGCGTATATTTCCGAGGTGCCCGTGTGGTGGTGTCAGGACCTTGGAACTGTACTTGCCAATGAAGAAGTTCAAGATGGCAAATCAGAACGCGGCGATTTTCCCTGCGTGCGCCGCCCCATGCGGCAATGGGTGCTTCGCATCACGGCCTACGCCGATCGGTTAATCCGGGATTTGGATGGATTGGATTGGTCGGATTCCATCAAAGCCATGCAGCGCAATTGGATTGGAAAATCGGTGGGCGCGGAAGTCCATTTTAAGGTGGATGGGTTGGACACGTTAGTGGTATTTACCACACGGCCCGATACCTTATTCGGGGCAACTTATATGGTTGTTGCGCCGGAACATCCGCAATTGGCCGCCATGACGCATCCTTCTCAGAAGGCGGAAGTTGCCGAGTATTTGCTTAAGGCCAGTTCTAAAAGTGAAATGGAACGCGGCTTGGATAAAGTTAAAACCGGTGTGTTTACGGGCGCATATGCCATCAACCCAGTCAATGGCAAGCGCATTCCAATTTGGACATCGGACTATGTGATGATGGGATATGGCACCGGAGCTATCATGGCTGTGCCCGCTCACGATGAACGCGACTTTGCATTTGCTAAGGCGTATTCACTGCCTATCATTGAGGTGATTCAGGGCGGGGATATCACCAAAGAAGCGTATGTAGGCGACGGCATTCTTATCAATTCGGAATTCTTGAACGGTTTGGATGTTGAAGCATCCAAAGCCAAGGCTATCGCTTGGTTGGAAGAAAAAAAAATCGGTAATGCCCGGGTTCAATACAAATTGCGCGACTGGTTGTTTTCCCGGCAGCGGTATTGGGGAGAACCATTCCCACTGGTGCATACGGCGCAAGGCATCGTTTCCGTTTCCGATTCCGAACTCCCTATCTTACTTCCCGCCATGAGCGATTATCAGCCCACGGGCACTTTTGAGCCGCCGTTAGCTAAAGCCAAGGAGTGGTCGGATTATAAGGGTCCCGGTCCCGCTGGCCGCCGCGAACTCAATACCATGCCGCAATGGGCGGGGTCGAGTTGGTATTTCCTCCGTTATCTCGATCCGGAAAATGATTTGAAACCCTTCTCCAGTGAAGCGGAAAAATATTGGATGCCCGTCGACTTATACATCGGTGGTGCGGAACATGCCGTGCTCCATCTTCTCTATGCGCGCTTCTGGCATAAGGTGCTTTTTGATCTGGGTCATGTTTCCGCTCCGGAACCGTTTGCCAAGCTGGTGAACCAAGGGTTGATCTTGGGAGAAGACGGCGAAAAAATGTCTAAGTCCCGAGGCAATGTGGTCAATCCAGATGAAGTGGTGGAGCGCTATGGTGCCGATTCCATGCGACTTTACGAAATGTTCATGGGTCCGCTGGAACGCATGAAACCATGGCAAACCGCCGGTATCGAAGGCTTGTGGCGTTTTCTCAATAAAGTCTGGAGGCTGACTATCGGCGACGACCGGTTTACGGTCAAAGTTGTCGACAGTGTGCCATCGGCTTTCCTTTTAAAGCGCATGCATCAAACAATAAAAAAGGTCACGGACGATCTCGACAATCTCCGTTTCAATACCGCCATCTCCCAGCTCATGATTTTCACCAATGATTTGACCGATGAATTGGGCAAGACAGAATCCATTCCACGCGAAGCTGCGGAGACCTTGGTGCTATTGTTGGCACCCTTTGCTCCGCATATCGCTGAAGAGATTTGGGAGGCGTTGGGACAAAAGGCAATCCTAAGTAGTACCCCTTGGCCCGTTTACCGCCAGGAATTATTGGCCGAAGACACCGTCACGGTGGTCTTTTCCACCAATGGGAAAAAACGCATCGAACAGCCGGTTCCCAAAGGCACCGACGGACCTACCTTGGAAGCCATGGCACGCGAGCATACCCGGTTTCAGGCATTTTTGGAAAATATGGATGTGATAAAAGTGGTTGTGGTGCCGGACAAACTTGTGAACTTTGTTCTCAAGCCGCGTTAAAAGCGGGGCCCATTCCTTAACCATGGTTCCGCAAGCCTCTTCGAAATTTCTTGTTCTTGCTACCACTAATCGTGGAAAGGTTCTGGAATTTCAAACCTTGCTGGCACCCGCCAGATTCACGTTACTGACACCGAAGGAAATTGGCTTTACCGAGGAGGTTGAGGAGACGGGCACAACGTTTGAGCAAAACGCGCTGATCAAGGCGCAAGCCTTGGCTTCCTGGACGCCTTATCCCATCTTATCCGACGACAGTGGGCTGGAAGTCGATGCCCTTGGCGGCGTTCCAGGGGTATATTCCGCCCGTTATGCTACTGATGCTGTGTTCGATTCTCGAAGTGGACAAGCTTTGCCTCAGGCCGCAGCTAATCGGGCTAAACTTCTCAAGGCGCTGGAGGGCCGCCTCGATAGAACATCCCGTTTTCGCTGCATACTTTGCTGGCTCATGCCGGGACAAAAACCAACATTTTTCGCTGGGGTTTGCGAAGGTCAGATTGCCAACAGTGAAAGGGGAGAGGGTGGATTCGGTTACGATTCCATTTTTATTCCCTCCGGTTTCGATCAAACCTTCGGCGAACTGTCTCATGCTGTCAAAGACAGGCTAAGTCATCGTGCCCAAGCAGTATCGCTTTTACTGGAAAGTGAAGTCATGAAGTTTAAAGCTTGACATAAAAAAGGCCTCCGTTTCCGGAGGCCTTTGGCTTAACCTTGCGTTAAAATATTTATCGGGACGCTTATCGATGGGTCCGCATGATGCCGGTACGCGTGTACTGGATTTCTTGCTTGCCGCCCTTGAATTCGAAGCGAACTTTCCAAACATAGACTCCCTGGCCTGCGAGCTGGCCATTCTTATCCCTCATGTCCCACCACAAATAGCTGACCAAACCCTTGGGCACTACGCGTGCCTGGTTCTGCATTTCGCCATGGTCTCCAAAAGATTGCGTGGAGGCAAATACAAAGTTTCCATACGTGTCGAAAATGGAAATATGCGCGATATAGGGCGCTGTGCTTACCACTTGCACGGTGCTCAATGTGCTTGGTAATAATATCGGTGTTGCTGTTTCCTTATTGCCACTGGGCATTTTGTCCAAGTTAGGAACCGCAACATTGGCACCAGGGGGCCGCATGTTGGGATTATTGGGAACATAGCTTGCTGATGGAATCCAAAGGACCTGCAAGTTGGCTGCTCCTGTAACCGGGTCTACGCCATGAGAAGTGATGTCGAGCTGTTTGGGATCATGTGGGTCCTGAACGGCGACCTGAAAATTGGAGGAGTTGGCATCTAATCCTGCCACAGGCGGGAAGCCGCGGAAGAGCTGGATATTGAGATTGCGGTTAGCCCCTTCTAACGGAACACCATGAACAACTGGGGGATTGAATTTGAGATCTGTAAATTTCCCCTTGTCCGCATTGAGGAAGATGCAATTTCCGGTTTGTGGTGAGGAAGAGACTGAATTGTCGATGATAACTGTATAGGTACCATTGGCATCGGGGACAGGGTTATTAATGGCTACCAAGGTAATCGCATTGGCATAGTCGCCGCAGGTGGTCGAGAACTTAATCATGTCCTTGAAATCCACCCCGGCTCTCAGCGGTTCGGAAAGAGTGATGCGCAAGGTGTCATGATTAAAGCTGGGATCATTGGGAATCAATGCATTGACATTGGGTGGACGTTTAAAGGCAGAAATGATAACAGGTCCAATGGAATCCTCGAGTACGGGGTTCTGGCCGTTAAAGAGCGCGTCGCCGGCAGGAAGTTGGGCCTTAGGCGCCTGACCCGCCTTAGGGGCGGTCAAATCCTGTCCAAATGGGTTGGGTGTATAATCCGCCACCACAATAGTGGAATCGGAACCTGGGAGGAAGGAAAGTTTTCCAGCTTGTACGGCTATGAATGCCGAACTGTCGCCATTCCATTGGGAGCCTAGCGTGGAAGGCAAATGGGCCAGTTTCTTTTCAAAAACGATGAAGACCTTGTCTGCTTTTCCATCGCCATCAGTATCCTTGATATACGCCTTTTTGACCGGGTCAAAGGCTGCCACCAGAACAATATCAGTTTTGACCGGCACGTTTTCCACATTTGCCGAGGCGGTAATATTGACGCGGTTGTCAAGCACTTGCGGTGTAATTTTGCCTTCCACTTTTTGGTTGGCAGAAATTGCGCCGGTTACAAACCCGTATGGCACTGTCACTTTGAATATTCCTGTGGCAGGTCCCGTTTCCACGGCATTGAACGTTTCCGTTTCGCCCTGCAGAGAGGTAAACGTTAAGGGAATGATGTTCACAGTATTGATATCCGGATCATGCGCTACAAGAACCGCTACAAAGGTCGAGGTAATATTCTCAGAGACCGAGCTGATGGGTACATCGCTAAGTATCGAAGTGGTGAAATACAGTTTGGGAGTGACAGGGTTGTCCAGTATGATGGAAACCGGCTTGATATCTCCGTAGGCTGGGTCCGTGTAGGTGACTTTGATATTGTCAGTGGATTTGCATTGAAGCACTCCGTCTTCAATCTTAGCCCCTTCACTTTTAGAAATGATTGAAGATTTATACACGCCGGGTGAGGTTTCGATTAACCGGATAGTGACCTTGTCAGTGCTTTCGGTACAGCTAAGTTCGGCGAAGAGCGTATCGGTTGCTGAAGAAATGCTTTGATCGGTGATGGTTACTTTGAGACTGTCATCGGTGCGAGTGATGACCGCGCCAGGTCCTCCATTACCAGTGATGGTGATCACCGGATCTTGATTGGGATAGGCTACCAGCAAGTCGTCGGTAGCGGACTGTCCAGCCGTTGCCGTTTTGGTATGCGACGTGACAACAGCGTGGACTGTACCCAACACGTAAGTCTCAGCCTTGCCATTGCCGGGTTTGATGGAGGGTCCGTCTACAAGGGTAATGGAGCCTTCCCATACACCCGTGGACCCAGTGTGTTTTGTCAGGTTGAGGGTAACATTGAAAGTTTCCGCATCTGGGGTTCCCGTTGTCGCACCATTGGTATTCACAATAGTCAGTGCTACCGACTTAGTCAAAATGGCTCCACCGGCCCAGTCATCGGAATAGGTCAAAAAGAGATTGCCATTAGCGGGGCTATAGTGGAACCCAGTTGGCAACACATTGCCTCCCAAGGCATCCGTGAACTGAAGATTTGCATCGATTTCAGGAGCTACTCCAAAGCCAGCATTGGCCACAGCGGGAGTTTCTACATCCATCGGATCGGTATAAGTTGCTTTGATGAAGTCTCCAACCAAGAGCTGCAATCTTCCATCTGCTGTCGAAGTGGTGAGAACAATGTCGACTGGTATAGTGGCAACATAGCGGCCAGGTTTGCCGACAATGGGGACAAGATTCAGGGTCAGGTTGTCCGCAGCGTGCCCGGAGATAGGCGTGGGCGTAGTAACCAGGGTGACCTTAGGTGTGAGGGTAGTGGGTAGAACTTCGTCAACGACAATGAGGTAAAGAGTGGTTTCCGTGCCCGTATACTGGTCAACTGTATCCGTACCGTTGGCATTGTGGGAGAAGTAAGCTCTGCCTTGCACGGGGGCAGGCCTGACAAGAACATGCTTTTCGGCGATATCCGTTGAACCTGGTGTGGGGTTGGTCCAGCGTACGATGAGGCTATCATAATATTTCGCCTCTGTTTTGTTATTGCCAATTGCGGTGGTGGTAATGGCAAATGGAGAAGTACCGGAAAAAAGGTATTTGGTACCCTGGTCCACTTTTGTGCCGAGCACCAAAGTTTCCAGGTCCAAACCTCCGGGCGTGGTGCTCGCCTTGGGGCTTAAACTGGTAAGTCCGGCCTGTGTGGTGGTGACTTTGACGGTATAGGATGTGTTGAGTTCCGAAATGTATCCCCCTAACGGGCTTCCATTTTGATCCAGAATGTCCAAAGTGGAGGCCACGAGCGTTTTGGTATAATCTGCCTTCATTACTTCACTCTTGATAAATCCGGTTTTGTAAGCAATTGCCTTTACCGTGGTGGTACCGGTAATGACGATGCCGGTAGTATAGAGTGTACTGTTGCTGTCTGGGGTTGCTCCATTGGTTGTGAAATAGATTTTCGCATCAGGTGTGGGGGTTTCTAAAGTCACGTTTACTTGCGTGACGAATTGGGAGGCTCCGGGAGTCGCCACGGGCTTGGCAACAATATTTCTGCTAAGCGGGATGCTAGTTGTTATTTTGCAGGTAGACTCAGTTTCGTGCCTTTCTGCAAAGAAAAAGTCCAACATATATTTGCCGTAATCCACCAATCCATAGGCCGAGGCCGTGGCTGCATCTAGTGTAAAAGATTTTGACGCTGCACTATGGACACCACCAAGATCGATGATCAGTTTTCCATTGACAAATACCCAGACATCGTCATCACCAGTAAAATTAAATACCTGATTGGTTCCAGCTAAGTAGGTGAACTCAGAGTGAAGTTCCATGGTGAAGCCAAAGTTATGCGGAGGATTTGAACCGGGGGTGATGCCAAAAGGTGCGAGTGTCTTACCGGGCAGGTTTTGCCATTGACCCCCACTTGCCAAAGGGTCCATCGGAAAAAAGGTTTGATCATTGAATTCATACAACGGCACCTCGGGGGTACCGATATTGTTGAAGACTAGGTCCGCTAAGAATGGGCGGTTTTTATCCGTGCTGGGATCATCGTTGAACCACTGGTCAAAATAAGGAGTCGGGCCTGGAGGGTTGTCGGTAAATGTACGTTCGCCTCCGGGGTTGAATGCGGAAACCAGTTTTGGATTGCGATTGTCATTCTTGAAAACCGTCGTGTCCACTATGCCAGTTGTCAATATATTTGCGTCGACATAACCCGCGACAGTTCCAAAGACGTTGTAGGTGTTGAAATCAGGATGGAAATTGGGCAGGGGACTTTCCGGCAGATCCCTTAATTTTACTTTCAAGTTAAGAGATGCTGGCGCCTGTCCCGAAGAAGGTGCAAAGCTGGCCAGGACAAATCCCAAAACCATGGATAATGCTGTTACGTTTCTGGAATTCATCATGAATCCTTTGGTGAAAAAGTTGTCCATTTTACAGTGTGCGGCGGTAAGGTGTTCCACGGCCTTACCTTGGGCTGTTAATTTAAGAAGAATATAATGGAAATGGGTCGGTTTGGAGGGTCAAAACGCAACATACTGCTCTCATTTTTGGAAGCACTGCGACGGTACCATAGGCCTAGTTTGGCTTAAAATGGGCGATTATCAACAATAAGTGGCTTTTGACTTTGAAAAGCAAAAAAAAACCGGACTTGCGGTCCGGCTTTTTAGCGTTTTCTGAGTCCTGGAAAGGGCTCGTTTTAGGCTTAATTCTTTGGTCGCATGACCCCAGTTCGCGTAAACCGCACTTCGGATTTTACGTTCTTCTCAATAAAGGCAAAATTGACCTTCCAGACATAGACACCCTGCCCAGCTGTTTGGCCCTTTTCATCTTTGAGATCCCAGATTAGAAAGCTCAACTGGCCTTTGTCCGTGGCTCGCCAAGGGTTTTTGTCTTCCCCGTTGAGACCATAAGCTTGTTCCATGTAGCGCACGAAATGGCCAAGGTTGTCGTAAATGTGAATTTGGGCTTTATAGGCACCCGATGTAATAACTTGCACTGCACTAAGGTTCTTAGGCATTTCCTTGGGCGTGGCGACTTCCGCTTTGGAACCCTGCGTTTGTCCCTCACCGAAATGGTTGGCAATGTTCTGTAGTGAGCCAACAGGGTCTTTTTCCGTGTAACCGAATGGCGGAATCCAAACAACATTCCAGGACCCGTTTGCACCTTGATTACTGAATGTTCCCGATTTGTCCACCCGATTGTCATTTGTAACTAGCACAAATCCAGGGGTTTCTGCATCAATTCCAGCTACAGGAGGAAAGCCTCGGAAACCGCGGATAACCAATTTTGGATTTTCACCTGTCAAAGGCACACCGAGGTGAGCGGGTTTGTTGTTCAGCAGGTCAACATAGGTTCCATTGACTTCCATAAAAATACAGTCGCCGACCAACGGCGTTTGGGAATCGGGAGTGTTGTCCACAATCACGGTCCAAGTTAAGCCATCTAATTCAACGGTTGGTTCACTGAATGTTTGCAAGGGCACGGACTCCTTATACTCTGCGCAGCCTTTCGAGAAACGGAGCATCTTACTAAAGGTGGCTGTGGTGGTTTTGACTTTTTCCGACAGAGTAATGTTTAGCGTATCAGGATTGAAGCGCTTTTCAGTTCCGGAATAGTTGTACGTCTGCAAGTTAGAGGGCTTCTTGATGGCTGTAATGATCACGGGGCCAATGGAATCCGCAAGTTTTGCGCGCTGACCGGCAAAAATATTGTCATCTGGTAGAAGGGCAATGGGGGATTGACCCGCAGGGATATCGGTTAGTCCGGCTCCGAATTGTGAGGAAGTAAAGTCAAGAACTAGAACCGAAGAATCTGAACCCGGTAAGAAGGAGATCTTATCAGAACCAGCTTTCTGGCTGAAGGCTTTTCCCACTTGATTCCAGTACACGGAATCCAGTGCCGTGGGCAGGCGGCTTACTTTGTGGTCGAGGTAGATATACACATGGTCGGCGCGGCCGTTTTCGTCCTCGTCCTTGGCATACGCTTTAGAAATCAGATTGTAGCTGGAGAGCAGAGAGATATCGGCATTCACCTTGGTACCACCCACACTGGCACTACCATTGACCAATACCTGGTTCACTCTATTCGCGATCACTATTTTGGCTTCTACAATTTTGGAGCCCTTGATTGGATCCGCACTTCGGAACAAGAAATCTGTTTTTACAATGAATTTTCCGGTCAAGACGCCGGTTTCCACGGCTACCAAGGTTTCCAGTTCACCTTGTGCGGTTGTCAAAGTAACAAGGACCGTATCCACCTTGTCCCGATTGGGGCTAACGCCTTCCACAACAATCAGAAAATCTTTTGCTTGGGCATCCGATACCGAGGAAAATTCGATGCTGTCTTTGGTCGAAGCATAGTACATGCGGCTTTTGGTATTGTCGCTCCAACGAACGTCTGCGGTCCGCTCGTCGAGATAGACCGGGTCGATGTAGGATACTTTAAGAACATCCGTGATGAGACATTCCAGTAAAGCATCGCCTTTATTGGGGGTGGCAGTGGTTTCGCCCTTGTCCAATAGGGGTTGGATGGCATATTGAGTGCCATTCCATACCAAAGTGACATGGGAAACATTATCCGTTGAATTCAGGCAGCTTACGGTTGCGGCAATTGATGCATCCCCGGATTTTGTGAAAAGTTGATCCGTGATTAACACGTTGACCTTGCCGGTTTCACGGACGACGTCTTTTCCGGTATTGTCCTTGATTACAATGGCAGCGGATTGGTTGGGATACGCGATGAGCATCTGATCTTGAACCGGGCTACCTGCAAGCGCACCTGCATTATTGTGCGGAAAGACCGTGGCGGTCAATTCACCGCGGTAATAGGATTCTAACGTACCATTGGCATTGGTCGCTGTATTTTTATCTACTAGTGCCAAAGATCCTTCCCAAACGCCCTTAGTGCCAACTGTGCCGGCTTTTAGGGTGAGTACAACGTTCTCGCTGTCCGAACCTACCTGTACTCCCGATATTTTGTTGACGAGGTTTAGAATGGCGACCTTAGTTTTTACAAGCGCATCAATGCCGATATTCCAATCATCCGTGTAACGGAGGAAAACTTTTCCCGTAGTGGGGTTCCATACATCCGTGGGAGCCACCAGATTTCCACTGGCGTCGATGAATTCCAAAGTGGCGCTTTCCTGTACTTGCTGGGCAAAGCCGACATCGCCTTGGTACACATCTTTATAAACAGGATCCACAAAGATGGCTTTGATTTGATCTCCTGAGACAGCGACCTCTACAATTTTGTCTCCAGGTTTTTTGGCCAGGGTTGTGCTTACGGGGGCTTTGGCAGAAAAGACGCCGGGTGACAATTCCTTCAGAACCAAGGTTTCCAAATCATTGCCAAGCGTGCTGGATGATACGTCCACTGTGTAAACCAAGGCGGGATCCTTTGGTCGTGTTTTTACCACAATGAAAAGGCTATCCTGATTGACTGGATACACGGAGATGCGGGGGCCACCTTCAGTCAAGGAGAAATAGACCTCGGCGGCAACAAATGCCGGTTTGATGAAAATTGTATCGCTGGCAAAGTCCAAGGGGTTGAAAGGGTTGACCCATTTAGCAATTAACGTGTCCGTGCCTTTGGCTTCAATGGTGAAATTACCCGCTACCTTAGTGGCAGGGGAGGCCAACGGCAAGGTTTGCTTGTATTCAAAGGCATTGGCCAAGGGGTTAAAATTGTCCATCGGGATGGATTCCGCATCCAAAGCTAAAACGGAGTTTACGTTTACCTTGACGCTGAACAAATCGTCCTGTGTGGTGGTCAATTTGAGTTGTATTGCTTTTGCCGCGCCGGTGAGTGTATTCGCGGTAATTTGATTGCCGTTTTCATCCAAAATTTCCAGGCGTGATGGTTCCACTTGCTTAGTATAGGTTTCCTTCATTACCTTGCTGTCCTTCATTCCGGGAAAGACGGCGATAGCGGTAACCACGGTGGTAACGCTGATTCGCAAGGGGTCGGTGAATTCCGGACTCACTCCTGGAACAGGTATTTTGCCGTCCAGGGTGTAATATATTTTGGCACCGGGAGTAGCCGAAGCTAGGGTGACCATTTCATTGAGAATGAACTTGCGGCCAATCGGCGTTGCCACCGGTTTCGCAACTTCATCGATTAATAATTCTTTTAATATCCCATAGACTGGATCCACATAGCGTATGCGGATTTGATCTGTAGTCTGGCAAGAGAGCAATACATCAGCAAAGCTGGGAATGCCTTCATCCTTGACCAAAGTGCCGGTAGTATAAATGCCTGAACCGGGTAAGGATTCGATGCCTCCGAAACTGGAAACGCTATCGCCTGATTTCGTGCAACCCACGCTCAGCAGAACAGTATCACGGGCCAACGTAAAGCTTTGGTCCTTGACCGTAATGATCAATCCTTCGGGATTCTTGGGGAGAGGGTCTGCCAGTTTCCAATCGATGGTGGCGGGTACATCGGGATATGCAATCAACAAAAAGTCCGAAACGGTAAGGGATTGGGGTGTGCCAATATTGTCATGCGCGCTAACGGTGATGGTGGCTTCTCCCAAGTAATGGGTTTCCGCAGTGCCATTGGAATCAATTGCCGGAAATGCATCGGCTAAATTAATGGACCCGGTCCATGTGGCTCGGGTGCCAGAGCCTGCAGGTACACCAGTTAGATTCACGGTATCGCGTTCATGGTCCGTTCCAATCGGTACGCCATACTTTTTACTGACCAAGTTGAGGAAAACTTGCTTGGTGGGCACCTTGCCGCCAGCATAATCATCGCTATAGGAAAAGAAAAGTTTTCCTTTGGATGGATCCCAATAGCTGCCAAGTACCACGGGTACACCGCTGGCATCAGTAAATTGGACCAAAGGGCTTTCCTGCACACTAACCGCAAAACCGGCTGAGGCTTCTGCAATATCGCCATCCACGGGATCGGTATAGATCACATGAAGCTGATCGCCTCCTAAGGACACTTCCAACTTTCCGTCACCGGGAGATTTGAAAGCCAGTTTGTCGATGGCAATGGAACCGATGAATGTTCCAGCCGGTGCACCTGCCAATGGAGTTAAGGTTAAGGTTTCATTATCCAATCCGTCCTTGTCGGAAGTGATAACTGCAGTATAACTCAAAAGTGGGTTTCGAGATTGATCACGCACGACCACAAAAACCTGAGTGGTGTTCAAGGGGAAAAGACTGGTGCTGTCTGAACCATTGGATAAGGTGCTGAAATAAACCGTGCTTTGTTTTGGCGCAGGACGGATGAGGACCTTTTTGACTGCGAAATCGCTGGGAAGGAGTGGGTTGACCCAACGAACAATTAGGCTGTCGTAAGTGGTGGCCTCTACAATTGAGTTGCCGGAGGTTGTTGCAGAAACAACCAAGGGAGATGTCCCTTGGAAGACAATGGACTTGGTAAGCGCGGTGGGGTTGGAAAGCGATTGGCTTTCAAGGTCAAGACCGGTTTTGGTTCTCAACGTGTCGGAAGTGGTAGTGAGATTGACTTGCGAAGTGGTGATCTTTACTAAGAATGGCGTAGTGAGCTCGGACAGGTAGCCGTTTGTGAGACGGGTTCCGTCTTGGTTCAGCACTTCAATAGTTGAGGGAATGATTGCCTTTACATATTCTACAGTTAGCATTTCGCTTGGCTTCCAGTCCTCCTTAAAACCAATGACCTTAATTGTGGTTGTGTTGTAAATGGTCAATGTATCCGTGTAAATTTGGCTTGATTCTGTTGGGACACTTCCATCAAGTGTATAGCGCAATATGGCGCCAACAGTAGAGTCTGTCAAAGTGACGACAATTTTGTCATCGAATGTTGTCGGTAAAATGTTGAATGGCGCTGCAATGGGTTTAGAAACCTTTTCCGTTTCCAGTTGTAGACTGGTAGTGATGGTGCAATTTGATCCAGTTGTGTGTCTTTCTGCAATAAAGAAATCCAGAATATAGGCCTTCCTGTCAACCATGTGGAACGTGTTTACAGCGGTAGCGGAATCTAAAGTTATTGTGGCTGATTCAGCTGGATGAACTCCCCCTAAATCAATGCCACGAGTCCCATTGAAAAACACCCATACGTCATCATCTCCAGTGAATGTAAATGTCTGGGGAGGGCGCACGCCGGCAATGGGTTTTAGGTAGGTGAATGTGGCATGGAATTCCATTGTAAAGCCGAAATTGTGGTTGGTATTACCAATCGTATTCTGGCCAAATGATTTCGTTGGCCATTTTGTGGTTCCCTCAGTCAGGGGCTTTGTGATTGTTGGTATCAATGCATCGTCCAATGGGAAGAAGCTATTGCTTTCGTATTTGTATATCCCCGGCAGACCCGTTACCGGTTTGAAAATGAGATCGTGTAAAAAAGGGCGATTGACGGTTGTGTCTTCGTCGTTATACCATTGATCAAAATTTTTGGTGGAAGGGAAAACATCACTAAAGAATCCAGGATCGGATTTAATCATTTGTGGATTTCGGTTGTCATTTGGGAAATTGGCTGTATCCAGTTTTCCAGTGAGAAGAATATTGGGGCCAACAATACCACGGCTATCTCCACAGCAAAAGGTATTGAAGTCAGGGTGATGGTAGTAGGGGATATTGGAAGGCTCATTTCCCCCTTGAAAGTCCCGTACTTTGGATGTCAGTACCAGAGAGTCCGGTAAGACCTGGGCATGAGCGAGATCCAGGTTTGCTTGAAATGCAAAAACGGATAAACGGGTAAATACGGAAAATTTGGATCTCATGTGGGAATCCTTTGGGAGAAATTTTTAAAACAGCCTTGCGGGCGAGGTAAATATAGGCTGAAAGTTACAAGTGCGGGTGCAAAAGTTCCGAAAAAAAAGCGAAACCCTAGTCTCAATTCGCCAAATCCGCCTTTGTAGTGAGATTCACGCATCTTGGCTGTTTTTTAGCCGGGCCCAGCGTTTAGATTGACTATCAATAAATTGGCGGGAGAAGGGAAATTCTGGAGGTTGATTCTGCATCTACCACTCCTGTTCCTGAATCGTACTGGACTGTCCGGAAGAACTTCTTTTAAGTCGACGGTCAGCCTTACTCAGTGATTATATCATATTGAAATTGGATCCCTAATTTTTAAATGACTGAATTTAATTATCATCTGGCTGATGCGCTAAGTACAGGAAAATCAATGATTAAGCTTTTAGGATTGGCTGGAATTAACGATAGCAGCCAAAAGGATGGAACTTTCCCTGCCCGGCATGGCTATATAAGGTTCCGAAAAACCTCAAAACTATTTTCCCTTTGGCCCACAGAAAGTACATCGTTTTGAAGGCGAAAATCGCGGCTAGAGCTGTTCTAGCACAGTTGAGAGCACTGGGGAAAACCAGTGAACGTGGTGGTAATAAAACGGAGATCAGTTTGGTTTTGCGGATAAAAATGGCTTCGTCATTTTGACAAGATTACGCTTTGGGCTTTAGCTTTCCTTTCATGCAACCTTTATATCTTTTATAGTGTGGATGAGGGGAACCGTTTCCGTGAAAAACAAAATTCGAACTGGATTAATTCTCACGAAATAGGATAATGGTTTTGTCAGGGGCTGCATAAAATGTCCGGATACATAATCATTGGCGTCTTTGCCCTGGTGGGTGTGCTCTTTGCTGGAGGGGCCATGGTCTTCTCGCGCCTCATTGCTCCTCGCTTTATGGATGTTGGCAAAAAGCGCGATGCTTATGAATCGGGTGAATCCAGTATCGGCTCTGCACGTATTCAATTCCATATCGGATACTATCTGTTCGCCTTGGTCTTTCTGGTATTTGATGTAGAAGCCATTTTTCTTTTTCCAGCTCTGGCCGTATTGCGATCCGCTGGGCAAGGAAATGCCGGAATGGTTTCGGCAATTTTCATCTGGGTAGAATTGTTGGTTTTTTTGGCGGTGTTGGGATTTGCTCTAATCTACGCATGGCGTAAAAAGGTGCTAGAATGGGAATGACTGCCAGGGACATGGTTCCCCTTCCTTTTCCGCCCCAAAATGGGGCTATTAATGCCGTGGACTGGGTGGTAGGTTGGGCCAGGGCCAATTCTTTGTGGCCATTGGTATTTGGAACCTCATGCTGCGCCATTGAAATGATGGCCACTGGCGCTTCCGACAACGACTGGGCCCGTTTCGGCTTAGAGGTAGCCCGGGCTACACCGCGTCAAGCCGACCTTATTGTTTTGGCCGGCACCATTGTAGAGAAAATGGGCTCCCGTCTTATCACACTGTATGAGCAAATGCCTGGACCTAAATATGTGATCGCGATGGGTGCCTGCACGATATCGGGTGGACCATTCTATTACGACAGTTATTCCGTGATTAAGGGTGCGGATAGGCTTATACCCGTTGACGTGTATATACCAGGATGCCCACCGCGGCCGGAAGCCCTGTTATTCGGAATCATGAAGTTGCAAGAGTTGATTCGAAAAGGCGCATGGCGCAAATCTTTTGAACATCGGCCCATCAATCGCGAGCCGTTCAAGGATATGCTTACAGATTGTGCCACTGATTGGGAAGAGAAGGAAAAGCTGAAGCAAGCCGGGATGAAAGAGGCCCAAGAAAAGTTCAAGCTTGAAAATCCGGACTATAAAGGCGTGGTCATCAAACGCATTGTCGCTCCAAAATTCGAAGAGGTGGCGCGTGTCCCCAAGCCCAGCCGCGGTTTGCCTCAAGTAGAGTTGCTGAAAATTCTGATGGAACGGTTTCCAGGCTTAACGGTGCAAGGCGTGCCGGAAGTGACGGATGAAAAAATAACCGCTCTAGGTGCGGATTATATTCTGGACGTCGCCGTATCTCGGGATGACTACCTGCCCCTTGTGCGTTTTCTTAAAGAAGAGGATCGGATTAAACTCGATTTTCTCATTCAGCTTACGGCCGTAGATTGGAAAGATCGGTTCGAAGTGGTGGCACATTTCATGTCCGTGGATAAAGGACATAAGGTTTTCATCCGATGCGCACTTCCGCATGAGGATCATCCGGAAATTCCAAGTCTTTCCAGTCTCTATGCTACTGCAAATTGGCATGAGCGCGAAACGTATGATTTCTTCGGTATCCATTTTACCGGGCACCCGGATTTGCGGCGACTGTTCTTGGACGACGATTTTCCCGGACACCCCTTGCGTAAGGACTTCTCCGACCCGACCCGGGTTGTGAAGCGTCCGTATTAAAATGGCCGATTTGGATACAAAGTATGCCTTGCCTCCCGGATTCGCTTTGCGGGAAACGCGTGCCGACGGGACGCAAGAATATTTTCTCAATATGGGTCCGCAGCATCCCAGTACTCACGGGGTATTGAAAATGGTGGTGAGGCTGGAAGGTGAAACGGTCAAGGAAGTGGTTTCGCATCTTGGCTTCATCCATCGCGCCATAGAAAAAATGGGAGAGAACGAGACCTTTGTCCAATACATGCATTTGACCGACCGCATGGATTATTTGAGCAGTCATATCAATAATTTGTGCGTTTGTCTGGGCATTGAAAAGGCCATGGGCATCGGCGTGCCGGAACGCGGGGAGTATATCCGCGTCATCGTGTGTGAGTTGCAAAGGATCCAGTCGCATCTCTTATGGTGGGCGGCCTTTGGTATGGATATGGGCGCGGTCAGCGCTTTTCTATATGGCTTCATCCAGCGGGAAAAGATCACCAATCTGTTTGAAGAATTGTGTGGAGCGCGCCTGACCATGAATTATTTCCGGCCGGGCGGTTCCAATGCGGACCTTCCAGAGGGTTTTATCGTCAAGGTTCAATCGCTACTGGAAGAGCTTAAATTTGCCCTGGACGAGTTTGATGTCCTCGTGTCCAAAAACCCCATTATTCGTGAGCGCACAGTTGGGGTAGGGGTAATGTCTCGGGAACGCGCCATCAGTTATGGGTGTTCGGGGCCAGTTGGCCGTGCGTCTGGGATCAATTTTGATGTACGCAAAAATGACACCTATTCCATTTACGATCGATTCGAATTCGACGTGCCTTTAGGAAAGAACGGAGATTGTTTCGATCGCTATGCGGTGCGCATGGAGGAAATGCGTCAATCGGTGCGCATCTTGGAACAGGCGACCAAAGGCATACCGGAAGGGCCATACCGTTCCAAAGAAAAGCCCGCTTATAAGGTTCCGGCCGGCAGTTATTTTTCCAGTGTGGAAACGGCGCGAGGCATGTTTTGCACCTACATGGTTTCGGAAAATTCCTTCAAGCCCTATCGTATCAAGAATCGTTCACCTGGCATGTCCAATCTTTCAGCCATCAATGAAATGTCGCGCGGCGGAAAAATTGCGGATTTGGTAGCGGTGCTGTCTACACTGGATCTCATCATCCCGGATATCGACCGATGATGGAATACACAGTCAATCATCCTATTGGCGATTGGGTTCGAAGTGTTCTGCCTCCTACGCAGGCCGCTTTAGCCAACGGACTTCTTGCTGTTGTTGCCGTTTGCGGCCTGGTAGTTGTCACTGCCATTTTTCTGGTCTGGCTGGAGCGAAAAGTATGTGCCCGTTTCCAGGGGCGGCTTGGCCCTACGCGCGTTGGTCCATTTGGGCTTTTACAACCCATCGCGGACTCCATCAAACTTTTAATGAAGGAAAGCATCCGGCCCAAGGCCGTGGATGTGCTGGCTTATTTTATTGCGCCGTTGCTTCCCATCACCGGATCCTTTCTGGTACTGGTTGTTATTCCTTTCGGACATGACTTGCAGGTTACGGATCCGGATGCAGGAATGGTGTATATTGCCGCCGTTTCCGGATTGGGAATTCTTGGCATTCTTATCGGCGGTTGGGGTTCCAACAATAAATATTCCCTGCTTGGCGCCATGCGGGCCGGGGCGCAGTTGTTTTCTTATGAATTGTCCATGGTGCTTTGCATGTTACTGGTGGTCATGGCCAGTGGAACCGGTTCCTTACGGGGAATTGTTTTATCCCAGCAAGGCACGGTTTTGGATTGGTGGATTTTCAAGTTGCCGGGCGCCGGTCTCTTGGCGTTTGTCATCTATATGATATCCTCTACGGCCGAACTGAACCGCGGACCTTTGGATCTTTCCGAGGCGGAATCCGAGTTGACGGGTGGATTTCATACCGAATATTCCGGCATTACATTTTCCATGTTCTTTCTGGCGGAGTTTGTGAACATGTTCGCGTCCGCTGGCCTCTGCACTACTTTTTTCCTTGGTGGATTCCTGGCCCCGCAATTTGGAGTTGGACCCATCGATGCCGCTCTGGCTTTCATTCCCGGCCTGCTATGGTTTTTCGCCAAGACCTATACCATTATTTTGCTCTATATGTGGTTCCGGTGGACATTTCCTCGCCTTCGCATCGATCATTTGCTTTCTCTCGAATGGAAATTTTTACTTCCGGTTTCCATGGCCAACTTGCTAGTGGCCGCCACCTTGATCACTTTCAAATTGATACTGCCATGATTTCGGGGCCAAGATGAAATTAAGCACGGTACTGAAGGATACGCTGAACTTGTTCAAAGGTATGGGTGTTACCTTCCGCTATATTTCCCGGCCTAGCCGGGTGGTGACAAAAGAATATCCTGAGAATCGCGATACGCTCAAATTCGCTGAACGCTTCCGTGGCCAAGTCGTAATGCCCCATGATGCGGAAGGGGAACACAATTGCACAGCGTGTACGCTATGTGAAAAGGCCTGCCCCAATGGAACGATCTCCATTTTGACTACAAAGAACTTGGCTTCCAAACGCGTCTTGGGCGCATTCGTCTACCGTTTCTCGACCTGTACCCTTTGCAATCTATGTATCGAGGCATGTCCCTTCGATGCCATTCGAATGGGCCATGGTTTTGAAATGGCTGCCTATAAACGAGATGAATTGGATTATATCCTCAATAAAACTGAGGGGCGCTGAAAGTGCGTGATCTATTCTTTTATGCTCTTTGCGCGGCACTGCTTGGTTTAGCAGGTGTAACCGTACTTGCTCGAAATTTGTTTCGTTCCGCCATGGGACTTTTGGGCGTGCTGCTTTGTACGGCGATCCTTTTCCTTTTACTGCGCGCAGAAATGGTGGCGTTGGTACAGGTCATGGTCTATATAGGTGGAATAATGATTTTTGTGCTGTACGCCGTGCTGTTGACTTCGGAGCTCGGTGGAAAAATGGCGCATCCCTCCGTTCTGAAGGTTGTTTCTGGATTGATTGTTTCCGTTACAGTCATGATTTTCTTACTTGGTTTGGCGCGCACGACGCATGTGGATGAGAACACATTGACAGCTGGCGATATTTCCTCATTTGGTGATATTGCCGCTTTGCGATCCCTGGGCCTTCGCATGCTGGATTCTGGGCCAGATGGATTTTTGATTCCGTTTGAACTGATTTCCGTTTTGCTGTTGGCCTCTATGGTGGGAGCCATTGCTCTAGCGAGACGAAGTAATACTACCAGCGGAACCGTGCCTAATGAAGAGGGGAAACCCTTATGAATTTAACTACCTGTTTGCTTTTATCCGCTAGCCTTTTCGCTATTGGAACCTATGGATTGTTAACGCGCCGAAATATGCTGGCAGCTTTGATGTCTTTGGAGCTAATGGTCAACTCTGCTCTCATAAATTTTATCGCCTTTGCAAGATTCGGTGGATCGGAAGGCGTAATGCGCGACGCGGAAGCCGGAAGCATTTTTGTGCTTTTTGCTGTGGCAGTCACTGCAGCGGAAATGGCTTTGGCATTGGCCATGGTTATTATCGTGCATCGAAATCGACGGCATCTAGACTTACGGCAACTGGATGGCATGCATGGATAAGCTTGGCTTGTTGGCATACGGTATTCTGGCCTTGCCGCTCCTTTCCTTCTTAATCAATGGATTATGGTTGGGCAGAAAAAGTGGTGTCGCTTCAGCATGGACCGCCACAATTCTCATGAGTGGGACGCTCGTCCTGGCAATGCTTTTGGGCCTGGGTTATTGGTCGGAGGTTTTGGGCCATCCGGATGTGTTCCCAAATCGAACAGCTTTGGCCTGGGAACATGTTTGGATGGTTTTCAATACGGGTGTCGGCACTTTTCCAGCCGCCAAGTTGGGCTTTTACTTGGATCCTATTTCGGTGATGATGGTGCTGGTTATATCCTGTATTTCCTTCCTCGTCCATTTCTACTCGATAGGGTATATGCATGAAGATAAAGGACAGGGACGCTTCTTTCCGCTTCTTTCTTTCTTCACCTTTACCATGTTGGGGCTTGTAGTCTCCAGTAATTTGGTGCAAACCTTTTTCTGCTGGGAATTAGTGGGCACGGCTTCGTATTTGCTCATTGGCTTCTGGTACACCAAGCCTTCGGCCGTAGCTGCCAGCAAAAAGGCGTTTATACTGACGCGCTTCGCCGATGCCTTCTTTTTAATGGGCATGATTGCCGTGGGTTCGACCGTAGGTAGTTTTGATTTTATCACGGTAAATGGCCCTGATGCTGCTTTGGCCTTAAACCATACCATTGGCATGGGATTCCTCGGATGCAATCTTTTGACTTTGGGAACGTTGTTCATTTATATGGGTGCTTGGGGCAAGTCCGCCATGTTCCCGTTTCACGTTTGGCTTCCCGATGCCATGGAAGGCCCCACGCCCGTTTCTTCTTTGATCCATTCCGCCACCATGGTAGTGGCGGGAATTTATTTAACAGCCCGTCTTTATCCACTTTTCTCGGCGGCTGAATATACGCTAAGAGTGGTTGAGGGCACGGGTGCTTTTACCGCTGTATTCGCAGCCGTGATTGCCTGCACGCAAACCGATCTCAAAAGAATACTCGCTTTTTCCACATTGTCTCAATTGGGCTTGATGATGCTTTCGCTGGGAACCCAATCCCCGGCAGCATTTACCGGGTCCATGTTTCATGTCTTTACGCATGCTTTTTTCAAATGTCTATTATTCCTATCGGCCGGAATTATCATTCATTCCATACACAGCAATGATATTCGAGATACCGGCGTTTTGCGTCGCTTTCTGCCACGCACCTATTGGGCAACACTTATAGCCTGCGTAGCTATCATAGGAATTTTTCCATTTTCAGGATTTTTTTCCAAAGAAGCAATTTTGCATGCGGCTTTTGTCCACGGACATTATGGCGCTTTTGTGGCAGGCCTACTCACCAGTGGCTTGACCGCGTTTTATATGTCCAGGTATTTTTTCCTCATCTTTCATGGAACGGCCAAGTCCGGTCAAACGAGTGGTCATGTTGTCCCAGGCCGAGAAGGCTGGTTAATGACATTGCCAATTCTAGTTTTGGCCGTGCCTAGTGCGATTATTGGTTGGCTTTCCAAAGATTTTTTCTTAAAAACGGTTTTGCCATTTTCCTCCGGGATGGCGGAAACTTCCGAAGCTTCACAGGGTGGTCTAGAGTGGTTGCCTGTTGTCGCATCTCTGCTGGCTTTACTCGGTGTGGGCATGAGCTGGTATTACTATGCGTTCAAGAAGCAGAAGGCTGGTTATGCGAACCGAACTGAACCCTTTTGGTACACGGTTGTTTATCACAAATTTTATATCGACGAATTGTACCTGTTTCTGATCAAGCGAGTGGGCGCACGCTTGATTGCAGCGCCGATCACTTGGATGGAAAGGACCATCGTCAATGGCAGTTTTGATCTCCTAACCTTTTTCATCCGCCAGGTAGCCTTTATCCAAGGGTTATTTCAAAGCGGCCAGGTGCAATTTTATATGGTAACGGCTTTGCTTGGCCTTTTGCTTTTGGCCTGGTATGGAGGCGCGAACTTCTAATGCAAACCGCACTTTCGCATGCACCACTTCTCCTTACTTTGACCTGGCTCATCCCGCTGCTTTCGGCAGGAATGCTTATGGCATTACCAGAGACGAAGGTTTCCGCTGTACGCTGGTTCAGCTTGGCCGTCAACGGGATAAACTTGGCTCTTATAGCCCTGCTGGCAACCGTTTTCTTCTTGAACCCACCGCAAGTTCCCGCTGGCGGTACTGAATCGGTACTGGCCTTTGTCACCGATATCTCCTGGTTCCCGGCCTTGAACATTCGCTATCATGCCGGCGTGGACGCTATTTCCATGGCCATGATGGTCATGGCCGGGGTCGTGGTTTTTTGTGGTACTATGGCCAGTTGGACTATTGATAAGCGCACAAAGGAATTCTTTATTCTCCTGCAAATATTGGCGGCTGGTGTCTTTGGCAGCTTCATCACTTTTGATCTATTCGCCTTCTTCGTCTTTAACGAACTGACCTTGATTCCCACTTATTTGCTAATTGGCATGTTCGGCAGTGGTCGCAAAGAGTATGCTGCCATGAAACTGAATCTGATGCTGATGGGTGGTTCGGCGCTCATTCTGCTTGGGATTCTAGGCCTTTACTTTGAATCCGGAATCCATACTTTCGACATTCTGGAATTGTCCCGAATCCGGTTTAGTGAAGGCTTCCAGCTTTGGGCCTTTCCTGTCATTTTTTTAGGCTTCGGTATTCTGGGGAATATGTTTCCTTTCCATATTTGGTCCCCGGACGGGCATGCTTCCGCGCCCACGGCCGTTTCCATGTTTTTGGCTGGTGTGCATATGAAACTTGGAAGTTACGGTTGCCTTCGCATAGCCATGTATTTGTTGCCGGAAGGCTGCCGCCTTTGGATGAATGCCTTCCTGATCTTGGCAGCGGCTGGCGTAATTTGGGGCGGCATTGTGGCCGTTAAGCAGAAGGACCTCAAATATATGAACGCCTATTCCTCCGTTTCCCATTGTGGGCTGGTGTTCCTGGGCCTGGCTTTTTTAAATGCCACCGGTTTGCGCGGCGCAGTGCTGCAAATGTTGGCGCACGGATTCATCACCGCAGCCGTTTTTTGTCTGATCGGAATGATTTATGCCAGAACGCATACGCGTAAAATTTCTGAAATGTCTGGGCTGATGGCCTCAATGCCATTCTTGGCTACCTGTTTTATCCTTGCCGGTTTTGCTGCATTGGGTCTTCCTGGACTGGCAGGCTTCGCGGCTGAATTGAATGTTTTTCTAGGTGGTTTTACTACTGGAAAACCCTTAGCTATTGTGTGTACGGCCTTTGCAGTGATGTCTATTGTGGTGACAGCCATCTATATCCTCAGAGCGACTAATTCCATTTTGCATGGTCCCCGCCGAGTCAGTGCGACTGAAAACAGTACAGGCAATTCGGAAATCGGCGATGCCACGCTTATGGAAAAGGTGCCGTTGGTATTGCTGCTTGTTTGTATTCTGGGCATGGGTCTTTTTCCTGGCAAGCTGGCCGCACTTTTGGATCAGGCTATTCTACCCATCCTCAACAATTTGAATCGCTAGGTTTATGACAAACGCGCTGCTTCCATTTTTACCGGACCTTGGCCTGTTCGCTTTGGCGCTGCTCGTATTGGTTTCCGACCTAGGAGCGACGGAAGGAAAGAAGGCTTTTACCATATCGTGGATGGGATTGCTTGCCATCACCATAGGGATTATGCTCCTACCCGAGTCTGCTCGAATAGGGTCCTTTGGCGGTTACCGTGCCTCTTCTGGAACCCTACTTTGGAAATTCCTGTTTACCCTGGCTGCGCTTGCAACAACCTGGCTTTCACGATCCTACTTTCAACCAGGTGTTACTGTTCGTGGCGCATTGACTCGTCCCGGAGCTTTTTTTGGGCTGCTTATTTTATGCACTCAGGGTATGTTCGCGCTGGTTTCTGCACGCGATTTATTGACTTTCTATTTGGGACTGGAACTGGCGACCCTTCCCCTGTATGCGCTTGCCGCATTTCAACCCAATGACTCGGATTCTGTAGAAGCGGGATCAAAGTATGTTCTGATGGGCGGCTTCTCGTCCGCGCTTTCTTTATTCGGCATTTCCTTTCTTTTCGGCGCGGCGGGTGGATTGGGATTTGATGCGGTGGCTACGGCGGTTCAAATGAATTCCGGGCAGCCCTTGCTTTGGGGCGGCACAATTTTTCTGTTAGGCGGCTTGGGATTTAAGCTCGCCATGGTGCCACTGCATATGTGGGCTCCGGATGTCTATCAAGGCGCTCCTACACCGGTTATGGCTTTCCTGTCCGTAAGTTCAAAAATGGCCGCCGTGGCAGCCACTACTGTGCTTTTCTTAGGTCCTCTGGATCTGCTCCGCCCCGGATTGGCTCGGTTTTTTTCTGCCGCTGCCGTACTATCGATGGTGGTTGGCAACTTAGGCGCCATGCGCCAAACCAATTTGCGCCGATTCGTAGCCTACTCTTCCATTGCCCAAGTGGGTTACATGCTCTTGTCTCTGCTCGGTGATGCCGGGGCTGCCAGATCAGCATTGCAGTACAATTTATTGGCCTACGGTCTAACCAGCTTCGGTTTGTATTTCATTATGAGCATAGTAGGGCAAACCGGGCCGGACACCATTGCGTCGCTGCGAGGTTTAAGTCGACGCAGTCCAGGGCTTGCCGTTTTGTTGTTACTGTGCATGTTCTCGCTGGCAGGCATTCCACCTTTGGCAGGATTTCTGGGGAAGTTTCTGCTCTTTTCCACTGCTGCGGCGCAAGGATATTATGCTCTTGTGGGAATTGCCGTAGTCAATGCTGTGGTTTCGTTTTACTACTACATGTTGGTCGTTAAGGAAGCGTATATTGTCGAGCCGACTGATGTTCTGCCTGCTATTACACTATCTTGGCGTCAGAAGCTTGTCTTGGGAACGATAGCAGCATCACTGGTGGTTTTAGGATTGTGTCCGGCCGCTGGAACATGGTTGGCTTCGCGTAGCGGTCCATGATCGGTCCATGATCAGAACGTAGTAGATCTAGACTTTACCTAAATCGGTTAGACGCACAAATCCGCCTTTTCCATTCGCCAATTTTACCGATACCCAATCACCGCGGGTTTCTACGATTTCAAACTTAGTTCCTTCATGAACCTTGGTTAAAACTTGGAAGCTGTCCCCAGGTCCACTGAACATTTCAATGGCCGCCTTCAGCACAATCCCATATTGCAATGTTTCCTGTTGCCGTACCTTATAGAAAAGGGATGGCCCGATGATAACCGATGTTAAGACGGACAAGGCCATGATTGTGTAGAGAAGGCCTCGCATGCCGGGTCCCGCAAACAATGCGGCAGTTGCGGCTAAAAAGATGCTTGCAAACAGTCCCAAACAAATCCAAAGACCTTGATTTATGGAATAGGAACTGTGCAAGTACCAGAGCATTTTGGTAAGGAAATTGGATTCCGGAATGGGATTCTTGTCGACGATTTGTGCGTTGATGAAACGCAGATTGAAGGTGATATATTCGTCATCGGGATTGAGTTTATGAGCTTTCTCCAGATAGAGTATAGCCATGCCTAATTGGTTAAGCCGGAAGAGGCTGTTGGCATAATTATAAAAGAGTCGAGAATCTGCAACCCCTTGATCGATGGCTTGACGGTACAGGTCCGCTGCTTGCGAGTAGTCTGTCTTCTCGTAGGCTGTATTGCCTTGATCATATGCCAGGGTGGCCCTGTTTAGTCCTTCATTGGAACTCTGATTGGCTAAGGACAATGCGGAAAGTATGAATAGGGCTGTGGTCAATTTGGAAATATGGCGTAACACTTTCATAATTCCCGATCCAATTTTCTAAGGAGTGTTTCGGCAGAGTCCAAAGCGGCATTCCAGGCACTATCGTCTCGTTCCGTGCCCCCAAACTGACCGAAATCACAGAGCTGGATTAACTTTTCATATTCTTCGGCCATGGCGGATGAAAGCCCACGCTGCGTGAGTTTCAATTTAGCCTCGTCCATGATCATTCCCCTGAATTCCAGATTCAATTTGTCACTGGCAAAGCCTACCACGGCCTGGGAGAGCGCTTTGTAGAATTCATGTGCATTTTTTTGTTTCAACGCCTCATTCGCCTCTTTTAGACGGCGTTTCAACTGAGCACTGGCTTGGGTCTTACGCTTAAGGGTTGAATCGGAAGCCAGTTTTCGATTGCGGCGGCGTACCAGAAGCAGCAAAGCAAAGGCAGTCGGTGTCGGTGGAAAAAGCAACCAGAACCAGGGTCTATGGTATAAAAAGTCATCTTCATTTCTTAATGGGGCAGCGCCGACTTTAATATGGCGAATATCGGAACCTATATCCGTGATTTCCCTCTGACTCATTACGCGCCCCTGGGTGGCGGAAATTTCTTTGCCTTCCGAAACGGAAAGGGTGATGGGTTGGGATTTCGCCTCGGCATATACCCGCCGGGCTGGATCAAAATAGGGAAACACAACTGGCGCTAAAGTGTATTCCCCTTTGCGATGGGGAACAATGACATATTTAAACGTCTTTATGGAAACCAATGTACTGCCTTGAATAGTGCTGGAGGTGGACACTTCCGGGTCAAAGACTTCAAATTGGGCGAGATCCGGTAAGCGTGGTTTGGTTACGGTTTTCGGTTCGCCGTCCCCGCGAATGGTTACGGTCAATGTCAATGCATCGCCGGAGGGCAGTGATGCTTTATCAGCCGTGGCAGAAAGTGTGTAGTTGCCCACTGCACCTGTGAAATCAGAGGGTGTTCCCGCCGGTAGGGGATGGACATCCATGGAGATGGGGCTGGCGAACGCTTTTAACGCTACCACCGATCCTGCACCGCCGAAGAAGCTTTCATCGAACATATCGAATACTGAGCCCTGTCGACGCTTTTGGCTTCGGCTGATCTGTTGATAATCGACGGGAATACCGGACAATTCCGCTTTACCGGCGAGTAACGGAAAGAGCACAATGCGTATATCATAAACTCGGGTATCCTGCCCAGCAATTTTCACCACCTTTGGCTCCACATTTTTATCCAAACGCTGGAACCAAAATTTCTCGCCAATCAATTTTTGCAAGTCTTGTGCGAGATTGATTTGCTGAACACCCTGGGACGGGATGATTCGCAAGTTATAAAGCACTTGTTCACCAACAAATGCCGATCGTTTGCTCAATGTCGATTCTGTGGTAAGCCCGGCCTCTTGCTTGACTACCGTGACAGTGGCGCTTCCCAGGGTTTTGTCGTAATTCTTAAATGTGTAGCGAATGGGACCAATGGGGTAACTTCCCGGTTTCTGCGCCGTCAAGGTATAGGAAAAGTGGGTCACAAAAAGATTGCGATTGGAAATACGACCATTTACGATTGTAGTCTGAGAGCTGCGGGTGGTTCCGGTATTTTTCGCTACGGTAAATTTTTCCAAATTTTCTACTACCGGCCAAGGCAAGTTTTCTAAGGCTTCATCTGCGGTTACTTGGACGGTAAGTTGAAATGCCTCGCCAACGCCTACCTGTGTGGCAGATATATTTGCCTCAGCTGAAATTTCAGCCTTTGACCAAGTTATGGCCGTGACCAGAAACAACAAAACCAATTGCAGTGCGTTCCGGACTTTCTGATGTTGGATTTTCACCAATCCTTCTCCACTCCTACCGGGCTTTTTTGACGGCGTTGCATTTCCTGATGCTCCCGCTTTTCATCATCTTGATAGGAATTTAGCAATCGTTCTGCTTCTTCCTTGCTCAGTTCACCAGGTTTGACAGGGGCAGCAGCCTGGCCGCTTGAATCCGGCTTATTCTGGTCTTTGTTTTTCCCCTCTTCAGCCTGTTTCTTTGCCTCGTTTTCCTTTTCCTTAGCTTTATCCTGTTCTTTTTCTTTACCCTGATTTTTGTCTTGATCTTTTTTCTCTTGATCTTTTTTCGCTTGATCTTTGTTTTGCTGGTTGCCTTGGCTACTGCTGTCCTTTTTATCCTCTTTGGGTTTGGAGTCCTGCTCACCTTGCGAGCCTTCGCCGCTTTGGTCCTGTTTCTTCTGGTCTTTTAGGCTCTTAAGCTGTCCCGCCAAGGCTTTTAGCTTGGAGTCATTGGGAAAAAGCCGCAGCCCTTCCTCCACTTCCACCGAGGCCTCCTGCAAACGGCCTTGAATATATTTGGCGGCGCCGCCATGCAAATAATCAACGGCTGATCGGCCTGCTGCCCAATTTGTCCCAATAGCAATGAACAAAAGGCAAGTTAATAGTAGGCGTAAGGGTGTGATCTGATCTAAACGTTTCATATAACCCCCACTCCTGGTTGAGAGGCCCTGGGGTCCTGGTTTTGAGGGGGCGTGGGTGCTTCCCCGCGCATTATTTTTAGAATGTCATCAATGCGTTGGACATGACTTTGATAGGATGCGGCGGTTGCGTCCTTTTGAATCAAGTCTTCCAATAGGGCTTTTGCCTCTGCGTAGCGACGCTCTTGCACCAATTGCATAGCTCGGGCTAAAACTTCCTTTGCTTTTTCACTAGGCTCCGGGGGCTTTTGCGGATCCCCTTTTTGCTTGTCTTGCTTTTGTTTTTGCCGGTCCAGCAATTCCTTGATACGCGCCTGCACTACTTCAATATTGCGTTTGGCATCTTTGTTGTCCGGAGTCACTTCGAGTGATTTTTTATAATGCGCCATCGCTTCTCGATAATCCTCGATACCTTCCTGGTGTCCGGACTGTATGGCGAATTCGCCTTTTCGAAATTCCGAATTTCCGAGGTTGTAATAGGCCTTGGCTGCCAGCGCTGCATCGTCACCGTTCAAAGCCTTCTTATAAGCAGCAATCGCGTCTTCGTATTTCTTTTTCCGGTATTGTGCATTGCCAATATCATACGCCAACGCTTGAGACTCCGGCTGGTCAAGCTGAGCTTCTGCATATTTTTGCAGGGCAAGGTCGTAGTCACCCGTTGAATAGGCTTTATCCGCCTTTTTAATGGGCGCACCGCCGGCTCCCAGCATCCCTAATAACTTGCCTATCCAATTTGGTTTGGTCGAACTCGGTTTTTCATATTGGGACAATAAGTCTGGAGAGCCTTTTTGAACCGTATTAGAGTCCGGTTGTACAATTTGGTTTTGGCTCAGCGCGTAAGAAAAGACCAATAACAGGGGAGCCAACACTGTCCGCTTCATGTGAACCTCCCAGACCATTCCTGACGACGGCGCTTGCGATCGGAAATGAGCATTTCACCGATGAGCAGGACAATGGCAATACCCAATGGAATTTGAAACCGGTCTTCGTATTGGCTGATACGTTCGGACTCTAATTCACGTTTCTCCATTTTGTTGATTTCTTTCAGGATTTCCTCTAGCTCAAAACGGCCCGGTTCCGCATGATAATATTTTCCATTGGTCGCGAGGGATATTTTTTGAAGCAGTTCCTCGTCCAGTTTAGTCGTTACAATATTGCCTTCGGAATCTTTCTTGTAACTCACTTCGCCTTGTTCATTTTTAAGCGGGATGGGTACGCCTTGGGTTAATCCAATGCCGACAGTATAAACGGTAACACCTAGTCGGCTTGCCTCTTCGGCTAACTTTTCTGCCCGGCCGCTGTGATCCTCACCGTCCGTCAGGAGCACTACCACCCGGTATTTTCTGTCTTTTGGATCAAAGGCTTTGAGTGACGTTTCCAGGGCACTTGCGATATCGGTGCCTGGTGTTTGAATAAGATCGGGACCCAGAATATCCAAGAAAATTTTAAAGGCGCCATAGTCCATGGTCAATGGGCATTGGAGGAAAGCCTCGCCTGAAAAAGCCACTAATGCCACACGATCGCCGGATAATCGATCGATGAATTTTCCAATTTCTTGTTTCGAACGCGCCAAACGATTGGGCTTGATGTCCTCCGCATACATGGACAGGGAAACATCCATGGCCACTACCACATCAAGTCCTTTACGGCGCATCAATTCCATTTTAGTTCCAAATTGCGGGCGCGCTAAAGCCAATACGGAAAAGAGCGCAACTAATAAAATTAAGACCGCCTTGAAAATCTGGCGTCCTCGTGAAATGGCATCGGTCATGCGTTTGAGCATTTCCACCTGGGCAAATCTACGTAGCGTCCGCCCTTTTTTGATGAAAGCATACAGGAAAAATCCGGCCAGTAGCGGGATTGTAAACAATAGCCAGAAGGCCTGGGGGGTTGCAAATCTCATGGTATTTTCATGAAGCGGGTGTTGGCCAAAGATATTTCCACCAGCAAGAGAAGGAGTGCCAGTATCAATACATTTCGGAAGAGCTCATGGTAGCGATAATAATTCGTAGTTTTAATTTCCGTCTTTTCCAATTTGTCGATGGTTTTATAAATGTCCTCCAAGGCTTGCGCATCCTGGGCGCGATAAAATTTCCCCCCGGTTAAATTGGCGATGGATTGCAACATAGGCACGTCGACATCGGTGCGTACGCTGACAATGCGCTTTCCAAACACGGGATCATCGACTTCCATAGGCTGTTCGCCATCTTTTCCAACACCTATTGTATAAATTTTGATGCCCATAGCTTTGGCAGCTTTACTGGCTGTGACGGGATCCACTTCTCCCGAATTGTTGGCGCCGTCCGTCAGGAGAATGATGATTTTGCTTTTGGCGCCACTTTGGCGCAATCTGTTGGTGGCGTTCAGGATTGCCGTTCCAATGGCCGTTCCATCTTCAACCATTCCAAAATCAGTGCGCCGAAGGAATTGAACGACAATTCCATAGTCCAAGGTGAGTGGGCATTGGGTAAAACTTTTCCCGGAAAAAACCACCAGTCCAATGCGATCGTTTTTTCGTCCCAGGATAAAATTTTCAATCACCTGTTTTGCGACTACCAGGCGATTCTTTGGTTTAAAATCCATGGTTTTCATGGAGCTGGAAATATCCAAGGCCAGAACAATATCGACTCCATTTGTGGTGATGTCTTCAATCGCTTCACCATACTGGGGACGGGCCATAGCCAAAAATAATAGTGCAATGACGACTAGGCGTAAGATTAAAAGCACATGGCGAGCGCGATAGGCCATGCTTACGGGAACTCGTTTTATAATCGAGAGGGAAGGGAAGCGAATGCTGGCTGTGCGCTTTTGGTTCTTTCGGAAATAATCCCATGCCAGCAAAGGTATGATGAGCAATCCAATTAAAAATGCCGGATTCTGAAAATGGGGGAGATTCATTTTTCAGTCCCTTCCACCGGCTTGGTTTGCTGTAGAAAATCTTCAGTCTGTATAATCCAGGTTTCGGCTTCGTTGACCGTGAGCGGTGCATCGGCAAATTTAACCAGGTCAGTGGCGGCACAAAAGTTTTCCAACCATTCCTTTTGTGATCGGGTAATGGGAAGTTTGCGCACATCCTCAAGAAATTCAGAGGTGGTAGACTCTAAGGCATCAATGCCAAAGCGCCTTGAAATAAACCGCCGCAGCAACTCAGAAAGCTGGAAACAAAATTCTCCGGTCTGATTTTCTTTCAGTAGTTCAAGATTTTTCAGACCGGCGAGCTTCTCCATGGCTTCTTCGAAAGGGGGAAGTGGAGGCTTTTCCAATTTTACCGAAGTGTTTTTCCGCATTTTTTTCCACACTAATAGGCCCAACGCCAGTAATAACAGGCAGCCTAAAGCATACAGCAGCCAAGGTTTCCCCCCCTGGACTTTGGCGAGTGGGGCAATATCGGCAATGTCTTTTACGGTTTCCGGTGAGGTCCGAATGACGTTGATTTCAATCGGTTGGGTGAAAAAGACCGTTGCTGCCGTATCCGTGCCGTTACGGTAGGCTACTTGTTGGGGAGGTAGTGTGTATTTGCCGACTGTGAAAGTGGAAAGATTGAAATGCCAGGTTTGGATTTGCAGTTTCCCGGCGGGTTTGGGCTCAGAAACTTGGTATTCCTTGACTTCAAAAGCACCCAGATTACCCAAAACAGAAGGAAGTTCTACATGTCCTTGGTTAGGATACACCACTTTAATTTCATACTGAATGCGGTCACCTATGGTGATTTCGCTTCGATCCACTTGCGATGATATGTCCAATGAGGGCGTGGGTTGGCTTTGATTGGCAGAGACAACAGGGAGATCCGCCCGCAATGGAGCGGAAGTTAGGCTTAATATCAATGTCGCCAGAATGATGCTACTTGGCACCGGTATTTGAAAGGCGTAATTCATGGCTGGGCGGCAGCTCCCGTATTGGGATTGAAGAAGTTGACCTTTGCAGTTTGCAGCAGTCGCTCTACGTATTTTTGGTATTCCGCGCCTTGTTTCTCACGCGCCCAGTCTGCTTGTACTTTGGGCGCCAAGGTTTCAAAAGTGGCATTGGAATCGGCGCCTTTAAGATACCGGGCCTTATTGGCTTCGAAATAATATTTGATATCATTTCCTGAAGGTGGCTGAATCTTGATTTCGTCTGCCAGACCTGCTTGCGCTAGGATTTGATTTTCTACTTGGACAATACGTTGCTTTACTTCTGCCGGTCGCCGACACCTTTCCGTTTTGCCGCTTCGGCAACTAGTATTTGTGCTACATATTCACGTACCAACTGATTGAGTTCCAAGGGCGCATCCGGTAGCTTGCCAACCATGGAACCAATTTCACCCAAAGTGATCTTACGTCCGTCCACTTCGGCAACAACAGTAGCGCTTCCGTGTACGCCACCGGCAGGAGCTTTTGATGAATCCGCTACCAAATCTGTAATCCTGGAGCGAGCCTGGGTGGCATCGATGCTGCGACCCATCGTCTCCAGACAGGCAACCATTCGCTTACCCAACTGATTGTTGAATGTCTCTTGCGGATAAAGCGCCTTAAGGACCGTGAATTTGGCCAATGCTGCCTTGGGGTCGAGGAGATTTTCCTGGTAAATGGTGCCTATTTGGTAAAGCACTTTTACCACGTCTTCCGGTGGAATGACTGAAGATTTCAAATAGACTTCATACATGTCAACGGCTTCATGATAGAGTTGTTGTTGAAAAAGTGCCGTGGCCGCAGCTCGGTATTGTTCACGAGAAAATGAGGTTCCGCCGGGTGAATTGCAACCAATAATTAATATAGCCAGGCTGGACACAGCGCCAACCCTAATGGAAGGGTTCCAAAGGAATTTAAGCATGCTTAGCGGCCCTTTTACGAAAGTATTCCAACAGGGGGTGAATGGTGTCGTCATATTTGGGCTGAATGATAATCTCGATAAAATCCATACGAAGTTTACGAAAAAGTTTTTTCAGTGTTGAACTTTCTTTTTGTGCTTCCTTTTTAAAAGTCTTGCGAAAATCCTCATCACTGGTATCGACTAGAATGATTTCACCTGTTTCGGCATCTTCAAGTTCAATGAATCCAACGTCGGGAAGTTCGCGTTCGCGCGGGTCCCAGACGGTAATGGCCACACCATCGTGCTTGCGGTTCAAAAGTTTAATGGGTTTTTCGAAATTGCCCGTAGCGAAATCGGAAACCACGAAAATAACAGCTCTACGAGTCAGTATCCTGTTCAAATATTCCAAAGCCAATGCCAGGTCCGTGCCCTTTTGCTTGGGTTTAAAGTAGAGTAATTCCCGGATAACGCGCAGTACGTGCTTGCGCCCTTTTTGCGGTGGAATGAATTTTTCAACTTGCGAGGTGAAAATCAAAAGGCCAACTCTGTCGTTGTTCTTGATAGCGGAAAAGGCCAGCAACGCGCTGATGGTGGCCATTACCTCGCCTTTCATTTCCGTTTGGCTTCCGAATTCCCCAGAGGAGCTGGCATCTACAACCAAA
>JAYUHW010000049.1:0-16816 GCA_043766615.1 Fibrobacteria bacterium | reverse complement strand
ACAGTTGCAACCGGATAGGCATGGGTACCCGGTTGGCGTGCTTTACCACCTGCTCAAACAAGATATGCAAGGAACCCATTTCGATTTGCTCCTTGATTTTAAGGCTGTGGAAAAATTGGAATACCATCTGGGATTTCAATGGAGTCGCCCAGATGTCGTTGGCCAATCGCGCTATTTCAGCTTGGAATGTCTGCATACGTATCGGGATGCCAGCGACCCATTTCTCTTTGCGGACCTACGCCCTTCCGGCACCAAAGAACAGTTGTCCGGCACTTACAATGCCCGGTATCAAAGCCTTTCCGCGCTGTCCGAAACACGCCTTGGCCCGGGCATATGGGGAACCAGTGCGCTGTATACTTGGAGCCAACCGAAGCTGCCCAAGGGAGAATACGGATTCACGGACTCATCGCAGTCCTTGCGGCTTGGACTTCAGTTCAAGGGAACACGCAAGCTACCATCCTTGTGGTATGCCTACACGGAAGGGCGCACACGCACATCCGGCATTCGAGTCCCGCCCGGATCCGAAGGAAGCAAAAGGTTTCACTATGCCTTGTCCAGCCACACCTTGCAGGAAATGCGACTGGAGAGCCAAAGCCATGAGTGGATTTCCAAGTTATTCAGTTCCGTGGGCCTGGCAGGCAGTTATTATTCGTTGCATTCCGAACCGTCTCCATCCGCCATCGATCAGCATAAGGAAACCCTAAGCTACAATCGCTTGGGTTTGTCCTTTATTGCGGACATGTACGGCGGTTTTTCCCGCAGCGGGGAACTGATTGGCCTGAATGGAAAAATAGAACAACTAGAATTGGTGACGCATCACGAGCTACACCTGTCCACTTTGCGCCTACTGCTGGACCTGCCCATCGTTTTGACCTGGATGGACGCATCCATGCATGGCGAAACCCATACCCAAGGCTTGTTCACCACCAGTGTGGATCGTGTTTATGATTTTGGTAAGACGGGCCGGATTCTTTCCCTTACGCCCAGATTGAAGGGAGAATGGCAAGTGGGAACGTGGGGTCAGGGCAAATTGAAAATGGGAGCCAAGGCAAGCCAAGCCATTTTTCTTTGGAACGATGTAGAAAATAGGCCGGGCACGTCCTCTAACCCTGCAAAGCCATCGGACCCACCAAAAGCAACCGCATCTACCTCGACCGCAGACTATCCGCCTCTATCCAACGGCTTTCTAGGTGAGATCTCCATGGCTCTAGACTTTTAGCATTTCCATGCATTTATTCCAATCAGGCCTTGATGGAAAAGGGCGTAAAGTTCGTTTCCGTATCGAAATAATCTTCCTTTTCCGCGCGCTTGAGAAACATTACGATGCGGTAGGTCAGCGGCGTCATGACAATTTCCCATCCGGTTTTGAGCAAATACTGAATTATCGCGACCTTGATCACATCTCCGGTTGCCCAAATGCCGTAAAAGGCAATCAAATAGAATAGAGACGAATCCACCAATTCGCCCACCAAAGTGGAACCGATGGTGCGCACCCAAAGAAATCGCCCCTTGGTGCTTATCTTGAGCTTAGCGAGTACAAAACTGTTGGCAAAACTACCGGACCAAAACGCGATCATGGAACCGGCCGCGATGCGCCAGGCATTGCCGAAAACGCCTTCGAGATGCCCCTGATACGACTTCATGAATGCGCTGTCCGAAGCGGGAAGGCTGACCACTATCCAGGCCATCACCGATGCAAAAATCAAAGCCCCAAAACCCGCCCAAACCACGCGCCGGTCGCAGGCATAGCCATAGACTTCGGTCAAAATATCGCCGAATATATAAGAGATGGGGAAAAACAAAACTCCGGCCCCAAACTTGATTTCACCCAGCCACGGCAAAGTCACCACAGCCTGTTTGGCTGCTCCGATAAAGTTTGAACATAAAAGCACAGTGACGAACGCGGCCATCACCAAGTCATAATACTTGTACTGCCTTGCAGCGGACTTTTCCATTTTCAACACTCCTCGATTGTTTTTTTACCGCCGCCGCGGTTTATCCATATCCCGGGTCCGGCGGCAAATCCTTACGCTGAGCGGCCTCCTTGGCCAATACGTCGCAGCGTTCATTTTCCACATCCCCATTATGGCCCCGCACCCAGACGAAATGCACATCATGCAGCGCGCACACCTTGAGCAATCGTTCCCATAAATCGGGATTCAGCGCCGGTTGCTTGTCCGCCTTGATCCAACCCCGCCGCCGCCAATTGGCCGCCCAACCTTTTTCAATGCCGTTCACCACATACTGCGAATCGGAATGGACGGACACATGAGTGCGCGACTTGAGGGATTCCAGTGCCACAATGGCGCCCAACAGCTCCATGCGATTGTTGGTAGTCAGCAGATACCCGTCGCTAATCTCTTTGCGATGCCCTTTATACAGCAGCACCGCACCAAATCCGCCCGGTCCCGGATTGCCCAGGCAGCCGCCATCGCAATAGATTTTGACAGATTCCAAATCGCCCACATGCTCTCCAATTCGTATGCACTCGAAAGATTGCAGAATATCCGGATTCTGCAGGACGAGCAAACATAGTTAGTTGGGCAGTATTTAGGCTAGCGGAGAAAACCTGTAAACTTCTGAGCGATGCGCTCTATTTTCAATTTTAAACCCTGGTCCTGGACTAATTCGAAATATTTGGGCGAAGGAAGAACAATTCTAACATCACCCCCACTTGATACGCGTCACTCCTTGGCAGGCCTTAAGCGTGTCGATGATTTTCTTCGACAGCTGAAACACGTCGCCCCGGTGGAGTTTGATATCGCATTTTAACGTGCGGGTTTGACCGGTGATATCATAATCCAAATCCACCCGCTGGACGCGGGCTCCAGAGCTCTCCAGATGTTTTTGAATTTCCTCATCGCTGATTCCATTCAGGGCCAAGGTCACGGTGATGGCGTAATAGAAATCCTTTTTGATATGCTGTTCGACCAACGGCAATGCGAACAACGCGAACATTGCAATGGCCGTTCCTATACTGCCTAACAGTAAATGTCCACTGCCGAATGCGAGCCCCAAAATGGTGATGAACCAAAGCACCGCTGCCGTAGTCACTCCGCGCACCAAATGACCTTGCCTGATAATGGCCCCGGCTCCTAAAAACCCGATTCCGGTTAGAATACCGGCTGCCAAGCGCGCCCGATCCGGCCGAAAAACACCGGTCTGAACGAGGCTTTCCCGGTAGAAATCCTCGGACAGAATCATGGCGATACAGGAGGCTACGCAGGCCAGGATGGTGGTTTTAAGGCCCGCTGCCCGGCCATGGCTTTCCCGTTCCAACCCGAGTACCAAACCGGCCATCATGGCAAAACCAATGCGAATGAGGACGTCGTGAAGGGATAAAGCTGCCGCTAAATTCAAATTTTCCACCCTTTCCACAGGTAACTTTGATTTTAAGCCTCTGTTGGGTAGATTGCAATCCCCAGGTTTCGCTTAAATCCAGCTTTGCAAGCTTCAAAAAATAAGTTAAAACTTTGTTGCCCCGCAAATATGGTGTAATGGTAAAATGTGGGCTAAGGAGTACAGACATGAAAATGCCCGCCCATATTTCCCCTTGGTTCAATGACGAAGACCTCTCAAACTGGGTGCGCGAAGCGCCTAGTCTTGACGCTTATAAAAAGCGCATGGCCATTTGGCTTACCCATCGAGGTCCGTTCCATGCCCACCGGGTTTCCGAGCTACTACAAGTTTCCAAGCAGGCTGTTTGGCTTTGGATCAAACAATACAATGAAGGCGGTCCCGACAGCCTCGATCGCAAGGGCCGCGGTGGCAGACGTCGCGCCTATCTTTCCTTGGATCAAGAGAAAGCCTTAGTGCAACGCTTGCAATCACAGGTTTCCAAAGGCCAAAATCGCAAAGCCAAGGAATTGCTTCCGGAAGTGCTCGAGGCCGTGGGACAAAATGTTTCCGTCGCCTACGTATATCGCTTGATGCAACGACATGAAAAACGACGCGGACCAACTCCAGGCGCCAATGCCGCGGCAAAACTCATGCGAAAACCGGAAGACGCCACTGACATGTCCATAGCTTCCATTCTTCCTCCAAGCAGTCTGCCTTCTCAAAATCCAGCCCTAAATTAAAGGCGGAATTTTCCAGCGATACCAATGAACGTTTAACTGTTCATTGCCCTATCGCTGATTTAAAGGCTCGCTTCAATTCCTGCTAACTCTTTGCACTGGCAAGATTTATATCACATTTTTTTTCAATTCTGATATATATTCCCAAAAGAAGCGCGTGGGATTTTTCAACCGCTGAACAGTGTCCCATTCTGCTTTTGGGGTTACCTGGCAACCGGTAACCGAGTCAACAGGCAACGGAAGGGGACTACCGTGCAAAAAGCTGATTCGATTTCTCCTAATGATATAATTGCTCCAGTTTCAATTGGCTGGATAAAAAAAATCCGACCAGGTCTTGCCCTGGTCTACCTGTCTCTTATGGGATCGATTTGTATCCTGGGTACCCAAAGCTATTTGGGTATTCCATTTGACTACATGCAGTGTATCAGCTTTATGGGGCTTATCTTCGGAGTCTATACCCTCAATCATTACACGGATTGTATTGAAGATTATATCAACGACATCGCCAAACTATTTTTGTTCAAAAAACAATCTGGCATCCTCTTTACGGCCAGCGCAGCACTACTAGGAAGCATTGGAATCCTTTTTGTAAGCCACAAGCTTAATTGGATGCACCTACTGCTGTTAGGTATTGGATTCGGCTATTCTTTTCGGTGGTTTCCCTGGTATAATAAAACCAATGGATTATTTTTTGTCCGCATCAAAGAAATGACTTTAGTTAAAAATCTTTCCGTTTCCTTCCTTTGGGCCGGATCGGTTTTTCTCATTCCCATACTTTCGTCCGCACCAATTGCCTATAACACTTTTCTGGTTTGGATGCTTGCATCGGGTTTGTTCGTCTCAACGCTTAACAACACCTTATTTGACGATATTCTGGACGAGGCTGGCGATAGGGTAGCTCGCATCAAAACGCTTCCGACAACTTGGGGTGCCAAGCAATCCCAAGTCATGCTGATAGCCTTGGATGGCACCTGGATATTAGTAATCATTGGATTATATTCGGCCAGCCGCATTGATTGGGCGCATGCCGTCTTTCTTTCCTTTTTCGGCGCATATCCCTTTTTATATATGGGATTGAAGGCTGGAACGAAACTATCCAAGGGTTGGATCGATTTCCTGTCAGAATCGGATCTTCTGCTTTATGGTCTGGGGTTATTGGTATTGAGTCTTCGCTAAAGCCAGCAGTCAGGACTGAATCAAATTGGTGAAACGGTAACCATTTGTGGGTGTCTTTCACGCAGCTTGACTACGGGCGCCATATACCTTTTGTGAATTAAATTGCTCAACACATACTCCTCGGAAAATATTTCCGGATGGCTACTTCTACCTTGATCCAAGATGTACAAGTTCGTCTCGTGTTGGGAAACAATACAAAGCCTGGGATACTGGGACAGCTTAGGAAATTTTGTAGCCATACTTGGTGCACTCACGATTACGGTCATCGTTTCTGGCGGAAAGTCAGATTCATTGAGATCCGCTACATCTTGAATGAAATATGGGGTGATAGCAATATTTTGAAATACCCGAATCAAATCTGGTAGTTTATCTATTCCTTCCTTGATCAATACAATTGGATATTTTTGTTGCGTCACCTCTATCACATTTTCAGTATACGCAGGGAAAGTGAGCACTAACTTCAAACCCTGTTCGGAGGAATGGGGGTGATTTTTAGAGTAAGCGCTTATTTTACCACCATGGCTTTCCACTATTGTACGGGTTATGGACATTCCTAATCCCGTTCCACCGTTACTCTTCTTGGTGGTGAAGAATGCTTTGAATAATCCGTCCATTTGTTCTTTATCGCAGCCTGGACCATTGTCTTCGATACTGACTACCAACACGCGCTTGTTGGTGGTAATTTGCACTTTAATATCGCAAAGTCCTCGTCTACACGCCTCGAAACTATTCTTGAATGAATTTAGGAATACCTGTTCAAGCTTTCCCCAATCACCGTATATGAAATGTTCTTGATCTAGATTCTTAAGCGAAAAGGCATTCCGGGCACTCGAAAAATGCTTCTCGATGGTCCCTTTAATCACCTCGGTGATATTGACGGGATGCGTCTCCAGCATAATCTGAGTGCGCGAGAGCTTTAAAATGTCATCGCTGAATATCGATAAACGATCCACTGTGGTGACAATGTTCTTAACAATATCCTTTCCCTTTTGCGTTAGGTTTTCCACCTCCTGAAGAACTTGGGCGTTTCCGGAAATCATGAACATGTAATTTTTTATCTCATGGTTGATGATTGCCGAAGACTCGCCGAGTTGTTTGAGGGCATTCACCTGTTCCAAGTCTTTATACGCGGATTCCAGTTTGGTGAAATTGGCTTCCTTTTCGGTAAGGAGCATTAGGAAGCGTTCGGTAAATATCATGGCTCCCATTAGGCCATAGCCCAGAACCCCGATGGTGCTGATACTGGGGAGTGAGGGTAGAAATGCAAAGGACACTGCTGCCATATCAAGTACTCCGCTAAGACAAAGCCAACCAAATGCAAACAGGTGAAAAACCAAAATCTTGCGTTCACCAGGCTTTGAACGAATGAGCTTATTGATGATGATATAGTTCGAGAAAAGGACATACAAAAGCACTGATGGGACGAAAAGAGTATTATAAATAATCCCACCGCCTAAAACTCCGTTTGATAAAAAAAGCATTTTTTTGGCAAGAAAAAGCGCCGCCAACAATACACTCACAGCACCAATCGCAGGCATGAACTTCAGAAAACGGGAGTTGGTTAGAATGAGTAGATACCATATCGAAAATGGCATAAACGAACAAACAATTAAGTGAAATATTCTTTGCCAAAACAAGATTCGAACTGGATCGGTCATTCCCGGAGTAACCCAAAGGTCGATGGCAACCATTGCACAAAGCAAAACCAATGAAACTCCGAAAAATCGAAAACTCTTGTCGAACTGGGTTCGAAAGTCGATGATTATGAACAAAGCCCCTACAGCAAATAAAAAGGAACATACTACTTGCAAGACCAGAGCTATCATAAACCACCGCTTTTGATAGAAACCAAAGCCTAGGAAGCAAATAATACATCCAAAAGATGTCATAGTTCAACAATGATTCAACAGGAATAGCTCAATCTATACACAGATTCATGCTTACGTAATGCATAGATTCGGTATAAACAGAATCGCAAATTTCTATATTTTCTTTCTAATCAATCCTTTCACTACCAATTCTGGCCTGCTTTCTTATTTTGTTGTGTATTTGAAAATCTGGACAAAGCCGTTTTTTAAACGTCATTATTTATCAACGTTTGTAAACTTTATATTCGCAGCTGGAATCCAGCCGGGAATTGACCGGATTGGGATGTAACAGAAATACCGCGAAATACCATAGCTCCATGAACCCCCGTGCAGGAATACGCTTCTCTTAAAAACAGCCCCGCGAATAAATTGGATTTCAAAGTGGCTTTTAATTGTAAAATTGACTGGCACTTCTCGGACAATTTTCGAGGAAATCATAGAAACATGAGCAATGCAGACTTCGATTAGAATTTTCATATTCTTGATCATTGTAAAAACAGTAACGGCTTTCGAGAACCATGAAGCCAATGAGGATGCAGCTGCGTTTCAATGGGATACTTTTCTCAATTATCCCAACCAATACGCCACCGTTTCCAGCGACCACCCATATTCAAGAATATCTGGATTTTCCTTTTTCCCATTAACTTCGCTGGCTGGACACGATTTAATGGGTAGTGCTGAATTTTCGGTTTTACCCCGAAATTTTTACAACCAAGACATTGCGCTAAATGGATCCGTGCTGCAAAGCTATGGACTAGGATTGGGCTATCAATCAATGTTTTCGGATAATCAAGTAGGCTTTGTATACGGTTTATTCGGAATCGATGGCGATATGGCTGGTATGGGATCAAAAAATATTTACGGCGATCTGAGCTATACCCATAAATGGAATTTAACAAGACGCTTGATATTGGGCGCGGGCATAGATCTGCATTTTTATTTCCGCGATTTTTTCCCATACCCTTTAATTTTATTGGATTGGCAGGTTGCCGAGCACACTAAAATCAAGGCTAATTTTGATACAGGAGAAATCAAACAATTTTTATCGAAACAGTTTAATGTTTTCTTAGGGGCGCAGTACGATATTTTCCACTACGGTTTTAGTAATGACTACGGTTATGTCTCGGAATCAACCAGCAGTATGGTAGGAGTGGAATACTGCATTAGCCAAAATGTATTCGCACGTTTGTCCGCAAAAAAACCCTTTTGGATGGCTGAAAAAGTTTGGCCAGAAACTGGAAAAGAAATAGGCATAACCAATAAGGATGGCGTTTCAATTAGGCTACAAATAGCTTACGGAACCTAAATGAATTAACCAATCAATCTTAATTTTCATTGGTCTTTCGATATGTTTTTTCGAATCCATTTGGTGCGGTTATCTTTAGGCCGGATATAGAAATTATTAATAAAATGATGAATATTATTCTAAGGGGTGAAATGGATTCACCGAATAGGAAACCACCCACAAGTGTCGTACCAAGCACAGCCATTCCTATCCAAATGGGATAGGCAGTACTTATAGGAATCGATCGAAATACAAATGATAAAATTAGGGGTATTGAGACCAAAATACAAAAAAGCAGGACCAATGTTATTGGTTTAAATTGGCTTCCTTGAAATTTCAAAATCGAAACCCAACTTACTTCAAGCAGTCCAGCAATGAACAATAAAAACCACGACATCAAACGCCCCTCTCGCTAAACTATTATCGACTGTGAGTTTTATGGCTTGGATTTACTTTGCCTAAATATTGTAAAAGCATACTCCCGCAGAGATAGCCTTCATTTTTCTCTATAAATTTCATGGATAACCTCATTTAGAAAATATTTGGAGAATGGATTCAGCACACAGCGGTGAATTTCCTTCGTAACCTATGGGATCATTCAAAGGGGAAATTCTCCTAAGTGAATCACAGCAATAAATATATGCGTGCCCTATCTTCCAAACTACTTTTGTTTTCGGTTTCTTCGGCTCGTCCAGAATAATAATACCCTTTCTGCCAGCTGAAGAAGCAAAATTCTGAATTGAAGCGTCTAGTGCTCCAGCAATAATGGATTTAAAACCAATGGATCGGCAAATGCAAAGAACTTCCTCTACTAAATTTGAATTATCGGAAACCAAAACGCATGTTCCCTGACCGTTTTCGGAATCTTCTAAATTGTTTCCATTATTTGGAAGAATTACATTCACAAATAATCCACGCCTTTGTCCATTTGGATCAAATTTTGGATAGTAACGAATGTGTCCGCCATGCGAATCAACAATTCCACGCGCAATTGCCGCACCCAGTCCAAGTGATCCCTGAATTTTTTTTGTCGTAAAGAATGGATTCTGTATTTTTTTTATGTCTTCTTCCGAGCATCCATCGCCATCATCCTCTACAACCAAGGATGTAACTCCAAATCCATCTATAAACCGGATTTTTATATTTTTGGAGCCTGCTTGAATGGCGTTTACAACAATTTCAAATAACGCCTGGCCTAATTTATCTATGTCTCCAACGTTTCCGCAGTCACTTCTTCCAGAAAAAGAAATCTTCGCTAATTCCTCCTTAAGGAGCCGTTCTCTTAAGTTGTTTAACAACAGGCTAGAGTCATATGCGGTCTTTTTTCCAAGCTTTGAACAGGATGCAAAATTAAGTAGCGCGACGGTATATTTTTCCAGATTCTTGCGAGCTTTTTCAAACCTATCCGTTTCTTTAGAATTAATAAAGTACCCAGGCTGCTCAAGGTACATTGAATCTTTTTTAAGTCTGGACACATGATTTTGAATCTCTTTCACCACTCTTGTCGTGCTGAGCCCAAGAATTTGAAGCGGCATATCAGCGGATTGTGAATTATTGATTTCATTTACTTCCAGCAGTGTCGACCTTTGATTTATGAATAAGTCGATTATGTTTCTTGTAAAGATTAAAGTTCCGGAAATTCCAATGGCTAGTACACCAAATTCAGTAAAACTTACAATGCCAAAATGTTTGTCTGAAAGAATTACATCACGCAAATCCAATAGTCCGCTTATGAATAAAACGAAATAACTCCCGCTCAACAATTTCAATGTTTTTTTTAGACTGGAACTCGCCCCTGAAATCGCGCGAATGGTACTGAAGATGATCCAACCAAAAATTCCAACCACATAAGGAGTAAACACCCAGTCGTAGACCCAGGTGGAATGTGCAATCCAGTCGTGGTACTCAATAAATAAAGTGCCTGGTAAAATCGCATCGAATATGAATGCCCCTCCAAACGCCCCTAAAATAAGAGAATGGGCCTGCGCACTAGCTTGACTCGGCTGATTCACCAACATTTTCGTCAACCACATTAACGCAGCCAGGAAGCAGCAAGTTAGTACATGAAAAACATCATTACATAATTCAAGAAAAATAGGACCGTGCATTTTTTGATAAATTGACGGGTCGAGAAACCAAATATCAATTCCAGCCATCGCGCTTAGAATCAAAATATTAGCGCCTAATAGCATAAAGACTTTATCTTTTCTAAGGATTGCCGCTAAAAAAGTAAATTCGATGCCCAAGACCATAACTCCACACCACATGGTTTTCTGCCATGTAAATAAGAGTTCGGCGAGATTTTGGTTAATATTCATTCATGCACCATCATCGTCAACCGCTCCTCCGTAAACAGAAATGTGGTCTTATCCATACTTTCATTTGAGGCCATTAATCGTGCTGTACGATTAGTACCTACAACAACCTGTCGCTTGGGCTTCCAGTTCGGAGGCAGAAGCTTAGTTGAAAGCGGATCCAAAAAAACTGGGCACTCGTTTTCCAGTTCCCATTCAGAGAGGAATGAGTATTCCGTAGGCAGAAGGATGGGGTTGATTCCTAGGTGAATTAGGGGCTGAACCAAATCACTGCGAATGCGAGTATCCAGACTTAGGACCGGTATCGCAATTGCAGGATGAGAGGGATTTCTATCGGCAATTATTGGAAAGACGAGGTTTAGAATCATTCCGGTCTGGGGGACGGCTAAAGCGTTTTTGGAGTAGAATCTGAGGCTGGCTTTATGGTTCTTGAGGATGGACTCTGCTATGGAACAACCCAGCCCAGTGCCTCCGGAAGATTTTTTGGTAAAGAACGGCTTGGCAATTTGCTCCACTTCCTCCGGAGGACACCCGGTTCCATCATCTTCGATTGCGACAACCAATTTATTTCCGAAAGTTCGCAGTCGGATGTCTATGGAATGGGAGCTCGCTTCCAGGGAATTCCTAATGAAGTTTACAAAAACTTGTTCTAAATGAAATGCATCACCCACTATCGAGTTCTGGACAGGAGATGCGTGAATCCGTATGCTCTGCTGCTGTTCTGGAAACCAATTGGAAATACAACGTTGAAGCAATTGATCCAATGCCACAGGCTTGCTCACGATCGACATTGAGGCACGGGCATAAACGGCAACATCCTTCGCTATGTTTTCCATGCGTTCAGCGGTGGACCGGATTCTATCCACTTCTCCCCGGTACTGCTCATCCGGCAACTTCCGACCCATGAGAATGGCATTGCCTTTGAGCGCTGATGCAAAATTCCGGATCTCATGAGTGATAGATGCGGTGGAGGCGCCTAACTCTTTCAGCCTTGCCGATTCGCCCAAACTGGCATAAGCGGCTGCCAATTGGTCCAACGTGTTTTTATTGGCTCGATGCAAAGAAAGAAAGCGGTGCATCAGGAAATAAACGGTGAGTGCTGCAAATACGCCCGCACCCGGAAAGGCCAAACCCTTCAACGGCCAAGCAAAAGTGATGGCCAGCAAATCGGCCCCGCAGCCAAGCGTAAATAAACTCGCGCCTATGGCCAAACTAACCAAGGGAGATTTTGCACCCTCGGTGTGCGCTCTCAGTAAAAAGAGCAGGGAACGGATTATGAGGACATACATAAAAATCACTAAGGCAAGGATCGGGAAGCTGAGCAAGGGAACAATGGCAAGGGAAGGACGGGTCGTTCCCATAACCAAAGGCTTTCCGATTAATGGGGCGCAAAGTATTATTCCAATCAAAGTGGCATCCGCCGCACAAAAAACCAAAAAGGCTTTGGGTGGTTTTGATTGAGTCGCTTCAAATATAAAGCTAAGCAACAGGGGTAAATAAAGGCTCGCCATAAAAAAGGAAAAATAAGTCCAGCTGGAGAGCGTTCCATTTGTGTCGATATAGCGCAGCGGCCATGCTTCCCCCATGAAGACCAAAGCCAACAGTAAAGCGGACGCCCCAAAGAATCCATAGGTGCGATCGAAACGGACGCGGTAGCCAATATACAGGAACTGAATTCCCAAGGCCAAAAGGCCACCCCAAATAAATGTGTCGAGAAAATTACTCATGTGTCTTAAAACTGCATCTTTGACGAATGCTCAATGCCAAAGTGTACCCACTTTTTCCTTAAAACCTACTTTTTAATTTTGGTTGACCCTGGAAAGTTAACCTTCTATTATAATGTTTACATTGCATCGTAAATCACCCTTTAAGGCATAATGTGGGCAAATGAAACCAATCACACAAATTTCGGTTGTAATGGTGGAAGACAATCCGGACATGGTGCTTACAATTAATGGATTTCTTGGGAGCGAACCCCAGATATTGGTTTTAGGTCAAGCCAATGAGGAAATCGGTTTTCAAAAGCTGATCTCCGAGCATTTGCCGGAATTGGCTTTGGTCGATATCGGCCTGAGCCATTCCAGGGCAGGATTGGAACTGCTGAATTGGCTTCGGCACGAGTTTCCGGTGATTAAGCCCGTCATCATGACGGTGAATGAGGGCGATGTATTGGAGGCCTACCAACTTGGTGCCCGCGGTTATGTGCTCAAATCAAACCTCGAAATTTTGGTCCAAACCCTGATGGAAGTGAGTGAGGGCCAGCTCATCATTCCTCCGGAAGTAGGCGCATTATTAGTTCGCCAGATGGCGGACTCGACGGTGCTTTGGAAAAAGATTCTGGAGCTGGCGCAATTATCGGAACGGGAAAGACTTATTCTTCGAATGCTCAAAGAGGGCGTCACCCGTGAAAGCATCGCCGCGCGCCTTAACATCTCCTTTTTCACTGTACGCCGCCATATCCAGAATATCCTCACAAAGTGTGACGAATCAAACATGCGCACGGTTTTAAATAAATTCAGCACCGCCCTCGACGCTTTGCCGGGGAAGATCTGAAGCTCGTCAAAGTCGAAAATATTCGTGGACTGCCTTCTGTGACGCGTCTTCGTTACCTGCTTTTTCACAAACCTTATGGTGTGCTCTGCCAATTCACTGACAGTGAAGGGCGCACTTGCCTTAAGGACTTCATCGACATACCCGGTGTGTATGCCAGTGGTCGGCTCGATTGGGACAGTGAGGGATTACTGCTGTTAACCAATGATGGTCCGCTGATAAAAACCTTGGCCTCACCCGCCTCCAAGTTGCCGAAAACCTATTGGGTGCAAGTGGAAGGCACGCCATCGGATCAGGCCTTGCACGCATTGCAAACCGGTGTGGTTATTGAGGGAAAACGAACTCTGCCCGCAGAAGCCGTAAGATTTCCAGAGGGCGATGCATTGCCGCCGCGTTCCGTCCCTATTCGCATCCGCAAAGCGTTGCCGGTTTCATGGATCCAACTCACCTTAATCGAAGGTAGGAATCGTCAAGTGCGGAAAATGACGGCCTCGGTCGGTTGTCCTACCCTTCGGCTTATCCGATATGCAATAGGCCCTTTCAACTTAACCGGACTTGCAGCGGGGCAGTGGCGGGAAATCCCCGCGAACGTAATCAGGCAAAATTTGTCTACCTTTTAAAGCCTTCGCCAAACCTGATAGGAGCTTTTGCCATGTGGAAAATCTTTGCCGTACTTGTTTGCTTTTCCATCGTACCGCACTCCAATCCGTTCGCCCAAGTTGCGGCAGCGGTTGGATCCACAAAGGAGGCCATCGACAGTTCTGAAACCTTGGACACAGCAGCAACGCGGGCTGTAAGCAAAGATACCTTGCCTTCTCCCAAAGCCATTGCATTGAGGGTCCCTCTCCTGTCCAAGTTGGATCTCGGTGGCACGGTACAACTAAAAGGGTTCTATCACAATCTGAGTTCGGATCGGGATGCGGACAAACGCTTGAGCCTAAATGTGCGCCGCTTCAAAGTGGATCTGGATGGTGCTGTCGACAAGCATTTCGGTTTTAAAGGCGGGATGCTGATGGATGGCAACAACAAAAACTTTGGTGTAGACGATGCATATCTCTATTATACGGTGAACGAACTGGTCGGCTTCAAAGGCGGCAAACTCCGACGGCCTTTCTCACAAGAGGCCCTGCAATCTTCCAAATCCCTTTATACGGTTGAGCGCGGTGAGCTCTATCATAACTTTCTAGCCAATGTCACAGGCTATGCTTATTTCGATGTCGGCATTATGGCCTATGGCGGGTTTGTGGACGAAGGCCATGCAGTGGGTTATGAGGTGGGGGTATTCAACGGGAAACAAAACAATGACACAACCAAAGATTACAGTGGCCAACAGTATGAAACCACAGACAAAGGGTTCCTAGCCAAAGACGCCGTCATGCGGATTACCGCGACCCCATTTGCATTGTGCAAAATAGAGGCCGCTGTATCGACCAAAGCAGCGGATGACACGTCCAACGCAGCCAATTTCACCTACCATGTGAATACGGCCTATGAAGTAGGCTTCAGTTATATCGACAAACACTTAAGGCTATTAGGCGAAGTGTCCTGGGGAGACAATCAAAACAAACTGGATGCCCACATCATCAATGGCGGATCTCTGTTCTTTGCTTTTTATACCACCGGAGTCTGGCATTCCGATTATTCTTTGGGTCGAGCGAGTGAATTAGTGTTTAAGTTGGAAGGCCTGGATCCGGATTTCGAACCCGGAAAAGGTAAAGGCAAACCCAATGACGGCAAACTGCGCTACACCCTAGGCACCAATTATTTCTTCACGCCCCGAGTCAGCCTTTTGGCCAACTATGGTATTTTGCAGCCTATCACCAAGGTTATTGGTGAAGGCGATTTGGTGCACAGTCTGGACGTGCTGGTGCGGCTTACGTACTGAGCGTAATGTGTTCCGCTACATCCTTTATTAAACCTCCTTAGGAATATAAAAAATTAGGTCCCGCATACTCACTGCGAATTGCAAACAGATTGCGGAAGCCTGCAACATTCCAAACAAAAATACACCCACAGAAAAAGCCGGACTTGCATAGCGCAAGCCCCACATACATGCATACGTTGCTACTAATCCGAAAAATCCGGCAGCTATCACCCCCACCTTGGCTTTTTCCGGAAAAGCGGAAAAGGAAAAAATACCACCTAATAGAAATAAAATAAGACTGATAGCAAGCATATGCAGATGCGTAGTCAGGATCATGTCTTTCAGAGATTTTGGAAACTTCATACCGCGGGAACGGCTCTTCCATTCGTCCTTGAGAGTTGCCGGAGTACTCTCATCCGATTCGGATAGGACCGTGCTTGGATTGGAATCCTCAGTTTGGGAAGAGGTGGACCCTGGCCCACCGCGATATTGCGTTGTAATGCCCGTAGGCCGCATATCCGATTGAACAAAAACAAAAAGCAAGGCCACAGCATAAGCCAATGCCAAGCAGGTGAGAAAGCCTATCGCTAAGGTGCGATGAGCGGAACCCAAGTGCCTCAATTCAATTTTTACCATTTTTTCCAACTTCCCCATTTTTCCCAGCTTTTCCATCTTTTCTATACTTTAAATTCCAGAAATAGATGGCTTTGCGTACACCTAATGTGATGGCACGGGATGATAGGGTAGCGCCGGAGATTCCGTCTATATCCCTATTGAGTTGTAGTCCATTTCCGGATTTTTTCCCCGTGAATTGTCCTAAAAATCGTTTGCTTTGCACCTCCCCGCCAACACTTTCTCGGTAAGCGGTGAGCACAACGCGCATAACCTTTCCCTCGCCGTCTAAGGCAACGACAAAATCCATCAGTTGCACCTTGCCCAATTCTTGAGCGCGATACAGTGTGGCAACACTTCCGTCCTGAGATTGGATGCGCTCAAAAACCACGGGCTTAAGTGGAATGGAACATTTCAATACCGCTTGCGCCAAGGCCAAGGTGGAATCATTTAGGATCAGGCTATCCCGTTCCACCCGCTGATAGGTCGGAAAAATTTCTTTCCGGGAGCTCTCCTCGGTAAAGAAAGTTCCCAAAGGTCCAGCCGAGGCGGTACCTATCCCAATCCACAACACCCATTTCAAACTAAGGCGAAGCGGCCATGCGCATTGAATCATATCAGTACATCAATCCAAAGCCAAAGTTAATAATGGTTTTATGAAGTCCAGTTTCACCGCTTTTGGCTGTATACCCATTTGGGTTTTGCGATGTCCAGTTTTCCACGTCCAATTTGAAGGCCAGGTTGGGAATAGGATAGTATGCCACTCCAGCCGTGATCCCCGTTTCACCGACATCGGGAGCGTCAACCTCAGCAGGGTTCATGTCGAGATTGATATTTTCAAAACGTACAAAGGGAGCCAACTGGGATCCAGAGCCCACCACATCCTGGAAAAAATACGCGACTTCGCCCAAGTAGCCAAACATATTTCGGCCAGTACTTTTCAATGTCTTGTCGAAGTAGGATCCGCTTATGGCGCCATACGTTACTTGGGATTGTACTTGAAATCCCATTTTCTTGAATTTAGCATCGGCGGAATAAAGACCTACCGTCAACTGCTGGTTTGCATCGCT
>JAYUHW010000048.1:0-3382 GCA_043766615.1 Fibrobacteria bacterium | reverse complement strand
GTAGACTCGGAGGGCTTGGAAGCCATCTGGAGTTCACTTTTTGTGGGCGCAGCCCGCGAACGCCATGGTAAAGGCCAAGAAGCCTTAATCCACTACCGGAGAGCCATTAGTTTGGACACGAATAATCTACTCTCACACCAATACTTGGCCGCAGCATTGCTCCGTTTGGATTCCAATCAAGCGGCTGAAATTGAATTCATGAAAATATTGCGAATCGATCCAAGCGATATGGAAGCCAAGGCTAAATTGGCGTCGCTTCGGAAACAGCATGGCCAAACTGAGGAAGCACACTCACTCTTGGAATTAGGGAAGCGCGCGCAGGCACAAGGAAATGTGTCGGATGCGATCAACTTCTATTCCCGCGCCTTGGCCATTGATCCGCAACTGGAAGACGCCCGATTGGGTCTCAGTCAGGCATTAGGCGGACTTGGGGTACATCCCTAGCTTGAAACAGCCTGGACTATGGGCTAAAAATAATCCCTCCAAAGAAATTATTCCTTGATTTGCTGTTTAAGAATAGGGATAGTCTGATGTAAAAAAGATACGGTCAGCAAAGCCATGCCTGTGAAAGATCAAATCACCCAGCTTATCAAGGATGTGGCCAAAGAAAACCAGGTTTTCAAGTTCGTTTACAATAAAGACAGAAAATTCGACACCGAAAAAGATTGGGTCTATTACTCCGGTCCATATTGGGATAATGAAGAAGTCATTGGCATGTTTTCGGCAATCCTGACCGGTAAATGGCTTTCGGCCGGCGAGCATATCCATCGGTTTGAAGGGCAGTTTTCCCAAAAATTCAACCACGCCGATTCTCTGATGGTCAATTCAGGAAGCTCGGCAAATCTTGTCATGTTTGCGGCGTTGAAAAGTTATTTCAAATGGAATGATGGCGATGAATTGATCGTTTCTCCTGTTGGATTTCCTACTACCATTGCCCCCATTTATCAAAATCGCTTGGTACCTGTGTTCATCGACATCACCATGGACGATTTAAATTTTGATTTAACCTTGCTAGAAGGGAAAATCACAGCAAGAACGAAAGGTATTGTCGTTTCGCCTGTCTTAGGCAATGCGCCGGACATGGATGCGATTCTCTCCATCTGCAACAAACACAATATTAAACTAATCATGGACAATTGCGATAGTTTAGGGAGCCGTTGGGACAATCAATTGCTTACCGATTTTAGTGTCGCGAGCTCCTGTTCCTTTTATCCTGCCCACCACATTACCACCGGAGAAGGGGGAATGGTTTCCTCTCAAAATAAAGATCTCATTAAAACGGCCCGAAAAATCGCCTGGTGGGGACGAGATTGCTACTGCGTGGGCGCAGCGAATATCTTACCCTGCGGAACGTGCGGAAACCGTTTTGACAAATGGATGGAAGGCAGCGATGCAATTATCGACCACAAATATTTCTTCACGGAAATGGGATACAACCTCAAGCCTCTGGATTTGCAAGGTGCGATTGGCTTAGCTCAACTAGCGAAGTACGATGACATTCACAAAAAAAGAAGAAACAGTAAAAAATCCTTGGACGCGCTTTTTGAAAAATTTGTACCGGGCATTCGAACTTTAAAAGAGCATGAAAAGGCGCATACATCCTGGTTTGGCACACCATTTATTTGTGCCAATAAAAATTTGAAAGGCGCTTTAGTGCAATTTTTGGAAGCCAATCGGATTCAAACCAGGAATTATTTTGCCGGAAATATACTGCAACACCCCGCGTACAAATTTTTGGATGATTATAAAAAATATCCCAATGCCAATCGTGTGATTGAAGAAGTTTTCTTCATCGGCGCCGCCCCGCATTATACCGACGATACCTTTGCATACATTGAATCCGTCCTGCAAAAGTGGGCCGATAAATAATCATGAAGGCTTCCGCCTTTATTGCCGCCTTTCTAAAAACCCAAGGGATCACCCATGTATTTGAGCTGTCCGGGGGTATGATTACCCATATCCTCGATTCCATCGCTGAAATCAAAGGAATTGAAATTATCACCATGCACCACGAACAGGGTGCCGCTTTTGCAGCCGATGGCTATGGAAGAATTTCAAATAAACCTGGTATAGCCCTGGCCACAAGTGGCCCCGGAGCCACGAATTTACTGACCGGAATTGGCAGTTGCTATTTCGATTCTTCGCCGGGCTTGTTTATAACCGGTCAGGTGAATCCCAACGAACAGCGCGGCCAAAAAGACATCCGTCAATTGGGTTTTCAGGAAACAGATATCGTTGCCATGGCCACGCCAATTGTAAAAAAGGCCTACCGCATCACCTCCGTCAACCAGCTCCCCACGGTTATGGCGGAAGCCTACACATTGGCTATAAGCGGCCGTCCTGGACCGGTGGTTATTGACATTCCCATGGATATGCAAAGAGCAGAAATGGATCCCGGTGAAATTTTAGTCCTTCATCGACTTAAAAAGACCATCACCCCGTTAAGTACGACGTTTTTTTCAAAATTGCACGACGCGTTATTAAAAAGCCGTAGACCATTAATACTGGCGGGCCGAGGTGTCAGAGCTGCCGACTGCGTGGATCTCTTCAAATCCTTGGTGGAATCCACTTGCATTCCGGTCGTAACGTCCCTACTGGGTTTGGATGTGCTTGAATACAATCACCCCCAGCGCATCGGCTTCATCGGTAGTTATGGCAATCGTTGGGCCAACATGGCCATCGGTCAAAGCGATTTGATCCTTGTCCTAGGAAGTCGCTTGGATATCCGCCAAACAGGCGTCAATACCAAAGATTTTAAAGGTTCCCGAACTATTTACCATGTCGACTGCGAGGCAGGAGAAATCAACAATCGCCTAGACAGGTGCGAAGCGGTACAGGCCGACCTTCAAGATTTCCTAGTTGCGGCGAATGACTTTTTTATCCATGATAAAATTGCTCCTAATTCCTATCAACCATGGCTGGATGAACTTTCCGAATTGAAATTAAAATGGCTGGATACGGACGAGTTAAAGAATCGAATCCAAGGCATAAATCCAAACATATTCATCCATCAACTGGCCAAGGTGTCTTTACGGGCCAAAGGTTACTTGGCAGATGTGGGCAGCCATCAAATGTGGGCGGCGCAATCCCTAGAATTATCAGGCTCGCAAACCTTTGTGACCTCGGGTGGTATGGGAGCCATGGGCTTTGCCTTACCTGCTGCGATTGGCGTTTGTCTGGCCAATAAAAAAACGCCCTTGGTTGTCCTAGCAGGTGACGGTGGATTTCAGCTCAATATCCAGGAGCTGCAAACCGTAGTGAGAAATAAATTGCCAATTAAAATGGTGGTACTGAACAACCGTTGTTTGGGTATGATCCGTCAATTTCAAGACACCTATTTCCAAAGTCGTTACCAAAGCACATTTTGGGGGTATAGCGCTCC
>JAYUHW010000047.1:0-4963 GCA_043766615.1 Fibrobacteria bacterium | reverse complement strand
TACGCATGTAGGGCTCTTCAAAGGACTTGTATTTGCCATGCCTAAGGAATTGCGGTTCCACTCCGACTTTATCGAAAAAGCCCCGGTAAAAAGGGACCTCGGCCGCAAAGCCGGTAACAGCAAAGTAACCCTCAGGCTGCAAAGCGACGATATCGGCAGCGGTAGCCAGAAAATAATTCAGGGGTGTGACCTGTTCCATATAGGCCACCAAGCGTTTTCCGTGGAGGCGCAGCTGCAACAAACGTTGGCGAATTTCCTCAGCCATGGCCCAACCACAATGCGCGCGGCCCAGTTTGATGACCACAGCATGAATGTTTGGATTCGCATCCAGTACGTCAAATTGATTCAATACATCCAAAAAGCCACGGCTGCGATTCGCACCGATCCAGCTGGTCTCGGTTTGTCCTTCAACTAGCGATGCATTCAAATCGATTTCCGCAACATTTCCCGATCCAACCAGAAAAGGCAACCTTTGGTCTTGACTGTAACTAATGCCCACGGCCTTACCCTTGGACCAGCCTAGCGCACCGGACCAATGGCTATTTGCTTGGAGAATAAGACTGAGTGAGCCTTCTTTATTTTTACCATCCAACTGCACCTGCATTCTCAGGCCGTGATAGATGGGAAGTTGGGTAAAGAGAAATCCGCGCTGAGAAAGGCCCTTTTGTTTGCTTGTGGCAATGCCTAATTGGACATCCGTCGGCCAACCTTTGAAACTGGCAAAGGGTTTGATCGCAATTGCAAAATGTTGAGTGGGCTGCTCTAAGCCACCTGTCCAAAGATTTTCACCCCAGTAACCTATGAGCAGCTGTCGCCAAGGTCGAATATCAATACCAAAATCCAGTATTCCATGATCCGGTGCCCCTCCAGAGGAGACGTAACTGAGTTTAAGCCCCGGGGATACCAGGTCCCGCCAATCCGTTGCCATGGAAAGGTCTAATCGGGCCTCATACGGCCCATTGCCCGAACCAAAGCGCAAGCCGGTCCCTATACCTTCCCGTTGATACTGGGCCGTCCACAACCGTTCAGGAAATGCGCCCGGCACATTGCCCTCTGCCCAGCTTAGGCCGTATTCCGAACCAGAACCGAAGGCTGCAGCTGCAGGATTTGCGAAGGCACTCTGTCCAGTTGTGGTAGCGGAAGAGTTAGAGAATGGTAAAGGAGAGTCCCATGCCAGGCCTACAAGCGGTAAGAAAGCTAAAAAAGCGTGAATTCGACAAAAAATTGTGGTCAGATAATTTCCTAAAAAATGATCGTGAAAGGGCTACTTACTTCGTAAATTAGAGAAAAGTGGCTTCGAGTCGACGGATTATACGAAAAACCGTTTAGTATCTTGGATTTTCCCACTATTTTTCTTTCTTTGAAAAAAGAGGATTTACATTGGAAAACGATAAAGTGAAAAAAATTAAGACAATTATTGCCGAAGTTGTGGGCTTTGATCTTGAAGATATCAGCGCCGAAGACAAATTCATCGTGGATTATAAAATCACCTATGGGGAACGAAAAATTTTGCTCGAAAAGTTGAATAGTACTTTTCACAAAGAGTTCGGATTTGATGAGTTTTGCAAGATGGATAAGGTTTCTGATGTCATTGAAGCCTATGGCGTTGCTCCAGTAGGCCAAGCGGAATAACGCAAGGCCTAACCCAAACCCAATCCTTACCGGTTGGTAGTGGATTGGACATTTCTCCCTTCACGGTTTCGAACCCTTTACGGAAGGTGAAGGTCGCGCTCCTGAGGATGCGGCTGGCGTAGTTTGTTGCGGTAAATTCTCGGAATTTGCCTGTATTTTAAGTTTCTGAAAGTCGTTGCAGTCCAAAGTTTCCAAGTGGCCGGCAGTGCCAGGATTTCTTTGGCTCAAGGTTGGGCCAGAAACCAGAGTGTAGCAAACGGTGACTTCTCCACCGAGATCCAACGGAATGACTAGGCTCATTAGCCGTAGACGGACCGTGGATTTTTCTGGAAAGAACTCGCAATAATCCATTTTGGACTTGATAAAAGTCCTTCGCAACTTTTCATCAAACAAGATTTTGCCATCCAGTCCATTCGGTAGGGCCATGGGCAGGGTGTTTTCCAACCGTAGCTCCATAAGCGAACCTTTTTTAACAATTTTTCCACCCTTGGGAAGAATCAGGTTCCGATGTTCCGGTATATTTCGATACGCTTTATAATTTCTGGTCTTCACGCCGCAAAGATTTTTCATTTCGGCACCCACTTGATTGAAATCAATATCCTGGCAGATTTCCGGCATTTCTTCAGGGGCGTACACCTTGCTGGAGGTCCCTCCAGCGGAACCGGCGCAACTGAGCATGACCATGCACAACCCTAGGCCTAACCAAAGTGCTCCAATGTGTATCAACCTAGCAGTGCGGATCAGAACATATTCCTGGCTAAAGGTATTACTTTGGAAATATAGCAAGCGAAAGTCAAGGTATGACCGAGGATCGACATCGAGGATTGAAACGTTGGGAAAGGGCCAAGCAGTTGACGGCTTTGGATGCCGAGCCAAACCTGGTGGGACCCTTAGCCTGGTGTAAAGTGCAATTTGGAGTTGGAATGGACAAGGATTTTCCAGATCAAGTGGAAAAAATCCCCGTTTACATCGTCCGGGTGTTTGCCAAGGATTTTGTCTGTGTTAAAGCCTATTCCGGTTCCATACCCGGTGGGCTGCCGGGGCCGATGTGGCTGGTTCGTGGCGGAATCGATTGGCAGGGATATTTCCGTCTGATTGTGCGCCATTATGCCAATGGGATGGAGGTACCGGACTCCTTTAAACCGCAGAAAAAAATTCGACCGGAAATCATTCGAAAAATGGAAGCCCTACCTGACGAGGCATTGCCCTCGATTTTTTCAAAGTTTCGTGAAGTGGGGGTACTTGCTGCATTACCGCAGTTGGAAAGGGCGACGTGTCCTAATGCATTAAACTGGGACACTTTGCGGACAAGTTTTCAGGATTTTCAGGAAACGACATCGGTCAAGGATAATCCACTTCCATAATATCATATTCGACCGGTCCCCTAGGCGTTAACACTTCCACTTTTTCATTTACGGCTCTACCCATTAGCGCTTTTCCCATTGGCGAGTCCATGGAAATTTTGCCTTCCACTGGATCGATCTCGTCCACGCCGACTATTTGCACAACCCATTCTTTTCCATCGGCCCGTTTCAGTTTGATTCGGGCTCCAAAAAGGATGGTTGAGGTCTCACGGCGAGTGCCGGAAACCACCGAGGAATGAGTCATTTTATGGTCGAGTTCGCGAAGGCGTTTATCGATTTCTCTAAGGCGTTTTTTACCGTAGATGTATTCCGCGTTTTCCGAGCGGTCGCCTTGAGCGGCGGCTGCCGCAATTTCAAGCAGAAGGTTGGGTCGTTCATCCCGGTAAAGGGCATCCCATTCCTGCTTTAGCTTTTCCATGCCTTCGGGGCTGATAGGTCGAATGGAAGTCATTTTTTGCTGGTGCCCCCTCGCAGAATTGAACTGCGGACACGTGAATTTTCAGTCCACTGCTCTACCATCTGAGCTAAAGGGGCAACAGCGCACCAAATTTAAGCCTAACACGGCGGCATGTCAACCAGGATGGCCCACAAATTGGGCGTCGGATGGTTAACGGGTATTCTCGAATCCATCCGTTCAATTTAAGGGTCCAAGCTTTTTGGAAGTCGAAAGTGAATCAAGGTGCGATCCAATGTATCTCTGAATTTCAAGTCGAGAACCTTACCGTTAATGAACAAGGTGAGCTTAACCATGCTTTTCAAGTGCCTGGCTGGTTTTTGGGAAGGCTTGGCAGCGGACACGGGAGGATCTTGGTAGAAAAATTCCTCCAACAAACTCGCTTCCAGAGCGCCTCCTCGAATTTTAGATAACCGATTGGACGGTTTGCCAGTATCAAAAAAATCAACCACAATTCGATTTTCCAGGACACGAAAGTTTCTGGGAGCCGGTCGACCATGGAAAAGGACTTGCACCATATAGGAGGTAAACGCTCCTTGTTCTTGACGATCCAGTAGAATTTGAACCACTTGGGTAACGGGGTCCTCAATCGATTCCCCTGGTTTGGGCAGAAAAGTTTGGAAATTCCGGGGCAACCTTCCATTTTCCGCTGAAGATGGGCTTTTGGTCTTGTTCGAAGGGCCTGTATCGGCAAATGCAGAAAAGGTCAATACTAGTAAAAACAGGTAAGGCATTTTTTGTCGGATACACTTTTCGAGCACGTTTACAACTTAGTTCAAGACGGTTTAAGCCGGTGGCGACAACTGTGTGCCGGTGTCCGATTATATACATTTTTAGGTCTTGAAGAGCTAGGAATCATGGGTCTCGCAGTTCAAAAAATGTTCGATGGTATTGCTGACCGCTATGATTTCCTAAATCATTTTCTCAGTGCAGGGCGGGATCGCGCCTGGCGCAGTCAAGCAATAGACGGATTACAGTTTTCGGATTCTGCCAAGGTTCTCGACCTATGCGGTGGGACTGGGGATTTCTGGCAGACGTGGTCCAAAATGCAGTCGGAATCCCTTCCACGCCCAGAATACCCGCCCCAGTTAAGACGTGGCGTGATTGCCGATTTTTCGCTGCCAATGCTTCAGGAAGCGGCCAGGAAATTCCGATCGCCTTCGATCAATCCGGTTTCTGAAATTGGAAAGCCAACGCCCTATTTGGTGCGCATGGACGCGCTTAAGCCATGCTTTAAAGCCGGTAGTTTTGATGTGGTACTCTGTGGCTTTGGTATGCGTAATTTGGATTCCCTTTCAGCCGGAATCCAAGCTGTGGGTCCTTTATTACGGACTCAAGGAACATTCCTTACTTTGGAATTCTTCCGCCCAACTTCGCTTTTTACATTTTGCTTTTACCGCATTTTGGCACCGGTATGTATACCCATTGTGGGCTGGATGTTTTCATCCAAACGTGCAGCCTATACTTATCTGGTTGATTCCATCCTTAAATTCTGTTCGGTTTCGGAGTACGC
>JAYUHW010000046.1:0-10901 GCA_043766615.1 Fibrobacteria bacterium | reverse complement strand
TGTTGCCATTTTTCCACCATTCTTCCCAAGGGCCGTCTACTTTACCTTGGGAGTTATAGTTTTTGATAACTGATGGATGCCCGGGGGACCAGTAATTCTTATCCTTGCCCACTAGAATTCCGTGACGAAAAGTTCTTCGCCCTATCACATTACCAGCCGTGTCCCAAAAAATAAGTGGCCCATTTTCCTTGCCACTGACAAAAAAACTACTGTCATGTTTGCGCCAAAGGGAGTCATAGTGAATAGTAATTCCATGTTGAACACGCGTTCCTTTTTTAAATTCTAATACCGAAATCGAATTATATTCCTCCAGGCCTTCACAACTTACGCTAAGCTCAACAACACCATAAGGCCTTTTCCGAATTTCATTTTGTCCGCATGTATATGGAGATTTTGCTGAAATAATATTTACCGAAAAAAGAATAACGAAGAATTTTAACATAGCTAGTGTACCTCGTACTTTTTAAGTATCCCTTGAAATTCCGCTAAGAAACTATCATTCTTGCCTTGTGGATCCCCGTTCTCATCCACATACCCTATGCCGTAACCGAAATCCATAATTCTTTTAATCCCCTTCTTCAACGCAGCCTCCCTTTCCGCTTCCGTCTCCGGTCTGACCGAATTCGGATCCTCAATGTAGCCCACAGATCGAATCGTCCATTTCAATTTATGGTTACAAGATGGATCTGCTTTGACATTCGCGTCTCTCCTCAGCGTCGAGTACAGGAATCGCTTGATCGAACGAAAATCATCCGGTTCCCGTGTTTTCATAATAGTAAGTAAAGCTTGTCCCATGGCTTCAGGCGGCACGTTTGTGAGTGCGCCCATTTGGTAAGAGGACGCCGTGAGGGATTGCTTGACCTTCGACACATTTCTTTCCAGCTTTGCGTACCAACTGGGAAAATGTGTAATCACTTCATTGGCCAGTGCTGCTTCCGCTGTCACTGGTAAACTCACAACCGTCATTATGGTGAAAGCGATATTCTTGTACGCTGTGAACGTTGTCAAATCCATGTCCACGATAAAATGGTAGTCCATGCAGTGGAACAGGTACCCGATAAAATGGCATCCTTCCACCATCCCCAGCTCAAATGAGAATTTCCCCTTGCAGCCCAAGGCAAATGTCAACCCTGCGTTTCCGTGAAAATGGAAAACGCCATGCTTGTACTCGATCTTCCAGTCCGCCTCCGCGCCCACGCCCGCCGAGACTCCGATATCCATTCCACAATTCCCAAGCGACTCGAATTTCGGACCCCGGTCCGGAGCGGTCCACTCCACAGCAACTTCAATGCCCGTAGTCGCCTTCGCACCCGCGAAGCCCTTTGCTTCTGCGCCCGATCCTAGGGTAGGTCCGGATGATTTATGTTCTGCGTCGGATTGGGTCTTGCCGGATAGTGCCTCCTTCGACAAATCCAAATTCAAAATGTTCAGGGCACCTGCAACAGTAATGCCGATAAACGCGTCCGCTTTCAATGTAATATTCAGCCGCATCAGACATTTTCGGTTCTTGGCAAGAACGGCATCTAGATAAGGCGACTGCTTCAGGAGTGTCAATATATTCACCCCATTTTCCGGCCACGGGAAGGATCCGGTCGCCTTACCATGGATCAGGTCGTACGAGGCGTGGCCGCCCGTGCCCAGGTGGAACGTTCGTTCACGCACCGAGCCCGTGGCCTCTAGCCCGTCAAAGCCCATCGCGTATTGGCAAACGATCGCTTCCTTGCTGAAGGTATAGGTTTGCCCCAGGGCCTGTCCATCCTTCTCTTCTTTGATGTTCCACTTGATAGGCCACTGGCCCTTGAGTGGTGGCACTTTGAACAGCGTGCACTTGACATCGGTGGAGAAAAACGGCGTATGCTCCTTGCTGCCGGGGGATTTTTTCAAAAGTTCACTCAAGTTCTTTTTAACCTCTTCATCCGTTTCCTTGTACCACTTGCCTTTGATCGAAGTCTCATTTCCATTGGCATGCGGGCGGATGTATGCATAGGAGGGCGGGTTGGCCCATTTGATGGGTTTGCGGATAAGGATCATGGCTTCCAGAACTGGCTTCGAATCGCCCACCAATTTACCCTCGAAAAGTGTCTCCGCTGCCTCATCTATTTCCTTTCCCAGCTTTTTGCGGACGGAAGGATCCTTGGCCTCCAGCATCTGCCTGGTTTTCCCTTGGAGGGCCCTCAATTTTTCAAATTCAACATGAAGGGTATTGTATTCCTCCAAGGTGAGGCAAACATGGTACTGCTTTCGGGTGGGAGAATAATAGACGACGCTTTCGAAAAGATTCTCGGTACCAGGAACCGCTTCGAGGCTGGGGCTTACCGCTTTTTCAGAATGGGTATGTTTGGCCGTGAACCGGAACTTAGCCTGGTCAGGCAGTGTACCGTCTTTAGTTTTAGGCGGCTGGGGCAAGGTCAAATCGCACTCTGCCTTACCGGCTTTTGCATGGCATTCCACCGGTTGCCCTATTGCCTCCCAGTTGCCGTTTGATTTTAGAAGTTCCACACCAACCATGATCCGGTTCTTATCCTCTTGCGCGGGCGGAATATGGACGTCCATGCGTGCGATAACTGTATCTCCGTACGCGCCTCTATCACGGTTCCACTTGCAATTGGAAATCGTGACGTATATCGCCTGCTTGTCATCCACTTCTTTGGGCGGCGTGTTGGCCTTGACCATCGCCTCCGTGGGTTTAAATTCCTGATCTGCTAGTGCTTTGGTCGCGGCGTCTTCCCTGTCTTCTTTGGTTTTCTTCGCGGCCGCACTGCCGCCTTTGCCATAGGTAAGCGCATGATCACCGGCAGGCTTGGCATTGGAATCCGGTTTCTTGTCATCCGATTCTCTTGAATTGTGCCCAATTATTATATTCAAGTCCGCATCGCCGGGGCTTTGAAACGGGTTGTTCATCATGGTTATCCTAAAGAGTGAAAACAAAGCTAATGCTTAAATAAGCATTAGACGATTCTGGTTAGGGTATTTGTAAGCACTTAAAGGACTTCCCAATGCCCGCCCTTATCCGGACCAATGCGTCCGTTGCCGTCGCTGAAAGGATGGATGAACTCGAATTCATAATGAAATAGCACCGTGACGCAAATGCCCGGCGTCTTCCACCAATGCCGTCCTCATCAGTGAGTGGGTGTTGCGGCTCATTCAGAGACCTCCGCTGGTAGGTAAATGCAATGAATTCAGTGGCAATCGATTCGAATACGCAATAAACCGGAAAGTGTAGCCGGCAGCTCGATTGCTTGTGGACGTACATCGGCATCCTCCGAACGGTTCCAGCTCCATACTCTGGACCCGACGAGATCATAGGCAACGGCACGAAAGGCCCCAACGGGTAGAGAAACTTTACGCACCAAACCGAGGGCGCGCCAAGTAGTGCTGTACTCGGGTTTCTTGAATGCGAGAGAACGGCCCTTTCCAATGCCATCGACAGGGCCAGTATAATCGAGTCGAATGAGATTGCCACGTCCACCATTAGTTGGATATCCATTGTCCCCCCAACTGAGAAAATAAAAAGCACCATCCGGTCCAATTTTAAGGTCAATGGGATTATTGATGGGATTGGCTGTGGTCTGGTCCCAGAACCGCTTCACTGCCACCACCCCGCCAGCGGCGTCCATTTGCACGGCATGGATAAGGCTGCGGGAAAAGTCGAATATGAAAAGATGCTTGTCATAATACATCGGGATCTTGTTTGGGGAAGCAAGGGCCGGATTGAAATTATATACCGGACCCAGCATGGATGCGTTGGAGCCACCGTTTTCAAAGACCGGAAAAGCCGTTCCGATGGCTTTATAGGGATACCATACCAAGGCAGGATGGGCTGGAGGCAAATCTTGGATACCCGTATTGTTGGTTGATTTGTTTTGAAGTGCATTTGGATTGTAGGTGGCGCCACCGGTGGCGGTTTGATAATTGTACTCATTGTAACAGAAATTATTGGCGGTGCAGTACGGCCAGCCATAATTGCCCGCCACCTTGGCCATGTTGACTTCATCATAACCGCGAGGCCCTTGATTGGGATCATCTATAGTGGCATTGGGGCCGGGCTCCGCCCAGAAAAGCCAACCGGTTTTTTCGTCCACCGTGAGCCGGAAAGGGTGGCGTACGCCCATGATGTAAATTTCCGGCCGTGTTTTGGGCGTGCCAGCAGGAAAAAGGTTTCCGGTGGGAATCGTGTAGGTGCCATTTTCCTCTGGGTGGATGCGGAGGATTTTCCCGCGCAGGTCAAAGGAATTGGCGGCCGATCGTTGCGCGTCGAAATTTGTTCGAGCGGGATCGCGGGGAGAAAATCCCATGGTGGGACCGGAAAAAAAGTTGTTGGTATTGTCGGCCAATCCAATATAGAGATTGCCCTGGGAATCAAATGCCAGGCAGCCCGTATTGTGTTCATCGGAACTCGTAAGGGAATAGGGAATGCTGAGAATATCCTTTCGCGTAGTCAAATCCAAATCTCCTGAGGCCAACGCAGTGAAACGGGCCACAACCAGCGCGGGTGCTGGCGTCAAGCTGCCAAAGAGCAGGAATACATGCCGGTTGGTGGGGAAGGCTGGATCGAGGACAAGACTATGCAGGCCGTCTTCCCTGACATTGGAAACAGTCAAGGTGGCAGCGGTAGTGGTTGCGGTGGCGGAAGGAGCTTTGGGATCGAACAATCGGACGATGCCGTTTTTTGACAGCACGTATATTCGGCCATCCGGCAAGAAAGCGAATTGGGTCGGGTTGGATAGATTGCTCATCAGCACTGTGGTTCGGAATAAATTTCTGGCCGGCTGACCCAGCAGGTTCCCGAATGTTGAGATAATCAGGGCAAGGATCACAATTAGTCGAAAAGATCCAGCCTGTTCTCTTGCCGGCGATCCACTGTTGCCTGTATATTTGCCTCTGCCCCAGCCTATGCGAGTATGCATTCAACCTCCTGATTAGCTACAAATCAATAAGCCTTAGAACTGATCCATACATTATCCGCGCCCACTAGGCTGCTGATGGCTTTGGTGCAGGAAATTTCGGGGCTGAGACGGATTTTTTCACTGACTACGGAAATATCTCCATGACCTTGTCCTTCCAAGTGCAACACCAGTTGGCAAGTTCCCTCGTATTCCGAACACAGGTCGTGCAAACGCTGGACATTGGGCTCCTGTAGCCCTGTCGTCTTCATTCTGACATGCACGCTACGAGTCAGTTTTCCACGGGCTTCTGCGAGGGGAAGCACTTTGGTGGCGATGAGCTTGGCCGTATTCTTTTCCTCATTGCGTTTGTACGTCCCACGGATCAGGACCATGGAATCGATTTCCACCAGTTGACGGACTTCCTCGAAAGTGTCTGACCAGAAAACCACTTCGCATTGGCCGACAAAATCCTGAAGATCGGCAAAGGCAAAGGCGCGATTGTCCTTTTGGCCCAGTAGAGTTTTGAGCTTGGTGATCATGCCTCCAAAGACGACATTGGAATCCGGCGCCAGGGATCGAATGCGTTCAGGGTCCAATGTACTGGTAACGAAACCGGCCAGCTCGGCGCGATACGGCTCCAGCGGATGGCCAGATAGGTAAAGGCCCAAAACTTCCCGCTCCTTCTCCAGCATTTCATTATAGGGCCACGGGTCGACATTGGGCAGTTGGGGTTGGCTCGCATCCAAGGATCCTGCACTACCGGCTGAGGCCCCTCCAAAAAGACTGACCTGGCCGACGGAGCGATCTTGTTGAAAGGATTGGGCAAATGCCAGTGCCGTTTCCACGGCCGCAAATTGTTGGGCCCGATTTCCCGGCAATTCATCGGGCAAGGCTCCACCCAGGATCAGGGATTCCAAGGCACGCCGATTCAAATATTGGGAGTCCACGCGTTGGCAAAGATCAAAAATGGAAGTGAAGGGCCCGTGCGCGTCCCTTTCTTGTACGATTTTTTCAACCGCTGTGAGTCCGACATTTTTAATGCCGCCCAGGCCGTATACAATCTTCCCGTCCATAACCGAATACTTGGCCAAGCTGACATTGATATTAGGAAAAGTGACCTGCAGGCCCATATTTTTACAATCGTTAAGCAAAATCACAAGCCTGGATGTGTCGTGCATTTCCGAGTTCATATTGGCGGCCATGAACTGGGCCGGGAAATTGGCCTTGAGATAAGCAGTTTGGTAGGCGATGGTGGCATAGGCAGCCGAGTGGGATTTGTTGAAGGCGTATTCCGAGAAGGGCAGAAGAACCTTCCAAATCCTTTCGGCGAGTTTTGGATCATACCCACGTGCTTTGGCACCATCCACGAACTTAGGGTGAAGTTCGGCCATTTTCTTTTCATCCTTCTTGGCCATGGCGCGGCGCAATAGATCCGCACCTCCCAGAGAAAAGCCGCAGAGGATCTGGGCGATTTGCATCACCTGCTCCTGATAGACGATTACGCCATATGTTTCCTTGAGGATCGGTTCCAAGTCTTTATGATAACAGTCCATCGGTTCCATGCCGTGTTTTCTGGCGATGTACTGGCCGATGAATTGCATTGGGCCTGGGCGATAAAGCGCGTTCATGGCGATCATGTCTTCAACGCTGCTGGGCTTGAGCTTGCGGAGATAGTCCTGCATGCCGCCCGATTCGAATTGAAAAATTCCCACCGTCAGGCCTTTGCCCAGAAGCTGGAAGGTGGGGCCGTCTTTTTCCGGTAAGGTGAAGAGATCCAGTTTTATACCCGTGGTTTGTTCCACTTGAAGCAAGGCATCCTTGATTACGGAAAGATTGCGCAGGCCTAGAAAATCCATCTTGAGTAGGCCGATGCTTTCCGAATACGTCATATCATACTGGATCATCACTTGATCGGAATCCGGCTGCCGAAACAGAGGTGCAAAATTGACCACTGCCTGTGGTGCAATGATCACGGCCGCCGCATGCATGCCGGCTTGACGCACCACGCCTTCCAGGCTGAGCGCATAATTCCACATTTGTTTGTATGGGACGCCGCCGGATTCAATGGCTTTGAGCACCTCGGGAATATCGGACACATAACTGTTTTCCGATTTTTTATCCGAGGCGGGTCGAACTAATCCTTTGGTCAATGCCGGAATGAGCTTGTTTATCTTATCCACTTCTTTGTGATCGATGCCGAGCACGCGGGCAACATCCTTGAGCGCGGCCTTGGCTTTAAGCCGACCATAGGTTACGATTTGCGCAACCGAATCCGTACCGTACTTATCCACCACGTATTGAATGGCAGCCTGGCGACCGCTATCGGAAAAATCCGTATCGATATCCGGCATGCTCACGCGCTCCGGATTGAGGAAGCGCTCGAAAAGCAGTTTGTAGCGGATGGGATCCACATCGGTAATCCCCACCGCAAAGGATACCAGAGAGCCTACTGCCGAGCCGCGTCCTGGACCTACCGGAATGTCCATGCCTCGGGCGGCGTTGATGAAGTCCTGGACGATTAGCATGTAACCGGCCACGTTCATGTCCTTCATCACTTTCAACTCGAATTCAAGCCGATCCGTGAGTTCTGGCGTAACGACTGGATAACGCTTGGCTAAGCCTTGTCTCGCCAAATGCGCCAGATATTGGTCCCCATCCGAAAAAGTATCGGGAATGGGAAATTGCGGAAGATGCAACTTGCCGAATTCAATGGTGACATCGCATTGATCGGAAATACTAACAGTGTTCTCCAAGGCTTGAGGATATTCCCCAAAGAGCGACTCCATTTCCTCCGCGGACCGCAAGTAATATTGGTCGGATGGAAATCGCGGGTGATTGGGCTCTTTGATCTTGTGGCCGCCCTCGATGCACAGCAGGATTTCATGGGCCTCGGCGTCGGCCTTTTCCAGATAATGCACATCATTGACCGCTACCAGTTTCCATCCGGCGGATTTGTGTAATTCCAAGAACCGGCGATTGACGGTTTCCTCCGCTGCCACACCATGGGATTGCACGCACAGGTATACATTTTCCTTTCCGAATAAATCGGAATAGGCTTCCAAGATTTCCAGGGCCCGGCTGTCATTGCCTTTCAGAATATGCTGGCCTACTTCACCCTGAAAATTAGCGGTGAGACAAATTAAACCTTGGCTGCGGCCCTTCAGAGATTCATGATCGATTCGCGGTTTCTGATAGAAGCCGTCGAGGTATCCATCCGAACAGATGCGCAGAAGATTTTTATACCCGATATTGGTGGCGGCCAGCAATATGATTTTAGCATGGGTAACTTGATTGGCTGAATAGGTGCGATTGGTGCGTCTATCCGGCGCAACATAAAGATCACAGCCCAATAGCGGTTTGATACCCGCTTTTTTGGCCGCGTGGTAGAATTCGAGAATACCAAACATATTGCCATGGTCGGTCAAGGCCAAAGCCGGCTGTTGCATGGCAGCGGCCTTTTTCACCAAGGCGCTGGTGCGCGCCGAGGACTGGAGCATCGAGTACTCCGAATGGGTATGGAGATGGACGAATCGTTTCTCCATATCCACCTACTCCATAATCCGCATGGCTTTCACATTCTCAAGCACATACTCGTTCCTGTGTCCGGATTCCATTTCTATGCCAATGAGCTTTACTGGATTACGATTTTTGAGAATGAGCAAAGGTTTCAAGGCAATGCGCTTGGGCGCGGGCGAGGGATAACTGAATTCGATTTTCAATTCTTTGGCGATGGCCTCTTCGAGGTTTCCAATCAGCTGTGCCATTTCCTGCTCCCGCGAGGCTACGGAAAATTTGTCTTGTGGCACGGCCGGCTGGGCGCGCAAATTGCCTGGCGTTTCCCGGTAAGCCAGTTGCCCTAATGTAGGAACCGCAAGTTCCCATGTTCCGCCCATAGGTGTCAGGGCGACCGTTTCCAATTGTACAGTGCGTCGCGAATCCTCACCAGGTACCAGGCCAAAGTGTTGTAGCAATTCCTTCACCTGAGGTTTGTTTTGCCGATTTAGTACAAACCCGTAGTTTGGGATGACCTCGGTGATGAGTTCCAGGAATTGAGGGATTTCTTGTAGCTCACGGAAACGCACTGCGTCGGACACCCTCAGCACCAACGCGTCCATGAATAGGGTAGAGGCATAGGTTGAAGCCCAATCCAGCAAGGTTCGTCGCGCGGGAGCTTCAAAACCGAGCCAGGTAAGTGTATGCTTGAACTCTTCCATAGGAAGTCCAGCTTGCAACCCTTGGATGACGCTCTCCTTGGTGAAATGATATCGTCCCATGAATTCGTCATTGCACTTTTGTCCCACCAATTCCAAATCGTGGAGCAAATTGAGGGGCGAGTCCAACGGAACTAAGCTTTCCAGATTGGGCAAACTGATGGGCCGAGTAGAGCTGGATTCCATTTCTTGATCGGCTGAGTACAGGTTTAAACTTTCTGGTGCGGTTCGAATCCAAGCTATGCGACCCTTTGCCATTCCGAAATCAACCAAACCTAAAAGCCAGAGTTCCTGTAAAACCTTTGGAAGATTTTCCCAAGTGAAAGCACTCTTTTCATCCAAATAGGTTTTGCGTTGTGGACCGGAATAGATCCAAAATAAATTGGCCCAAAGTGAAATCCTGGAAGCGGAAAGCATTCCATTTGGTTCTGAAGACGCCATACTGGCCAGCACCTTTAACGTATGGGCCATACCATGCAAACGACTCGATGTCCACCAATGGGCCATACGCAACCAGGCATCCTTACGGCTTTCCTTGAGCAAGGACTTGCCTTCCACGGAAAGGTGAAGTAATCCGTCTTCTTGAAGCACCAGATGCGTGGCGACTGCAAAGTGAAGCAGAAACTGAACTTCTTCTCCAGGCAAAGCAGAGGACAGTTTTTCCCCAAAGGAAAATCGTTGGGACAATTCCTGCAAATCTTTCCTGTGCATTTCGCCGCTTTGGGTGATTTTAACTGCGCCCAATTCTACTTGCGTGAGAAAATGGCAAAGATGCGAGGTTAGGAAATGCTTATAGCTGATCCAGTTCGTGCCCTCCTGACTGGCGCCGTAAGTGCATAGCTCTTTGAGCACTGCAGGAAGGATCCCTTGCGCCATTTCCCGGAAGCCGTAGTACACACGGGATTTTTCCAGATCACGGGTAAAGATCAGAAGTTCCTGCTCCATTTTTCCAAGCAGCATCAAGACTTGGGAGGGTGGGAATCCGTCCAAGGAGCTCAGCAATTCAGCTTCAGTAGCTCCACGATCCTCGGCTATATAAATCAATGCCAGTAGGTATCGCCCCTGTTTTTCAACTTCCTGTAATCTGCTGTGGATGCGTTCGTTTTCCAACGCCCAGGCGTAAACCAGTTCAATAACCTTTGCAGCCTGCATCAGGCCTACATTGGGGTCACTGCGCCTGTGGAGCTTTATGACATAGGATTTTGGGGCATCCGTCAAGAATTCGAGAAGGGAGTGCAATCGACCATACCTGTTTAATTTGGGATAAGGGGAGTAAATATAATTCCTAAGTGACTGGTCAATATCCGCTCATACCTTCCGGAAATTGGGAACGATTTACCACCTTAAAGGGACCGAGGCATTCTATTTTGGAGGAGAACAGCGAAAAGTACCCGGTTACGACCAATACCATGTTTTGGCCCTGGAATTGCTTGTTGGACCCTTAGGAATATTCAGTCTGAATAAAATGAATGCCCAAATGAAACCAAACAGCCCTTCAAACAGCACTTTTTTAGCTAGAAATCGGCTTTTTATCCACCTGTTGAGCAAGGTTTTCGCCATCGTGCTGACTTTTCAATTGGGGGCCAATGCCCTTTTCCTAAATGAACCCATTACTGCCTTGCGAGTCCCCAATAACAGCATCGTTATAGATGGACGGCCGGATGCGATTTGGAAGGCGCTTGCAGCGCGCTACAGTTTCAACACCCTCAGTTTTAGCACGTATTCAAAAATCGTACTCCTACAATCCGATGCCATTCGCAATGCCCCTCCAGCCAATTATTACACGGCACCCTCGCTGGGTTCT
>JAYUHW010000045.1:0-26968 GCA_043766615.1 Fibrobacteria bacterium | reverse complement strand
TAAGTATGCGTTTGGTTTTATTCCGCTTGATGGCATGGTGATGACTACTCCTGGGATTGGTACGACAAATCTCCGTACATTCGCCAATGAAAAGAGTGGAATTGGGCTGCGGATTATGTCCAATACTTTATTCGCGGCTTTGCCGAGTCTGCTACAAGGGCAACCGTTTCAGATATCCGTATACGGCACAACTGGTCGGTTGTGGATAACATCGGAAATGAAACGCACCGATCAGGATGCCTCTATTTCAACTTCCACACTTCCGAACGGCGAGTATGTTTTTGTAACCAAAGGTGCTAACCAAGTTTTTTCGAAATCGTTTCACTTGATGAGGTAATCTGTGCTTGGTTCTAAAGGTCGAATCGCTCAGGACACCCTAATTTCAGGGGCGATCGTAATAATGTCCATTTTCTGAAAATACTACAGAATTACGCTAAACGGTTTCGAAATGCTTTGATTAAATTCTTTAGCTCAAGCACACACCGCACCTTTGGAATTCCTGATATCGGCGCGACAATCTCGCCTTTCGATTCATATCCAACTTCTTTTATTAGCCTATGCCCAGTAATTCCATACTTTGTTGCCTTGGTTTTATGTCCAAGTATGATCTTTGGTAAAGAGGCGAAGGTGATGGCGTTAGAATATCTGGTATACCAGATATTCGTGTAGTCCATGCAATGCCATCTGCAGAAGTGAGAGTGATTCCGTTGCTGCCGGCTTATGAAAGAGCAGTTTCTTTACCTTTTAACCCCGCTCCTTTGAGAACGATGTTAATAATGCCAACCGTGAAGTCTGTAGTATTTTTCTCTATCTTGGTATTAATTGCTATGGAATGTCCGATGAATTTCAGAGCATCCTCAGCCGCTTTCTTTTCCGCGGCATTTCTTTCCATGGCCTCATTAAGCTTATTCTTGACTTGCGAGGGTAGTTGAGAAAGATTAGCTGGAGCGAAGGTTCCGGAATCGCTTTCTAGGCTGGGAGCAATCGGTTTGGATTTAAGGTTGGATAGGGTCAGATAGACGACTAGTAGCATGGTCACCAGCATGCCAATCAGCGCGACTGCTTTCATATAAGTAAAGAACACGACTTTTTTCTGGTGGAGCCTAGCGGAATCGAACCGCTGACCTTCTCATTGCGAATGGGAATCCGCATTTTTCACTCCGGCGCAAAACACCTCATTTTTGCTGAAATTGAGCAGATTTAGGCGTTTTTTGCCCTTAGGGCGGATCCCGTCAAAACCTCTTAATACACGCTAAAACACTCTGGGTGCGGACCCATGTGCGGACACTTTAACCATAAAGTCCGATAGAGCGGTACTCCCTCTCCATAAAATGTGGTCGCTCATAGGCTTCTAGTTTTTTGCTCGTGCAGTGTTACGACCTGAGCCGGCCTAGGATGGTTCCACCACCTATAAGAGGCTGCTATGTCTTCGGTCGCCCCAGTCCCAAGCTTTGGTGGAATGTAGACAGAATGGCGAAAGCCTGATGGAAATCCATGTCCAAACCGCATTCTTCAGCCAGCGTTCGGAACGGGACTTCCCATGCTTGTGGCGGTGGATCCAATCGTAAGGGCAACGGTTGGGCATTGCGGCGTTCAAAGGTCTTATTCAAGGCTGCATGTACGCGGTCCGACTCCAATCCACCCAATTGGATTAGTAGTACCATATCCACTAGATCCTTCACCCGGGAATTGGGCACCGCACGCACCTGGGTATAGGCATGGAGTTTCTCCGCGAAGTGCAGAGGCTGCGGAATAGCGATGAATTCCGGGACCGGTAAACCGGCGAAGCCCAGCCAATCATGGCCAACCAGTTTCTCGTTCGGTTCAAGGCCATCGTCCCCCTTGGCTATGTCGACATGGAACTTGATGAAGGGGCGCCCATCCATGTTTGCTTCCACAGGAAAACGCTCTCCGCCATAAGGTGCAGCTTCCAAGTCCATCGTCGAGGGTCCGATTTTGAATACGAAGAAATCATCCATCTTGATTGCGGCGGCAGCCTCGATCCATTTTCTCAACGGTTCGCGCGGTACTGTTTTCAATCCTAGATCCAAATCTTTAGTGGTGCGCGCTTGCTTTACCCGGAGTTCCATGACATAACCGCCTTTGAGCAGCCAAGGTGAATCTGGAGCGTCGAACATCCTCGCGAGCAAGCGATCGAAAGCCAATTGCCGCCTCAGCCTCATGACATCCTTGCCTTGCGATTGCGCTAGGTCATTCAGCCTCTCCTCCAGGCCCTGACGAAAGCCGGTCGCGGTCCTGTATTTCCTCGGTTCGGTCATCTTATGCTTTCGCAATGCTTTTCAAAAAGGCGTTTTGAAGCGGGTCCGGCTTCCGCTTGTGCAATTCCTTATAGGTTATCAACCCCTTTTTGACCGCATCCTTTCCCGCATGGATAAGTTCTTGCTCAAGAAATTTTCCCTCGGCCAGAACATCCAGGAGCGTCCGTAACGGACGTGTTACTTCATAGCCTTGCCGAGCTTCACGATCGGCTTTGGGTATGTTTCCCCGATGCAGGATCAAAACTTTTGGGGCTGCGGCACTTCGGCGAAAGGATGCAGGAACGGTGAGGTGGATCTTGACTGGCATGATATCGGTCATGTCGTGCAACGACAATGCGGTTTCGTGGGAATATACTCCTTGCACCATTTCTCGGCGATTTCGCGACCAGAGCGACCATTGCACCCATTGACTTTCGGCCTGGTACGGAAATCGCGCAAGTCGATAGATACCGCGCCATTCCCGAATCCACTCCTTGGTCCGTACATGGTAGGGATGGGTGTTATCCTGGAAACCCGCCAGCCGAGCTTGAGCCGTGGTGAAATACCCTTGTTGGCCATCTGCAATGGCGAAAAGTGCTTCCCCCGAGGTGTTCTTCTTTTTAAACATATTTCCTCAAATATTATGAGGAAATATGTAGAAATACATTATGAAGAAAATTCGATAAAAAAGCCATATTTGAATCGAGACTCTTCGAAAAATGAATAAAATCAACTATTCAATTCCCATGATAATTGTGAACCAAATGGTATCTAAGCAGTGAATTTCACGCTTTTTCGGGAGCCTAGCGGAATCGAACCACTGACCTTCTCATTGCGAATGGGAATCCGCATTTTTCACTCCGGCGCAAAACACCCTATTTTTGCTGAAATTGAACAGATTTTGGCGGTTTTTGCCCTTAGGGCGGATCCCATCAAAACCCCTTAATATACGCTAAAACACCCTGGGTGCGGACACTTTTGGTGAATTGACTTGGGTTCAACCTGGTCACGAGTCAATTCATCGTTTCTCCTGTTAGCCATGTCACGTTTATTTCTTGCTTCAGCGCGAAGGTGGTTTGCATTTCTTACACGGCGTCCAGACATTGTTTGCGCTATTAATAGGCATACCCAATTCTCTGCCAAGATGGCGAGCAATATGCGAGTCTGGCTACCCATAACGGGGAACAGGCGTCTTCAGTATATCTTGGATACCTTCACGGATTCTCACCCAGACTGAGTTTGATGAGAATAGGGGAGACCTCCTCATATACTATGGCCTCGATACCTCGTCGATGGTTGGTATCCTCCGGTACCTTAGGGATGCTGTTGGGGAAAGGGTTAAATGAAGAGTGGGACAGAATTTGTCACCGATTTCGATGTAGACTTTTATTGGGATACTACGGAGTGGATGGAAACCGGTAGATAGGGAGTGATTTATGGTTATTGGCTTACTAATTGGCATATGCGCCTTGGTCCTAATTGCGGTACTTCTCCTGATATTCCTGGTCATTCGATCCGGGAAGCCGCATGCACTTGATCTCCAGCCCATTCAGGACGCTATAGGCAAGTCGGAGGTGACACTTCGGGGAGAATTGGGGGTAAGTCGAACCGAAGCAGCCAATGCCTCCAGGGAGACGAGGCAGGAACTTGGAACCAACCTCATGACCGCCCTTAGTTCCATGAACGGATCCCTAACCTCTGGAACGGAACAATCCAGCCTGCAATCGGCCGCCCTGCGGCAAGAAATCCAGGGCATGATGTCCACGCTTGCCGAAGCCCTTAGAAGCCAACTTACCGAACTTTTCACGACCAACAACAGCCTCATATCTGCTCAAATCCAAAGGGTAGAGCAATTGGCTGGAATAACCGAGAAAGGTTTGGAGAAAATCCGGGCAGGGCTTGAGGAGAACCTGAAAAAGTTCCAGCAGTCCACTATCGAGGCAGCCCAAATGGACCGGAAGGAAATAGGAGATCGGCTGGCATCATTTTCAGAAACTATGCATAAGCAGTTCACAGCGAATATCGATTCCGCTTCAAAACAGTTTGAGTCATTCAACAATCAGATCCAGAACTTGACCACGAACAATGAAGGCAAGATGGAAGGTATTCGCCAATCCGTCGAAACCCGTCTCCAATCGATTCAGGAAGACAATGGGAAGCGCCTTGAAGAAATGCGCCAGACTGTGGACGAGAAACTCCACCTTACATTAGAGACCCGGCTAGGGGAATCCTTCAAAATCGTTTCTGAACGACTGGATTTGGTCCATGCCGGACTAGGCGAAATGAAAGCACTGGGCGCTGGGGTGGGGGATCTGAAGCGAGTCCTATCCGGTGTGAAGACCAGGGGAATACTTGGGGAAGTCTTATTGGGAAGTCTATTGGAACAGATGCTCAGTCCTGACCAATATGAAAAGAATGTCTGCGTTCGAGATGGATCGGCTGAACGGGTCGATTACGCTATCAAGATGCCAGGTCAAGATGGGACACGAAGCTATATCTATTTGTCAATAGATTCGAAATTCCCCCTTGAAGACTTCCAGAGGCTTTTGGTGGCGTATGAGGAAGCCAATGTCGAGCAAATCGAGATTCAACTCAAACAATTGGAAGCGAGAATCAAGGCTGAAGGGCGGTCCATTCGAGACAAGTATATAAACGTCCCCTTAACATGTGACTTTGCAATCCTATTCCTGCCCAATGAAAACCTTTTTGCGGAAGTGCTCCGGAGACCAGGACTTCAGGAATATTTGGCTAGGGAATGCCATGTGACGGTCTGTGGTCCTACCAACTTAGCGGGATTCCTCAACAGTTTGTCGATGGGATTTAGGACTCTCGCAATTGCCAAGAAATCTTCTGAGGTATGGGGGACCCTTGGAGTAGTCAAAACGGAGTTCGGCAAGTTTTCTCAAATCCTTGAAGGTGTGAAAAAGAAATTGATTGATGCAACGGAAAAAATCGATACTGCGGCAACTCGTTCCAGAGCGATTGAGCGGAAGCTCAGGGATGTGGAAGCATTGCCAATCATTGGAGGTACCGAGGTCGAAGATGGTGATGTGGAAGCCATGCCGGAACTTTTGACCCAATTACCAAAGGATTTCGAACTAATTTAAGGGTATGGCTTACGATTTGACGAACTATTTGGTCATCGGGATTTCTTCACGAGCGCTTTTCGACCTCGAAGAAGAGAATATTCTATTCGATAAGGACGGCTTGGTTGCCTATACCCAATTCCAGATCGCCAACGAACGATCCATACTTAAACCAGGAACTGGATTCCCTCTCGTTCAAGCAATCCTGAATTTAAACAAGAAAATACCCGGAAAACGAAAAGTCGAGGTTGTGATCCTCAGCCGCAACAATGCGGCAACCAGCCTCAGAATCTTCAACAGTATAAAGCATTATGGACTGGATATTACCCGCTCAGCCTGGACGGGTGGGAATTCCTTGGTACCGTATCTCCGAGCCTTTAAAGTGGATTTATTCCTATCCGCAAATGAAGTCGATGTCCAGGAAGCAGTAAACTCTGGCACGGCGGCTGGCAAAATTTATCAGCAAGAGCAGCCTGTGGATCCAGTGCTACAACAAATCCGAATCGCCTTCGTCGAGCATGAACGCATAAACGCTGCCCAATTGCTTCCAGAAGGACCATTCGCCAAGTTATTGAAAACAATTTCCTTCATTCAATCAGAGTTCGATGTGACCGATGCTCCAATCCGGACTGCCCTTGTAACGGCAAGAAATAGCCCAACCCATGAACGGGTTATTCGTACCCTAAATCACTGGAAAGTTAGAATTGACGAGGCATTCTTTCTTGGCGGCATCGAGAAACAGCATGTACTCAAGGCTTTCAAAGCGCACATATTCTTCGATGACCAGGATATACATTGCTCTCAGGCGGCTTCATATGTACCAACTGCAAGGGTTCCATATATTCAGGAGCAGACTCCATTTGTCGATGGGGTTATTGAGCCTACGCCTTCATTCGAGGATGGAAATGCGCTTCCTACAGGAGTCCCACCCATTCCGACTGAGGAACCGAATGGATCGCAGACTCCTGACAAGGGATATTCCTAAGTTTAGATGATGCCAGATCAGAGTAGTTTCCCAGAGGTTGCCAAGTGGAAGGATTTATATCCCGAATCCCGGAAAGATAAACCGACTTCATTTTCTGATTGCCTCCTCGCCATTACAAGCCGATTTCGCTCCTTCTTTCGCAAGATTACTAACGATGTGAAGCCAGTTTGGATTACTGGTATCGTTTCTGGAATTTCGAAGTACCAGGAGGATCGGTGGTATGTCGATTTAAGGGGACCGGAGGATGCCTATATAAAGGTAATTGTGAATCCCAAATCGAAAACCGTTGAAGCCTTCCAAATTTGTGACACCCTGATAATTGAGGGCAAGTTCGCCTTTATATCAAGACCAAATCACCTGGATCAAATTCAAATCCAGATTGAAACCACTCGTTCTTTGACGGTCAAATCCAAGGCAGATTACTTGGAGAGGGTGCGGGCAAAGAAGCCGAAGCCCGATAAGATTGAACGAATTGGAATAATCACTTCACCGAATGGAAAAGCATTATCCGACTTCCATTCCGGATTTGGCGAGTACCTACAAAAAACGGTATCTGTTGAAGTCGAGGAGGTCCAACTTGGTAAATCCGGTTCCATTTTGGATCGGATTCGAGAAGCGGATGCCAAAGGATACGATATCCTTGTCATCACTAGAGGAGGAGGGATTGATCTGGATTTGTTCAACCTTCCGACCATGATCGAAGCCTTGAGACAATGCAAATCGTTCACCTTATCAGCATTGGGTCATGCCGATGACGATATGATTTTCGACCTGAATGCCGACATGGCTTGCTCCACACCTACCGCAGCGGGCAACGAACTTCAAAAGCATATTAATATTTCCAGGAAGGGGCAGCGGAATACCGGGTGGACGCCAATCGTTCAACCAAAGGAAAATGCGACTGCCCAAAGGGTTGATGCCTCAAGGATGGGACAACAACCTGTAAAATCAGCGAAGTCCATGATCACACAGTTCGAAGATTTCAATAAAATATTTTCCAGGTGGACAAGCGCTCTGTGGAAAACCACTTGGATTACCGTTGCTGCATTGACTTGCATTACCATCCTACTCTACCTCCTCAAGAATTGCGCCATTCCTGCCGCAAAGACTGGGAAGGAAATATGGGATCAGGTGCATGCCCATAAGCCTGGGGTGATATCGGCAGAGCAACAGATCCAGGAGAAGAAGTTCCTACGACCTGGGCATTGATCTCGGGATTCCAGATATCCGGGAATCAAAGCAAAATGTTTCCATCTTTATTAAAGGCTTATATCCGAAACGGATTGGAGTGCTGATGCCATTTCAGTCTCATCTGCGACCAACCATTTCCGAATCGGCTTTAGATCGAAATACAGAGGAAGGGTGTGTCGTCTATCCGGGTTTTTTATGGGCAGCAATGTAAACCCATTGTCCTGATAAAACTTGATAACTTTGGGCTTGTTGTAAGCGTCGACCGTGATGAATCGACATCCCGTTTTATTTTTGACAACAAAAAATATTTTGAGAAAGAAAACTATTTTAGCGCCAAATTTATTTCCCCGATGCCCATCCGCGACTCCAAGGCGAGCAATTTTTACAGCAGGGTAGGAATGGAAAATCTTTCCTTTCGGAAACAGTTCTTCGGCAACTGCTTTTGGGAACTGGATATTGTCGTTCGATAGGCTGAACATGGCTGCAAGTTCGACCCCATACCGAACACAAAAAGTCGTTGCTAAAAGAGATTCCTGAAATAATCCAGCATGATTATTGAAAAAGTCAGATAAGTCGGGATCTTCGTGTTGAAAATGAAAGGGTTCGTCAGGATGGAGCTTTGTGATCCTCAGCTCAGCGGTACCGACAGATGCCACGAGAAATTATTTTCCAACGAACCTGCGGAGATCCTTAAGTGAGTCGGAAAACTTCTTAATTTCCTCATTTGAGGGCATAGAATTTTCCTTCCGAATTGCCTCCAAGACAAAATCTCTCGCATCTTTTCCTGTAAGTTTCGGTGTTGCAGCGATTGGTTTTGCCATGGTTCTCTCCCCTTAAAGGGTATCGAATAATATAATAATACAACAAGGAGGCACATCATGACTCGGGGAAATAACTCTTCTTACGGTTCCTCGATTCGCTTTATGACCCTGCAGGCTTGCGGCATGGCCACCTAAATTCCCCTAAATGGTCAAGATAGGCCCACATTGCATGCAGCTTCTCGTCCAAAAACCGGCATTTTGGTGCTGGCAACTTCAAGTAACCGCTCCCGAATCTCGGCCATTTCTGCGTTGAGATTCACGGTCGCGAACCGTATTGCATGCCCCTGAATAACCACGGTCTCATCAATTTCGCTGGCTATGGATGAGTACAGGAGCATGAGGCACGCTGTAGTAATGCTCGTCTACTTGGATGTAGTAGTCTACGCCTACCCTGCAGGTGGCCCAGGTATAGAATTGAAAGGGCTCGAAGGGTAAGCAAAGTGCATTGGGCTTGTCCAAGGCCAGGAACACGATACCCTCAACTATATTGGCACCGATGATAATTACCCTCCATCTCCACTTCTGCGGAGGAAACCTTATCCTTCGCCTCAACACCGAAGCGAGCGATCCAAAGTCCAATACTCTGAAAAAGAACAAGACTATGAAACTTACCATCAACGACTGTGGCACAAAATCAACCATCTATATCAAAACATCCGCAGCCAAGTCATTTCTCGAATTGATTTCCAGGACTTCGATCCCAATCCTCGCAGCTTGCCCATTTTGAATGGAACGAATTCTGTGACCCCGCATGGTTACCTTTATTCAATATCGTGAATAAATTCATGAGGCTGGGACGACGGGCGATTCTCACCTCTTGCCATAGTGACTCCTTTGGATTTCTTGATAGGTCGGACAGTCATTTTTGCAAAGCAAATATCATTGGCTCCGGGCTTTCGAGCCTCCGCATCAGAAATATCTGAATCGGTAGCTACTCGAATTGCCCGCAAGACCGCGTAATCCATGGTTTTATTGTTGACCACTCAAAAGGGCGTAGCGCCAAAAATTAAGGTTTGGATGGATGCGAAAAAGATATCCGGGATCGTGCCGAAAAGCACCCTGGGTGAAGCGATTGGATATGCGCTGGGGCAATGGCCGACGTTGCTTGAGTTTTTAAAAGACGGGAATTTGCCTTTGTCGAACAATATCAGTGAGCGGGCAATGCGGTGCGTGGTGATGGGTCGGGTCAATTATTTATTTTTCGGATTGGAAACTGCCGCCTAGCGGGGAGCGGTAATGTATTCGGTACTGCATTCCTGTATCTGCTTGGGGATAAACCCAGAGGAATATTTGCAGAATATTATTCCGCGAATGAACACTGTGAAGGCGAAGAACGTTTATGAGCTGACGCCGGTTGGGTGGCTAGCTGAACGGAAAAGCCGCGAGCAGGCGCAGGTGGAACGGGAGGTAATGGCGTAGATCAGAAGAGAGGTTAGTGGAATATGGTGTTCACCGGATGGTTACGAAGGATGTGCTACTTTCCTCTTTGCCTGCCCAAGGCACCCATCGCATAGGAGAAAAGCGATGGGCATCAATATCAGAAAAGTCGGTCCCAATAAATATTTCCTGAACGTGCGCGTGCGTCGCCCAGGAGGTGAGGATCGCATTCGTGAAACCTTTGAGGGCACCAAGGTCGAGGCCGAAGAACGCTATATCCAGATCCGTAAAGAGGTTTTGGAAGCCCATTCCGCCGGATTTATTTGCTTATTTCCGTGCCATTCCGTCCGAATCCCCATTCCTCTTCTACCGCAAGGAGAGCGGTGGCTGCTTTTCGATTGGTGATTTTAAGCGGGCTTGGAAATCGTGTTTGGACTTAGCCGGTATCAAAGATTTCCATTTCCATGATACGCGCGCCCAGGCAGCGACAGACCTGATTGACAATGGTACGCCGGAGCGCGTCGTGATGCAAATCGCAGGTTGAAAAACCGATATGCTTGGCCGTCGATATTATAATCGCGATGGCAAGAAAGCCTTAGGTCTTGCTAGATTTTCCCCGGGGGTGCGGACACTTGGTGCGGACACCCAGGCATTTTTGGCTAAAGAAGAGGGTAAAAAGTAAGCATAAATCATGGTGTTGAGTCTGACAAAAAGTGGCGAAATCTTAATAAAAAGGCAAACAAAAAAGGCCCACCGTCGCCAGAGAGCTTTTTCCTGGAGCCTAGCGGAATCGAACCGCTGACCTTCTCATTGCGAACGAGACGCTCTACCAACTGAGCTAAGGCCCCGCAGAAAACCGTACTTGCTGAGTAATTAGAATATTTTCCCCTAAATTTGCAAGCCGCGGGATTGAATGGCCCTATCCTACGCCATCATTGAACCCTCAATTTATTACCTTTCCAACCGAACCAGGGGAGGCCATGAGCCTGAGAACCCAGCTTATTAGAAGCTAATATTTGGTCTTCCGCTTCGGAAGCCGAAGCTTTTGCCGAAGGCGAAAGTCGAAGCCTTCGCAACGAAGGCCGGGGACCCTAGAACCTGAACCGGGTAATTCCGGCGTAGGAAGGTATACAGTATGATTCGTAAAGCCGTTTTGGACAGCAGCAGCCCCGATCAGGGCGTAACCAATCAATCCATAACCCGGGAACCGTTTCCAAACTCAGTGAAAATCCATCGAGCTGGGACCATCTATCCCAGTGTTCAAGTGGCCATGCGCGAGATTACGCTCAATAACACTCGATCCCATTTCGACAAGACTTTGGATCGGCCCAATGCCCCCGTGGTCGTCTACGACACATCGGGTCCCTTTACAGACCCAGCTGTGGAAATTGATGTGCGTTTGGGGTTGGCACCGTTGCGGCGTCAATGGATACTGGATCGCGGCGATGTCGAAGAACTGTCCGATCAAAGTTCGCATTATGGCCGTCAGCGCGCGGTGGATCCGGCATTAGACGCTTTGCGGTTTACCCAAACCCGCAAGCCTTTGAAGGGCAAGGCGGGAAAAGCTGTCACTCAATTTGAATATGCGCGGCAAGGTATTATCACACCGGAAATGGAATACATCGCCATCCGTGAAAATCTCCAGGCTGAGATGCGGGAAGAGTCTTTGCAGCGCCAACACCCAGGGGATGCGCGGGGAGCTGCCATTCCAAAAATCATCACTCCGGAATTTGTGCGGTCGGAAGTGGCACGGGGCCGGGCAATTATCCCCTGCAATATCAATCATCCCGAACTCGAGCCCATGATCATCGGGCGTAACTTTTTAGTGAAGATCAATTCCAATATCGGAAATTCAGCCATCGCCTCCTCCATTGAAGAAGAAGTGGAAAAAATGGTCTGGTCCGTTCGTTGGGGCGCGGATACAGTGATGGATCTTTCCACGGGGAAAAATATCCATGAGACGCGCGAGTGGATTTTACGCAATTCGCCAGTACCCATCGGAACCGTACCAATCTATCAGGCTTTAGAAAAGGTGAACGGCAAAGCAGAGGATTTGACCTGGGAAATTTATCGGGACACGTTGATTGAACAAGCCGAACAAGGTGTGGACTACTTTACGGTACATGCCGGGGTATTGCTGCGCTATGTTCCCATGACCGCCAAACGCATGACAGGAATTGTATCTCGCGGCGGCAGTATCATGGCCAAATGGTGCTTGGCCCATCACAAGGAAAATTTCCTGTACACCCATTGGCGGGATATTTGTGAAATCATGCGGTCATACGACGTTTCCTTTTCTATCGGCGATGGACTGCGGCCCGGTTCAGTATACGATGCCAATGATGAGGCACAATTCGCGGAGCTTAAAACCCAGGGAGAGCTGACAGAAATAGCCTGGGATATGGGCGTGCAGGTGATGAATGAGGGACCTGGCCATGTGCCCATGCATATGATCGAGGAAAACATGAAAAAGCAAATTGAATGGTGTCATGAAGCGCCGTTCTACACTCTGGGGCCTTTGACTACGGACATTGCGCCCGGCTATGACCACATCACCAGTGGAATTGGTGCGGCCATGATCGGCTGGTTTGGTTGCGCCATGTTATGCTACGTAACACCCAAGGAACATTTGGGTTTGCCCAATCGCGAAGACGTCAAGGTAGGGGTGATCACCTATAAGTTGGCTGCACATGCCGCTGATTTGGCCAAGGGTCATCCTGCTGCCCAGTATCGGGACAATGCCTTGTCGCGGGCCCGTTTTGAATTTCGCTGGCATGACCAGTTCAATTTGTCTTTGGATCCGGAAACGGCACGCAGTTTTCACGATGAGACTTTGCCGGCCGAAGGCGCGAAGCTCGCACATTTCTGTTCCATGTGCGGACCCAATTTCTGTTCCATGAAAATCACGGATGACGTCAGAGCCTATGCGGAAAAGCAAGGTCTGGATGAAAAGGCGGCTTTAGAAAAAGGGATGGAAGCCAAGGCCGAGGAATTTGTAAATGCCGGGTCGGTCATTTATCGGCAGGAATAATGCCAAAAGTCAGAAATTCCCATATTTTGGGTTGTTTTCGACGAAATCCTGCCTGCGATAAGCCACTAAATACGAATTTGGCTAGAAAAATGTGTTTTTCCCTTGCAAGACTGTTAAAAATGGGTTAACTTTTGCCAAGCAGTAGCCCGCCTACCATATCTGCGAAGATATCCGTGGGGGCTCTGTAACAAGGACCGATGGTTTTATCTTACCCCCAGACGAACGCTCAAACTAAGTCTCCGAGGATCTCGATAATTCCTTGTTCCATTTCTATCCCAATTAATCGTATCCAAGGAGACGTATGAATATTTATGTAGGTAATCTCGCTTTCGGCGTGACTCAGGACGAATTGACCGAGGCTTTCTCGTCGTTTGGCCGTGTCACATCCACCAAAATCATCATGGACCGTGAGACCGGCAATCCCCGTGGATTCGCTTTCGTCGAAATGGCCGATCCTGCCGAAGCCCAAAAGGCTATCGAAGGCATGAATGGCGTTCAGATCCAAGGTCGCCCGATCTCCGTGAACGAGGCTCGTCCTCGCGCTCCCGGCGGCGGTGACGGCGGCGGCTCGCGCGGTGGCGGCGGCGGCGGTTCCCGCGGTGGCTACGGCGGCGGCGGCGGCGGTGGTGGCGGCGGCGGCGGTGGCCAGCGCAATCGTTGGTAAACTCCCGTCCTTCGTCCTAGACACGTAAGTTTCTAGGACGGATTCGAGGCTTTACAGACAGAATTAAGAACCCAACCCTCAGGGGCTGGGTTCTTTTTTTTGCCTAATTTTTAGAATTCAATGATTAAGCAGTCGACTGAGTCCGATTGTGCGGAATGTGTGGAAGGGCGGGCCTATTCAGCCCGCAACAAGTTCAGTTCCCAATCGTTGTAAAGCGGCGTACATTGACTTTATATTCGGCTAAATATCGCTCCGCTTCCGCAACCACGTGGCTGGCAGTGTACCCGAATTTTTCGTCCAACACTTTGAATGGCGCGGACGCCCCAAAGCGCTTCATCCCATACACCTGACCGAGGGGGCCCACCAATCCTTGCATGGCTACGGCCAGGCCAGCGGTCCATCCCAAAGTGGGCGCGGTATAGGGGAGGACGCTTTCGCGGTAGGCGGCAGGTTGTTCCATAAAGAGGCCTTCAGAAATGGCCGAGACCACTTGGACCTTCAGGCCTTTTTCCTTGACCAGCTTTTCTGCTCCTTCGATCAGCAAGGACACTTCTGAGCCATTGGCAACCAGCACCAAATCCGGTTTGCCTCCGGCCTCGCGTACAATATAGGCGCCTTTGGTGGCTCCCTGCAAAGCGTCTTGATACCGGGTGGATCCGGGTTTGGTCGGCAGGTCGTTGACCGGTTGACGGGTAAGTATCAGGGCCGTGGGTACTTTGGATTCGAGTGCCATCTTCCACGCTACGGTGGTTTCCGCACAGTCGCCGGGCCGCAATACTAGGGCGCTACGATGGCCTTCCAGATTGGCCATTTTTTCCAAGAGACGGATTTGCGCTTCCTGTTCGATAGGCTGATGAGTGGGTCCATCTTCGCCTACTCGGAACGCATCATGGGTCCAGATGAAGATGGTGTGTGCGCCCATGAGGGCTGCCAACCTGATGGCCGGTTTTTGAAAGTCGGAAAAGGCGAAAAAGGTGCCACCGGCAATAAAGCAACCGCCATGCAAGGCAACGCCGGTCATGATTCCGGCCATAGTGAGTTCGGCCACGCCAGCTTGTAAAAAAGCGCCGGAGAAATCTTCGCGTGTGAAAATATGTGTCTTCTTAAGGAAGCCTTCGGTGTAATCGCTGTCTGCGAGATCGGCGGAGGTAACGATCATATTCTCGACTTTGCCGGCCAGATAGGCCAACACATTTTTGGACGCTGCACGCGTTGCTTCATTCGGTTTTTGCTCGATGGAAGAGAAATCCAAAGGCGGCAATTGTCCGGATTGGAAATGATGGAACTTCTTGGCCAATTCCGGATTCTGCTTTTCCCATTCCGCCTGCAGGGTCTTAGCCGCTTTGGCTTTATCCGCTTTCTCAGCTTTTACTTTGGTCATGGCTTCGACCACATCCGCAAAGAGCTGGAAGGGTTCAGCCACATCGCCACCCAAGTGACGGACGGTTTCTTCGTAGGATGCCTCGGTTTTAGATAGGGGATTGCCGTGGGTTTTGGGAGAGCCTTCAAAGGACGAGCCATCGGCTTTAACCGCGCCTTTGCCCATGATGGTTTTTCCGACAATGAAGGTAGGGCGGGATTTTTCTGCCCACGCGCGCTGTAAGGCCCCGCGCATCTGATCAAAGTCATGGCCATTGACAGTTTCCACGCGCCAGCCCCAGGCTTCGTACTTCTTGGCGGTGTCTTCGGACATCGTGTCCTTGGTCATATGCGAAAGCTGCACGTCATTGGAGTCGTAAAACATGATGAGGTCCGACATGCCCAGGTGACCGGCCAAGCGGCCAACGCCTTGGGACACTTCCTCCTCCACGCCGCCGTCGGAGATATACGCCACAGTTTTATGTCCCATCCAATTTCCAAACCGGGCTTTAAGGAAGCGCTCGGCAATCGCTGCGCCCAGTCCCATGAGATGTCCCTGGCCTAATGGGCCGGAAGTATTTTCCACACCACGGGCAACATCGTGTTCGGGATGGCCGGGCGTGGGGCTGCCCCATTGGCGGAAGTTTTTCAATTCGTCCATGCTGTACAGGCCGAATAAGGAGAGCGTGGAATAGAGCATGGAAGAGAGATGTCCAGCATCCAGAAAAAACCGGTCGCGATTGGGCCAAGCCATATCTTTGAGGTCGAAGCGGAGGAATTCAGTATAGAGAATGGCCATGAAATCGGCACCACCCATCGGTCCACCAGGATGGCCCGATTTGGCGCGTTCCGGCATGGAGGCGGAAAGTATACGGATATTGTCGGCAATTCTCTTGAGTTGGCTGTTGTCCACGATAAGGCTCCTTGAATCGTAATTAATGTCAGAAAAGGTAGTATAAACAGGTCTAGAACCGATTTCAAAAGTGGCCGATTCGTGTCAAGCAGCAGGTTTTGAAATCTAGAAGAATGTTTTGAAAATAATATTTTGTCCCACCCCATCGGTATTTTATAATATCGACAATGACAATCCATTCGCCCGGCATTCAGCCCCTCAATCCATTCACTTTGGAGCCGACTGGGGACTATCCGGAAACAGATTTCCCCGGTTTGGTCAAAGCTATTTCCATAGCCAAGGAAGCTGGCGCGGCTTGGCGAAAAATAACGGTAGATAAAAGAGTGGAGTACCTGCGAGCGGCCCTCGACTATTTTTCCGTTCATCACGCAGCCATCGCTCAAGATATCACCAGACAAATGGGCAAGCCCTTGCGTCAAAGTGAGAACGAAGTCAAAGGGTTTTTGGAGCGAGCGGCCTACTTGACCACAGCAGCTGAAATTGTTTTAGCACCGGAAATCCTGCCGGAAAAAAGCGGGTTCCATCGTCGGATTGAACATGTACCATTAGGTGTGGTGCTGATTATCGCCCCTTGGAACTATCCATTATTAACCGCCGTGAATGGCGTGGCCACAGCACTATTAGCGGGCAATGCGGTAATATTAAAGCATAGCAGTATCACTCCGGCAGTGGGTGAACATTTCGCACGGGCCTTTGGTCATATGGGACCTTTTGCCCATGTCTTACAAAACGTGTTAGCGAATCATGAGGATTTGGGTAAGGCCATAGCTGAGTGCGATATCGACCATGTGGTGTTTACGGGATCGGTGGAAGGAGGCCGAACCGTGCAAAAGGCGGCGGCGCATCGATTCATCGATTGCAATCTGGAGCTGGGTGGCAAGGATGGAGCCTATGTGGCGGCCGACGCCGATGTGGCCAAGGCTGCGGCGGATCTGGTGGATGGAGCGATGTACAATGCGGGTCAAAGTTGCTGCGGCATCGAGCGCGTTTACGTTCATGACAGTCGGTATCAGGAATTCTTGGACCGATGTGAACAACTGGTGTCTGAATACGTGCTTGGAAATCCTCTGGATGTAAAAACGACTATGGGTCCACTGGCTACGGCTCGGGCAGCCGTTTCCATGTCCGGCCAGATAGACTCCGCGCAGTCCAAAGGGGCCAAACTGGTTACGGGTGGACGCGCTCGGGTCATTGGCAAGGGCACTTTTTTTGAACCGACGATTCTTGTAAAGGTCGACCCTTCCATGGATGTCATGAGGGAAGAAAACTTCGGACCTATCTTACCCATTCTTTCTGTCAAAGGTGACGAAGACGCTTTGCGCCATATCAATGATTCCCGCTACGGCTTGACTTCCGTCATCTATACCGGGGATCTGGACCGTGCCAACCATTTTGCAGCAGAGGCGGATACAGGCACGGTATTCATGAATCGCTGCGACTATCTGGATCCAGCCTTGCCTTGGACCGGCGTCCGCGATAGTGGCCGTGGGACAACGCTGTCAAAATTCGGTTTCTATTCCTTGACGCGGCGTAAAGCTATTCATTTCCGTCTACCATGAAAGTGGCCTATCGTGAAGCAAGCAGAGGCATACCGTGAAGCAGGTTAAATCTAACGCACGTTTGGAGGCATGGGAAAAGGCTGGAGTCAAACGCGTCAAGCTGGCATTGACCGATATCGATGGCGTGATGCGCGGAAAATATTTGTCCTTCGAAAAATTCGCTTCGGTGGTCAAAAACGGCGGTGCCTTTTGCGACTGCATTCTGGGCTGGGACACGGATGATAAGCTTTATGACAATGTGCGTTTTACCGGATGGCATACCGCTTTTCCTGATGCGAATTTCCGATTGGATCTCACATCCGAAAGGCAATTGCCGGAGGAAATCAATGTGCCTTTTTTTCTGGGGGAATTCATCGACAAGGCCGGGACGGGAAGGCACCCCCTTTGCCCACGCGGATTGCTGCAGAGGGTGCTGGATAGGGCCAAGGGCCTGGGATATGGGGCTAAAATCGGATTTGAATATGAGTTTTTTGTCTTTGATGAAACGCCGCATTCCATCCGGGAAAAAGGCTATCGCAACCTGAAGCCGTTCACGCCGGGAAATTTTGGTTATTCCGTGATCCGCAGTTCCACGGAATCGGACCTTTTCAATGACCTGATGGAATACTCCAGTGCCATTGGGTGTCCTATCGAAGGCCTGCATTGTGAGACGGGGCCTGGAGTGATGGAGGCGGCTCTGACCGCCACGGATGCGTTACGCGCCGCTGACAATGCTGCAATATTCAAAACCTTTACCAAAGTGTTTTTTCAAAAACGCGAAAAGTTGGCCACCTTTATGGCCAAATGGTCAATCGATTACCCCGGCCAAAGCGGGCATATGCATCAAAGCCTGTTCGATCTCAAGTCCGGTGAATCGGTCATGTTCCAATCCGGCGGCCGCGAGGGCATGAGTCCGCTGATGGAAAGCTACGTGGCCGGAATGCAGAAATTCTTGAAACCGTTCCTGTGTCTGTTTGCGCCCACAGTTAACAGCTATACGCGCTTGGTCAAAGGGGCCTGGGCTCCCACTACGGCTACTTGGGGCGTGGAAAATCGAACGACGGCATTACGCGTCATTCCCGGCAGCAGCAAGTCCCAGCGCGTTGAATTTAGGTTGGGCGCAGCCGATGGCAATCCTTATTTGGTGGCGGCGGCGTGTATTGCCTCGGGCCTACTGGGTATAGAGCATAAACTCAAGCTTGGGGCGCCGGTCCATGGCAGTGCGTATGCAGTGCAGGATAAATTGCCGGAAGGGCTGCAGCTTCCTGGTAACCTGCGTGATTCCCTCCGCAACCTACGCGCCTCTAAGGAGGCCAAGGAAGTATTTGGCGCGGACTTCGTCGAGCATTTTGCAAATACCCGAGAATGGGAAGTGCGCGAGCATGAAAAAGCCATTACGGATTGGCAGTTGCGCCGATATTTTGAGATTATCTGAAGCTGAGAAACTGAGAAACTGAGAAACTGAGAAGCCGGGAAGCCGGGAAGCAGCGGAGCCGACATGCAACAATTCAATTATCCCACACTTATTTTTTTCGGCCAAGGCGCCATGACCGCATTGGCCAATCGCATGCGTGGCACTGTGACTAGAGTCCTGATTGTGACGGATGCTACGTTGGTCAAAGTTGGACTGTGCGCGGAGGTGGAGGCGGCGCTTAATTCCCATGGAATCGCCACACAGGTATTTGCGGACACGCATGCCAATCCCATTGAGGAAGATGTGGAAAAGGGTCTGGCGGCATACCAGATAAATGGATGCGACGCCCTGGTAGCGCTGGGTGGGGGCAGTCCCATAGATACGGCCAAGGTGATTCGCCTGCTCACCGTGCATCCCGGTCCCTTAGCCAAGTACGATGATGCCATCGGCGGCGACAAGCTTATCAAGCACGCCATGCCGCCTTTGTATGCGATACCCACTACCGCTGGAACAGGCAGCGAGGTGGGGCGTTCCGGCGTTATCATTCTGCGTGCAACTGGAAAGAAAACCATTTTCTTCCATCCCAGTTTAATGCCCGATATCGCCGTACTCGAACCGGCCTTTACGGCGGGACTTCCACCGCATATTACCGCTGCTACCGGCATCGACGCTTTTACCCATTGCCTGGAAGCCTACTTGGTCAATGCCTTCCATCCATTGGCAGATGGAATTGCCCAGGAAGGCTTGCGGCTCATTCTCAAACATCTCCCTACTGCATTTGGTAATGGAGCGGATTTGGACGCTCGCGGAGCCATGCAAATGGCTGCGGCCATGGGGGCCACCGCCTTTCAAAAGGGATTGGGCATGACCCATTCTTTGGCGCATCCTCTTTCCGCCCGTTACAATACTCACCATGGCTTGGCCAATGCGTTGCTGCTTCCCGAGTCCTTAGCCTTTTTGGAGTCCCAGCCCCTGCTGGAAGCCGGTCAAATTAAATTAGCAAGGGTACAGGCTTTATTTAAAGAAGCAGGATTGGCTAGCGCCAGCTTATCCGAATCATGCCGTAATTTTTTTACGGGGATTGGAATTCGCTTCGGCCTTCACAACCATGGTGTTCCGAAAGGGGACCTTGATATGCTGGCTGACGATGCCTATGCGGACACGTGCCATGCATCTAATATCATTCCCGTTTCCCAGCAGGACTTGCTAAGCGTTTACCGGGCCGCTTATTGAAGTTACGGACAGAGCTTCATTCAGGCTTCCGCTGCGGAAACCACGGGGGTCGATATGCATATTGGAGAAACCCAAGTCACGCAGATTCTGTAATAGATTACGGGCGCAATCTGCATTGTCCAAAATCATTTTTTGATCCACGGGTACTTCGATGCGGGCGGTGTCGCCAAAATGTCTGAGTCGGAACTCTCGGAAACCTAAATTTGCCAAGAGGATTTCACCCGCTTCCACCATGGCCAATTTTTCGGCATCCACAGGACTTCCATAAGGAATACGGCTGCTGAGACAGGGCTGCGCAGGTTTGTCGGCTGTGGGAAGGCCAAAAGAGCGGGATAAGGAACGGACTTCAAGCTTGGAAAGGCCGACTTCAGCCATTGGCGCCAATGCCCCATGCTGGAATGCCGCTCGCCGACCCGGGCGATAATCAAAGGTATCGTCAAGGTTACCTCCGTAAAGTATTGAGGCGTTCGGGATATCTGACGCAAATTTTTTCAAGTGTAAGAACAAATCGGTTTTACAATGAAAGCATCGATCCGGACCGTTGCTGAGGTAGGCGGGATTTTCGAATTCCGTTGCGGCATATTCGGTGAGTCGCACATCCATCCACTCTGCCAATTGTTGCGCTTCAAATTGTTCTTGTTTTGCCAAGGAAGGCCCCACGGCCAGATAAACGTGGACGCAGTCTTTTCCAAGGACATGCCTGGCCACCGCTGTCAGTAAGGTGGAATCCACACCTCCGGAAAAACCGATTAGGACTTGAGTCATGCTTGCCAGTTGGGATTTTAAGGCCTGGTATTTATGCAGTAGAGGCGGGGATTCCAGCAAGGATTCCGAAAAATCGAGCGTAGGCGAGGGCAAGGGCGTGGGAGAGAGCAAATTAGGCGTTGGCAAGGTTAATCCTAAGCATATCTTTCAAAATAGACATAATAATCCGTTCTCGGTCAGGACTGGACTTTGAAAGCGCTCCTTAAAGAAGATATAATTGGGGTGCAACCAATATGCCCACTGATATCAAAGTTCAAATCATACTCGCCAGCATTTTGGCCCTGGAATTATTGGGGCTTTTCATGATCATTATCCGCACCACTGCCACTTTGGAGCATGGGCTCAACCGAGTGGAAGAAATCATCAACCGGGAAATTCAATTGTCCTTGCGCATCAAGGATAAGGAGCGGCTTACTAAAGAAAAAGCCGCGCAGGCGGACCAAGGCAAGGGTAAGAAGAATGAACTGCTGCTCAATATTCCTTTTATGGAACGTTTGAATAAGGAAAAGGGCAAAGGGAATGGCTAGCTCTGGCAAGGTCTTTGTCTTCTCGGCCCCGTCTGGAGCTGGAAAAAGCACGTTGAAGGATGCGTTGATGAAACGCTTTCCTGCCTTGCGTTATTCTGTTTCCGCCACCACTCGGAAACCACGGCCGGGTGAACAGGAAGGCGTACACTATTTTTTCAAATCATCGGATGAATTCCGATATCTGATAGAATCCAACGAACTTGTGGAACATATGCAAGTCCATGGAAACTACTACGGCACTCCCAGAGCCCCGATTCTAAAGGCCCTGGAGGCTGGTCAAAGCCTGATTCTGGACTTGGACGTCTATGGCAAGTCCCGCTTTGATGAAGCTTTTCCACAGGCGATTGGCATTCTCATCACTCCTCCGAATCTAGAGGAGTTGGAACGGCGCCTGGTCTTGCGTCAATCAGATGATTCCGACAGCATTCGCATCCGGTTGCAGAACGCCACGCAGGAACTGGAATTTGCCAATCGCATGGGTAAGTATGAATATAAAGTGGTCAATGATATTTTCGACCGGGCATTGGAAGAATTGACGGGCATTTTCGAAAAGGAATTGGGGATGATCCGCGCAGCGACACCCCCCCCGGCACGAAAGGCCTAAGTACCAACCAAGTCTACGGCATTTCGGAAAATTTGGATGCCTGCTCCTTCGCCTTTCAGTCCCAGTTTTTGCCATTGGGGATGGTTGGTGGCCAGCATATGGGCTTCTGGATGCGGCATCAGCCCAAAGCGCAATCCATCACTGCTACAAATTCCCGCAATATCATCCACTGAACCGTTCGGATTTTCAGGATAGGCATTTCCGAGCAAGCCGGGCCGTTCACCGTTGGCGGTGCAATAGCGTAAGCTGATTTGTCCAAGACGCTTAAGTTCGACCAAAGCGGCAGCATCCATTGGCATAAACTTGCCTTCACCATGCCGGATGGGTAGATAAATTTTTTCAATGCCACGCGTCCAGATGCAGTTGGAAGCAGGGTCTGAAGCAAGATGGCACCAGCGATCCTCGAAACGGCCTGAGTCATTGAAGGTCAAGGTGACGCTTTGCTTGAAAGCCTCGCCGCGGTTATCCTGACTGGATTCTGCTGGGGCAGAAGATGCCAAGGGTGATTGGCCCGGAAGAATCCCTAATTTGACGAGTACCTGGAATCCATTACAGATGCCGATCATCGGTATCTTGCGCGCTACGGCATCATGGAGATCTTCGGACAAGGAATGTTTGAGTTTGTTCGCGAATACACGACCGCTGGCGATATGATCACCAAAGGAGAATCCTCCGGGCACGGCTAGAATGTCAAATTCCGTAAGGCTCGGCTTTTTGGCGATAAGATCATTGATATGTACGCGGCGTGGGTCACCGCCGGCCATGCGAAAACATTCGGCCAACTCATTGTCAGAGTTGATGCCGTATCCGGTTATAATGGCGATTCTAGGTTTTGCCATGTTGTTTACCAATCCAAAGGGCGACGCCAACTGGAAAACATTTCTTCCAGGCTGGCGGAAAAGAGGGCTTGGCCACGGTCTTGTACGGTTAGGATGGGCTCGGCAGTCACTTCGCCCAACCGGCCACTGGGAAGTCCGGCCATTAATTTTTCAAACTGGGTACGATGTTCGGGTGTAACGGTTACAACAAAACGGCTCTGGCTTTCCGAGAATAGTTTCACTCCGTTGGGCAGCAGGCTTTTTTCACTGGCTCCAGCACCGATGCCAGAACCAGCGCTAGCATCTACGCCAACATCCCCAATGGGCATGGCGGACAGATCCACCAGAGCGCCCAAGCGTCCAGCCATGCACACCTCAGCCAGTGCGATAAAGAATCCTCCATCGGAACAATCATGGGCCGATCGAACAATCCCCAAGGCTATGGCATCGGCTAAGCGGTTATAGAGCGCCAATGCGGACACCGCATCGACTTTAGGAACTTTATTTCCGATGAAGCCTTGTCGCAGAAAATATTCTGAAGCTCCCATTTCATCATGCGTGATGCCTAAAACATATATGCCATCCCCGGCAGCTTTGGCGTCCATGGTAATGGTTTTTTCCACATCGTCCAATACTGCGATGGCTGTGAACAGCAGGGTGGGAGGGACCGAGATCCTATCCTTACCGCGTCCATAATCATTCTTCATCGAATCCTTGCCAGAGATGAGTGGCAGGCTATAGGCGAGACAATAATCATACAATGCCTGATTGGATCGGACGAGTTGGGCCAGTTTGTATTGGCCATCTGGTGTGGCTGCGGATTCGACAGGATCGGGCCAGCAAAAATTGTCGAGACCGGCGATGGTTCCGGGCCTGGCACCTACTGCCACCATATTGCGAACGGCTTCGTCGATGGCGCAGGCGGTCATGTGGTAGGTGTCGATATCGCTGTACCTGGGCACTATTCCATGCGAGATGGCGAGGCCTTCCTTGCGGGAATAGATGGGCCTAATCACGGCTGCATCGCTGGGGCCGTCGGCTTTTTCACCGACAAAGGGTTTGATCACGCTCATGCCTTGGACTTCGTGATCATATTGACGCACCCAGCTTTCCTTGGAACAGATGTTCAAGGCGGAAAGGAGGTCGAGAGCATCAGCTTTAAGATCGCGAGAGGCCCAGAAACTCGGCGGCGGCTCGGAATGACGGGGCGGGGTCCAGCGGGCTTTGAGTTGGAGCTTTGGATTGCCATCGTGCAGGAAATCCATTTCCAGGCGGCAGACTAGCTTGCCTTTGAAATAGGCTTCAAAATTTCCGTTGTCGGTAAAGTCGCCCAAGTCCGTTGCTTCCACGCCGCGACGTACAGCGAGTTCGCAGAAGGCCGCCAGATTTTCTGGTGGCACGGCAAAGGACATGCGTTCCTGAGCTTCCGATACCAGGATTTCCCACGGGTCCATGCCTGCGTATTTAAGCGGGGCCAGGTCCAAGTGGATACGGCAGCCCCCGCATTCGCGGGCCATTTCGCCCAACGAGGAAGACAAGCCACCCGCACCATTGTCGGTGACAAAGCGATACAGTTCCAAGTCACGCGCTTCCAAAAGAAAATCACTGAGTTTTTTTTGTGTGATGGGATCGCCGATTTGCACCGCCGAGGTGGGCGAGGCTTCCGTCATGGCGGCTGAAGAGAACGTGGCGCCATGGATTCCATCTTTACCGATACGGCCTCCGGCCATCAATATCCGGTCGCCGGGGAGAATGGATTTCTGCCAGGTGGGTTTGCCATTGATATGGGAGGGCAGGAGTCCGCCCGTTCCACAAAACACCAGAGGCTTGCCTAAAAATCGATCGTCAAATACGATGCTGCCGTTGACGGTGGGAATGCCGCTTTCATTGCCGCCATCCTTGACGCCTCTATGCACTTCTTTGAGAATCCGGCGTGGATGATGGAGTTTCTCCGGAATGGGTTTGGCATAGAAGGGCGACGCGAAGCAGAACACATCCGTGTTGAAAATGGGCCGACATCCCATTCCGCAGCCCAGGATATCGCGGTTAACGCCTACGATACCGGTCATGGCGCCGCCATACGGATCCAGCGCGCTGGGTGAGTTGTGGGTTTCCGCCTTCATGGCAATGTCCCATCCGTCAACAAAGGCAATGATGCCGGCGTTGTCCGTAAACACCGATTTAAGCCAAGGTGCTTTGGGACGAATCGCTTCCGTCGCTGCCTTGATAAAGGTTTTGTATAAGGAATGGAATACTTCCTTCTGGCCTTTATCGTCCGTATACTCAATGGTAGCGGCAAAGATTTTATGCTTGCAATGCTCGCTCCAGGTCTGGGCGATGACTTCCAGCTCCACATCCGTAGGCTCTACAGGCAATCCCGCCTCGGCACGGTCATACCTGCGATTAGGATCGGAGTAATAGGCTTTGATGGCATGCATTTCCGGAATGGTCAAGGCCAGCACTTTGGTATCCGAGAGTGCCTGCAATCCTGCATCCTCATCTGAAAGCACAACAGTTTGCGTTTGGGGCTGATGCAGAATGGCAACTTTATTTGAAACGGCGGGAATACCCGGAGCCTCTAGCCAATCTTGACGCGAGCGAATGACATAGGTTTGGATGAGGTCATTGGCTAGGAGTTTGGTGGCCAGCGTTTCCGCGTCCCCTCTCGTAAGGGATCCGGTGAGCAGGAATTGCAGGCTGGTATAGACTTGATTCGCATCATCCAAGTGTCGTCCCAAAAGATCGGCAATGCCTTCTCTGCTAGAACGGCCGACATTGTCGGTCACTCCGGGTTTGTAGCCTACTTCAATGAGGTAGTCGAAGTTTTGGGCGAGCGGAGCATTGATGGCGGTGATTTCCGTAATCGGGTCGGTAAACAGTTCCTGGGCAATTTGGCTCTGTTCCTGTTGGGTCAATTCCATTTCTAGTACATAGACGGAGAGTACGGCAACATTGTCCACCGGCAGCCGAAAGTTCTCATGAATCGTGGCCAGGATTTTACGTCCGGCAGAATCCGTAGCGGATGATTTCTGGCCGACTTCTATACGCGTGAGCAAAATGTCCCCTGAAATTCGCGGTGGCTAATGGGAAGTGCCCCAAGCCCCTTTGGGTTGATGAAATATAACGAGTTTCGTCCCCATCAATTTAGTACCTCGACGCCAAGGTATAAACTCGGATGGTACTTTATTTGTGCAAAATTGGAGGGCATGAAAAAATAATTGGTACCGATATGAACCTCGCTATAGCCATCCACGAAATCCCACGATTTTTCTTAACTTTTCCCGACAAGTTGCTTTTCGGCTTTCCTTTCCGGGAAGTTCCTTTTCTGGCTAGAATCAAGATTTCTGGCTGGAATCAAGTGGACATGGGTTTGGTGTCCTCGTAGCTCAGCTGGATAGAGCAGCAGTTTCCTAAACTGACGGTCGGATGTTCAATTCATCTCGAGGACACCAAGCCCACTACATTTCACTTGGGCCGGGCTGCAAGTTTAAACCCTGAAAGAGGATAAATTCATGCGTACTTTGTTGTGGAAAGTATTGGTCGTCGCCATGGCAACTTGTCGGGTCGCTTTTCCTGCCAATTCCGATTCCGTAAGCGCTTCCCCATCAGTGACTGCTCTGGGAGATACCCTTGTCGTGGGCAAACAAGCTCCTGACTTTAAGCTTCGCAATCAGGCCGGAGTGGAAATGTCGCTAAAGGAATTCCGTGGTCATTGGATTGTGCTTTATTTTTACCCTAAAAATTTTACTGGCGGCTGTACTCTTGAAGCCCATAATTTCCAACGCGATTCGGCGCTCTATTTAAAGGCCGGCGCGGTAATTTTAGGCGTCAGCACCGATGACATCGGATCACACAAAGATTTTTGCTCAAAGGAACGATTGGGATTCAATTTACTTGCCGATACGAATGGGGTTGTATCCGGCCTCTATCATTCCATCAAGAGCTGGGTTGGGGTCAAACTCTCCTCTCGAAACACATTCATTATCGATCCGGATGGAAATGTTGCGAAAATGTTCACCTCCGTAAAACCCGCCAAGCATAGTGAAGAGGTTTTGGAAGCACTAGCTGGGCTTAAACGTAAATAAGGCCATAAATATTGGGAGGGTTCTGTGAATTGGAAGCCAAGATTTTTCAGCTAGGACCTTTTTGTAGCTCTGTGTATTTCTGTGAGTACAGTCAGCGCGAATATCAACAATCCTTTTTTCAATGACCATATGGTTCTGCAACGGCAGATGCTGGTGCCGGTTTTCGGTAAGGCCGATGTAGGGGAAAAGGTAACCGTGACTTTCCGTGGGCAAACCAAAATGAACACGGCCGATGCCAATGGAAAATGGATGGTGAAATTGGACTCGATGGAAGCCGGTGGTCCGTTTCAACTCGTGCT
>JAYUHW010000044.1:0-6359 GCA_043766615.1 Fibrobacteria bacterium | reverse complement strand
GAACTTATTACGACTACTGCAAATAGATAGAGCGCCAATGCCCCGAGCGTATGAATCCAGGGTTGGTGCTTGGTCCATAACGGTAACAAGAGATCCTTCCACCGAAAACCTGAATCGTGAATGAATGGAATCAAGACCACATGGAGGATGATCAGTGCGGACGCGGAATAGGCGGTGATTTTGTGTGCTTTGAGCAAGGGGATCCATTTGGGCATTGGGATTCGCAAACGGGACCAAATCGCTAAGCCAAAAACCAAGTTGACCATTATTGCACCTAGTGCGGTAAGTCCGAGAATATTCGAAACATCAAGCGGTTCCATCGAAACTCCTTCGAATGATTTTTTAAAGATTGAAAAAAGGGATACGCACCGGATTTTATCCGGGCATGAGAGTAGCGGGAACTGCTAAACGAGGAGGACGATGGTGCTTAAAATGCGAAGATGTTGCGAGGGTAGAGGCGGCGGTCGCGAAAGGGGGAAAAGCAGCCGCTCCGAAATATCTGGTTGAAGAGTTGCAACGCAAATATTTACCAACCCTATTACGAAATTGGTGAACGGCGGCAATGACTGGGAGGCTGAAAAAACCAAAACATCAAGCGCGGAAAGCGAGATTTCCTTATTGACGCTTTCTGGGTTAGAAATGGAACCGGGACCTTCTAATTCTTCTTGATCATCAGTTGTTAGGATGGATTGTGGGTGAAGAAGTCGTTTCCCATTGGGTCTAACCTCCAGGTTAAAACCATAAAAAGCGGATTGGAAAAAAAAGAGAAAAAGAAAAGACACAGACATCGGAAGCCTATAATCTCTTTTCAATTCCATGGGACAAGAATAGCAAGCTCTTGGCTCACTTCCAACAAATCTTCTCTTTCCTCTCTTGGGGGGGCGGTTTTGTAATTCGTAATTCTCTTCTCTTGTGTGGGGGCAATTGCATGCAACGTTGGCCCAGCCAGAAGTGGTCTGTGAAGGCATGCACGATTAGTGAGGATGCGCGCGGAGTGGGGAGTACCGACCCCGGAGCGCGCACCCGCAACTAGCAATGAAAACAAGCTGAGGCGCTAACGTAGCCAAATAGAGAAGGCAACGCAGAAAGTTAGCTCCGAAGCTTTGTTTGAATTGCCGCGCAGCCTTCCCAGGCCATTTGGGAACCCGCAATGCGGAGCATGACCGCGGGTTCCTGGCTGGGCTTTGTTGCATGCGCCGAAGGCCGGTAAGCGAGTATCGCTTTGTCCGAGTTGCCCCCACACACAGGGATGATAAATACGCCTCTCTTTCCGCCCCCCCCCTTTTTTTCCTCTTTTCTGGATTCAACTTTAACTTTTGAGAACAGACTCATTTTCTTTCAGGCCCTAAAAATATGGCCAAGTGCATATGCATTTTTTCTATACCAACGGTTGTGAATGAATTTTATTTCTTCAGATAAGAATTTATTGTAAAAGTAATAGATTACTAGAAATATTTGTAGCGGTTATTCCTCGTAACCGATTTATGTAACTTTTTGTCATATCCCAGTACATATTGGGTTGCTCAATTCCATTAACATCAAGCCAAGGTCGACATGGTGATATACAAGAAGATGTACTTTTCGCTGTCCAAGTAGCAGTATTTTCATCATAGTCGTTAAATGAAGCGATAACAAGAACTGTAGGACGTTTAGTGGATAAAACTTTTGACCAGCAATTATTTCTATAAAAATCTCCACCTTTTCGTTCTATATAATTTACACCACCAACAATATATCCTGGAGAAACTAATTCTACTTCATCATCAATTCTAGTACCTGCGGCGTTAGGCAATTTAAATTCTTCGAGTCCTCCCAAGGGCGGCCATCCGTAGGTACCTTTCTCACCAACCTTGGCAATTCTAACAGTAAATTTATTTGTGTATGAATTTTCAAAAGCACTGGTAGCCGCGAAACTGTACCATTCCGCAAGTTGAATAGGTAAAGCTTCATCAGCACCAGCAAATATGATTAAAAGGGGTTTTCCTTCTAAAAAATAATAGCTGCTAACACCCCCATAATTCGCATTTTGAACAAAGTTTGCATAAACTTCTTTTGCCTGTCGTTCTATAACATCGTTAAAGCTTCCCGGCGCATCTCTATTAAAGTCGCCTGCAATGCCATCCTTATTATAGTCGTTGACAGTAAGCCCATTCGCATCATTTAATCCTTTCATATATATTCGGTTTGTAATATGCGAATCTGTTGTGCTCCAATATCCAATGGCTTGTACATATTTCATTTTCCAATTATGGGAAGCATTCCAGATTTTTATATTTCCGGCCATTAAACCAGAATTTTTAACATATTGCGTTGTTTGTTCATTTGGTCCGGAATTGTAACCATAAGAAGGAGTAAATCCTCCGTTGGTATTATCAAAAATCAAAAAATCGATTTTTGCATTTGCAATTTCTGTTAAATAAAAATTATTTGTCGCACTACTTGAATAGTCAGGTATGCTATATTGCCCAGCAGGACCTAGTGGCAAGAAATTTCCTGAGCCTGTTGAAACAGGAGTGTACCAAATCCCTACATCCGTAGGACCCAAATGATTTCCATTGGTTGTAAGCGCTAATTTCGTTATGAAAGAAGAAGACGACCATCCGCTTTGACCAAAAGAACTTTTAGAGCAAACTCGCCAATAGTAGGGCGTGCCATTGAAGATGCCAAATAAAACTTGGGAAGTCCCACTAAATTCTTTGCTATAAATGACAACACTGAAATCTGATTGTGTAGAAACTTGAAGAATATAGCTCGTAGTACCAGTTGTGGTGCTCCAACTTAAAGTTGGATTAGTACTAATATTTATTGAATTATTCAACGGTGCAATTAAAGATGGTGGTCTTGGTGCACCAGTATCGGAATGTCCAAAATTTAAAATTAAAAGTATTGAGAAAATGCTAAATTTATTCAAACATTTTGAGGCATATAAATTTGATGTGTATTTCATTTTATTCCTATCTTTATTTTTTGACAATCAATCAAGTACAGATTTGTTTAGCCGCCGAAGATTTAAGTTGATCTGTAATATTTATTCCATTTTTATGTAAGTAAGGTTTCCATCTTGTTGATATATATCCACGCAATTGTTCGAAGAATTCAACCCGTAGTAGTAAAAGCGAATATTTTTGCCTAACGAAATAGCTGTTAGAACGGTGGCATAACGCGCCTTTGCTTTTTCATCCCCTATTAGTCCTAATCGATAGGGTTGGCTTCCAGCGAAAACGAAAAGATACGGTTCCTGAGCAGAAGAATAGCCAACCGATGTGCCTGTTGGAGTTATTACGCATTCAACTGCATTTGAAAGAGCTACAGTGGAAAAAATTATAGAAAAGCATAACCCAAAAATATTTTTCATATGATATCCTTCATTTATGAGCTTTTTTTAAAATTTGACACGTGAGTAAACTAGCCAAATTATTGTTTACTTCAAGGTCCATTTTTTATGGTGATCTCTTTGGTTTTGATCTTCTTGGGGGGCGGTCTTTCGTAATTCTCCCCTCTTGTGTGGGGGCAATTGCAATGCAACGTTTGCGCCAGTAGGAAGTGGGCTGCGAGACCATACCCGCTATGCGAGGATGCGAATGGAGTGGGGCGCTACCGCCCCCGAAATGAGCACCCGCAGCATGCAATGAAGATGGGTTGAGGCAAGCTAAGGCTCAATCTCGAACGCATGTGAGAGATTGACGCATGAGCGCAGCCCGAAACCCAATCTGAATTGCCGGGTAGGTCTCGCAGCCCATTTGCGAAACCCCAATGCGGAGCATGCCCGGGGTTTCCCTACTGGCGCGTGTTAAATGCTGTAACCCGCCCGTATTCTCATTTTGGGGGCGTATTTTATTTTGTCGCCGAAGAGTCTGCCTTGTACTTTTCATAATCCTTAAGGTAAAGTCTTTCGGATTCGTCGATAAATTTTTGCTTCTTTAAGTTCAAATCCTTTAACTTGTCAAACACGCTTTTGTATACGATTTGATGGGCCTGATTTTTTATTTGGCTCTCATCGTACTCATCGAAGGAGACGTCTTTTTCGATAACTAATTTGAGGAGGCGCAATAAATCTTCTTTCTTAATTTTGTCGATAGGTTGAAATCCCCCTGAATCGTCCAGAAATTGGCCGTTTTTTTCGTTAATTTTTAATAGCTTCATATCCCAACCTCCTTCCTTCATAAGCGTCCGAACCAGCTTCGAGCGAATTGAGAACTACGTCATGATTACTAATAGAATGTCCATCTGGTGAAACCAGGTTTTTGTCCGTAGGGTAGCCAGAATAGAGTTTATAGACCGCCACCCCATCGACCAATATTTTTTTCGCGTACAGGATGAAATCGGCTCCAACTGATGCCCCAACGGTGCTATTGTGAGTCACAATAATAACGGGCATTGTTTCGGATAGCTCTTTTAGTATCTGGTTGACATCGCTTTTTAAAAAAAGATTGTCAAATGAAGACTCTGGTTCATCGATTAAAAGCATGTCAAAATTTTGAGCATCGTTGATTTCTTGCAAAAGCCTGAACTCTGACCGTTCTCCCCCAGAAACCTCAGCCCCATCCTTATTCAAAATCTTGTAGCTGATTTTGATGAAAAGTTTATAAAGTTCGGACCGAGTCAAGCTGTCATTCGCTAACAAGTTTTGTAGGTACTTGTAAGGATCGGCGTAATCTCTGTACGCATCGCTAAACGCCGTTTTCGCGCCGCTTACAGCTTTTATTTCGCCGGCTCCGGTGAAGGCGCCTTTCCTAGCTTCGATGCGGAATCCCTGAATGGTTTCCTCGGAAACAACAGAATCCTTTTTAAGAAGGGCAACGATTTCGTTGAACCGGGAAACTTTTTTCCTGTTTAGCAGCACCTCGTAGAAGTCCACATTTTTGACCTGCGTAGCTGAGGTCCGCATTTTAAGCCGCTGCTTAATATCGATTACAAGGTCGTTAACAATTCGCTTTTTTCTGTTTTCCAGGTTTTTCTTCCACAGTAACTCGATTAGTTCACAGGCAAGTCTTTTGAGAGCCGATGCCTCGACGTGCTTTTCAATGATAGCCTTGAACTCGATATTTTCAATCACCTGGCGGACAGAACCAATTAGTTCTTCGAGAGTCTTTGTATTCTCAATCGAGAATTCTACCTCCCCAAATAGGGATGTTTTTGAGTACGCATCGCGCTTGTCGGCTTCTTCCGCTGATTGAAGCAACGTGGTCAAATAATTTTCGACTCGACGCTCATCCGATAGCAGATCCACAGTCATAACGTCGTCGAGAATAGTCTTTAAGCCCGATAGGTAGTTGTCCGCAAAAATACTTCTCTTTCTTTGAATATCACTATTGAATTCTTTTGCATAATTCGCCTCATCCTGCTGAACTAATTCGAACTGTTTTATGTATTTTGCGTTCTGGTTGCTTCCATTAATTTTATTGAGCGTATAGGTTTTCCCACTTGAGCGTTCGCCAAGAAGGATGTTCAGGCCGGTCGAAATCATCTGCCCATCTTCAAATATTTGATACAACCTGTTCCCATTTTTTTCGGACAGGGAGACTTTTGACTTGTCGCGGAGGCATGTCTTAATGGCGTCTATTGTCAATTCACCACAGTGAATGAAAGTTTGCCTTGTTGGCCAAATATCCAGGTTCGTGCTTATTCTTGAGTCACTAAACAATACGGGGGTTAGTTTAGACGAGTCTTTAATGGTCCGTATGAATTTTTTCGCACTATCAACTTCTCCAGCTTGGATATGGGGCAACAAATTTGCCAGCTCTTGGCCAGAAACCGGAGGATGCTTTTCGTAATGAGGAATCAAAAGGTATTTATCCAGGTTTCCAAATATCGCCTTTAGATCTGCGACAGAGATAAAATCACCTTTTTTGGTTATCCTTTTTGAGACGGAGTATGTCTTGGTTTCAAAATCATCAAGATCTAATCCGCTGCTGATCAGTAAGAGGTGACCTGTCTCTAGGTTTATCTCTATTCCCGGGAAAACAATTATTCCCAGGGAATCCTTGATGGCTTGAAACTGTTTCCGGTCAAAAACATCGTGATTGGTGACTGCGACAGCATCGAGCTTCGACTCCTTAACATAGCCCTTAAAGGTTTCAAGGCTAAAGTCGAAGTGACTATCGCTAATTGTCGGCACGGTATGAATGTGCAAGTCGATTTTTTTCACTTCGGCCTCCACTTGTCCCCGAATTTCTTGTCTTAGCCCCCAAAATGTATTCATTTCTTCCTGGTCCCTGACTGGAAAGATCAGGGCCAGCACAATAGGGCGGGTTATTGCATTTAACGTGTGCCAGGGCGACGTGGATTTTTGGATTAGGGCCGAAACACGAGGACGAGAGCGAAGTGGTGGCCTGTGGCCGCCCGAAGCGAACGCCCGC
>JAYUHW010000043.1:0-8037 GCA_043766615.1 Fibrobacteria bacterium | reverse complement strand
GGGCCTGGTGGGGGCAATGGCGGTGGAAATAGTGGTGGAAACGGTGGTGGATACCGTGGTCAGGACAATCGGCCCAATACCAGTCCCATAACCAATCGCGGCACATACTGAGCTTAAGCCCCCTTTAACGCGTTCATATTTTTATGTTTCCTCTATGCCTACTGGTGATCCGCTGTCCGTATTAGAGGAAACTGTGCTTGAGTCGGGAATTAAAGCCCCGGCTCGCCATAGCTTTTTTCTCAGCACCCCGCGCAATTTGGAGCCTCTCCTAGAGGCCGAGTTGCGGGAGCTTGGCATTGCTGATGTCAAGGCCACCTATCTTGGTGTAGAAGCCCGCCTATCCCGTGAAGAGGTTTACCGCGTCGTGTATTGCTCGCGCCTTGCTTCGCGTGTGCTACGGCCACTGGCAAGTTTTCCATGCCATGACCCAGATGAGCTCTACGATCATGCCGTCAAGTTCAACTGGGGCCGAATCCTCAAGGAAGGTCAGACTCTGAAGGTCTCGGCTTCGGTATCGGATTCCGCCATCACCCATAGTCAATACGCGGCCCTTAAACTCAAAGACGCCGTTGTGGACAATATGCGGGAACGCACCGGAGCGCGCCCTTCCATCGACAAGGAAACACCGGACGTGCGCCTCAATCTTTTCCTGCGGAAGGATTTGGCCACCATCAGCCTTTATTATTCCGATGGCATCATGCATCGCCGTGGTTATCGCATCCAAACCGTTGAGGCACCGCTCAAGGAAAATCTGGCGGCGGCCGTACTCCTGTTTGCAGGGTGGAAAGGCGAAACGCCATTAACGGATCTGTTTTGCGGAAGCGGTACGTTTTTAATCGAAGCCGCCATGATCGCCACCCATACTCCGGGCGGTTATTTCCGCGAGATCCAGGGTTTTGAAACCTTGCCCGATTTCTCCGAAGAGATTTGGGCAAAAGTCAAAAGCGAAATCGACAAACGGATCCGGCCCTTACCCAAAGGCCTCATCACGGGCGTGGACATCAGCGCTCGGGCCATGGCGGCCACGCGTGCCAATCTTGCCAAAACGCGTTATGCCGAAGCCATCAAATTGGTACAAAAAGATTTCGTCAAACTGGAAGGCCCTCTGTCGGGCCGAACTCTGGTAGCCAATCCACCATACGGTGTTCGATTGGAAGACACTAAAGAGCATCTAGTCGAGTTGTACAAGTCCTTGGGTCAATTTCTCAAGACCAAATGCCCGGATTCCAAGGCCTATGTCATGGTTCCGGATGCCGAATTGGAAAACCAGATTTGGTTCAAGCCGGAGCGCCGGTTGGTCATCGACAATGGCGCGTTGGAAGTTGCCGTGGCGGAATACGCCATACTTGCAGCGACTGAAAAGGGCGATACCTGACAAGGGAATTCCAAGAATTTATTTTACCCCAAGAGGCCGAAGATCGAATCGGCATGGAACTCAAGGGTTACCCAGCAGTTACCTTACCCCTTTCGGAATGCGCAGGACGAATACTGCGGGAGCCCATCACCGCGGACAGGTCCCAGCCTCCTTTCGATAGGGTGGCCATGGACGGCATTGCCATTGCATCAGCAGCCTATGTAAAGGGCCAGAGGCGATTCTGGATTGAGGGGATGCAAAAAGCCGGTGAGCCGCAGCGCCAACTGTCTTCGCAGGAAGGCTGTTTGGAAGTCATGACCGGCGCCGTGTTGCCGCATGGAGTGGATTGCGTGGTTCCGGTGGAAGAGATTTCTGTTTCGGAAGGATATGCCACCTTACTAGAAACAGCCAAAGGCGGGCGGGCCGTGTCCCCTCCCAAACCCAACAAGCATGTGCATCTGGCTGGATCCGATTGTGCCGCTGGAGATATCATTGTTCCCGCTGGCCTCAATTTAACCGCCCCTCACTTGGGTGCGGCCGCAGCCTTTGGATGCTCGACTTTACAAGTTGCCTATGCACCCTCAGTGGCGATTGTAGCCACAGGGGATGAACTCGTCGATCCTTCTGCAGAACCACTCGGCCATCAAATTCGCAAAAGCAATCCCTACGCGATTGCAGCCGCACTCCAGCGATGTGGTGTAGATAGAATCACCCATTTGCATGCCCCCGATGAGCGCGACGCACTTCGAAAATGTATTGAGAGCCAGCTCGGGAATTGCGACATGCTGATTTTGACCGGCGGCGTGTCCATGGGCAAACTCGATTTTGTCCCGGGAGTGTTGGCAGACTTGGGTATTCGTGCCAGTTTCCATAAGATAAGACATAAGCCCGGCAAGCCATTCTGGTTTGGCGTGGGACCCAATGGACTTCCCGTATTCGCATTGCCGGGAAACCCCGCTTCCGTGCTCGTTTGCTTATGTCGATATGTCTTGCCTGCTTTACGCAAGGCAATGGGAGGAAAGGCGTCTATGCCGATGATGGCGGCATTGGATCACGATGTGCCGGCTCCTGGCAACTTGACGCACTTTCGGCCCGCAACGATCCTTCACACATTGGACGGTAGCTTACACGCTACCCTGGTGGCGCAGCAAGGGTCTGGCGATTTTTCAGGATGGGCCAAGTCGGATGGTTTTATTGAACTCGTGCCGGGAGATGCGCTTTTGACGGCGGGAAGCGTAGTCAGGTTTTGGTCTTGGCCAGCTTGATATCGCGGAAGGAATCGTCCACCGGATCGAGATGAATATTTAAAATCCACTGACTGTTTTCCAATTTTCGGATGCGCATTTCTATTTCATCGGCGATATGGTGGGCTTCGCGCAAGGTGATGTCTTCATCGAACACCAAATGGAATTCTACGAAATTGGTGCTTCCAGCCCGCCTGGTTTTAAGCTCATGCACCCCATTCACCTGATTATTATGCGTGGCGGCGATCTGGCGGATTTTTTCGACTAGACTTTCTTCCAACGCGCGGTCCAGCAGCATATCCAACCCTTGTCGCAGCAGCGGGAGGGACGCTTTGGCGACAAAGAGGGAAACCCCCACGGCGATTAACGGGTCGACCCAATTCCAATGGGTATACCGGATGACAAGCAGTGCGACAAGAATGCCGCCGTTGGAAAGCAAGTCCACTTGATAATGGGCGGTATCGGCTTTGACGATCAAGTTTCCGGATTGGGCGGACATTTTTTTTAAAAATGCAACCAGGACAAAAGTCACAACCAGCGAGAAAGCCATGGCCATCAGAGCATAATTCAAATGCTGTAAGCTTATGTCTATGGAGGGAGAGAAAAATTTTAGAACCGCAGCTCGCAGGATATACAGGGCCGAGGCTAGGATAAATAGGCCTTCCAAAAGAGAAGCCACCCCATCGATTTTTCCACGGCCGTAATTATAAACTTCATCGCTGGGCTTTTCCGAAGTGCGCACGGCATAGGCATTAAAGGCTGAGACCATAAAGTCCAGCAAAGAATCCACGGCTGACGCCAAGACCATTACCGTGCCCGTTGAGAGGCCTACTGCTGTTTTGACCAGGATGAGCAGAAGCGCTGCAGAGGAGGCTGCTAGCGTAGCCTTGCGCGGGGCGCTCCAGGATGGGTTTGAAGTCGTCATGGCTTAGTTGTTTTCGCCTCCAGAAGAATAGCTTTATATTGTCCTAACTCTTCAAGCAAGGCTCTATCTTTGGGCCGGAGGGGTAAAGCGCGCTCCAATACCTGGACGGCGCGGTCGTTTCTACTCTGTTGATGGAATTCATAAGCTAAATTCCGAATCCCTTCCAGCCCCTCTTTATTTCCACCAGTCAAGGCATCCATATACGCGGCTTCTGCTCTATCCCACCACTTGGCATCGAAGGCCAGATTCCCAAGAAAGACCGAAGCATCGGTGTAATCGGGTTTGATAAGCAAGGCTTTGCGTAGAAATTCTATGGCCAAAAAGGGCTTCTTATCCTGTGCCAGCACATCCGCCAGCTTGTACATATTTTCATAATCCTTGTCGTGCAGGGCTAAGCCTTCCCGGTACGCGGCGGCCGCTTGTTCAAGATCTCCGGAGGCGCGGTACAAGTCGCCGATATAGAACAAGAAATCGATTTCAGAAGGTTTGCGCGCATAGGCCTCTCTAACCAAGGCGATGGCTGCGGGAAACTCCTTGAGCGCGGCATGTGTTTCCGCCATCTGGTATACGATGGACAGATCAGCCGGATCCAGCGCCTGCGCTTTGCTCAAAGCCTGTAAGGTGCCCACATAATCCTTGGTGCGTGTATAAGCGTCCGCCAAGTACAACCACGCGCTGGTGTTTTCCGGATCGCCCACCAATGCACGGCGATAGGCCGCAATCGATTCACCATACTGCTCCAATCGAAAAAGCACGGCCGCCAAATTAAACAAAGCCGGAAGATAGGCGCCATCGGTCAACCGCTCGGTTTTGCGATACGCGGCAGCCGCCTCCGGCAGTTTATTTAATCGATACAGACAGTTTCCGATATTGAAGGAAATGGTTCCCAGGTCCGCGCCCCGCGCTTCCGCCTTGCGATACAATATCAACGCTTTGGCAAATTCGCTGCGGGCGTAAAGGCCGTTGGCACGACTAACCAAATCAACCGCGCTTTGCGGCGACACCGGCGGTACCGATGACACCGGCGATCCTGGCGACACCGATGCGGCCTCAGCCGTCCCGACTCCACCCAAACCGACTAGGGCCAGAGTCACAAACAAGGCCATGCACATCGACGCCCATTTTTTAAGCAGTAACATACCTGTTTCCCTAATTCCCGAATTTCACTTCAAAAGGTTGTTCGAGACCACAAAACGCCACCGGCAAGCCTCCTTTTCTCGCCGGCGTAAACGAGGTTTGCCGCAAGGCTTCCCGTCCCGCTTGCGCCATCCCCAACCCCGCCGGTTTTTCGTCCACTACCCGCACATCATACGCTCTTCCGCTTGGGTCCACACAAAACGAAAGCACCAAGTACGCATCCTTTTCCGCCGCTTTCACTTCGGAAGGCGCGCGAAACGGTGGTGGCATATTTGGAGCAGGCTTTTCATCCACGTCCCCAGACTCACCTTGCGCCTCACCCCCACCCCCGCTGGGCCGATTCACAATATCCACCGGCACGGACGCCCCTTCTAATCCCCCCACCGCCAAATCCATGGCAAACCTAGGCCCAGCCTTAACCGAAGCCTGCACGGGCTTCGCTCGTGTCGGCTCCTTCAACTTCCGCCGCGGCGTCTCCGTCTGCCGTGACGACTCCAAAGTCTTCATACTCACCTGAGCCACAATCCGCGTCTTGCCCTTACCTAGACCCTCACCTCGAATCAAATGATTCAGCAAAGGTATCGCCACCGTTACCGCCAGGCTCAACAGCAAAGCCACCACCCCAATAAAAAAATTCCGCACCAAAACTTTCAAAAATTCACTCCCAACCAATCCAATTCCCGCTCATCCCCTGCCATCCCCGCATCCCCTGCCATCTCCATATCCCCTATAATCTCCGATATCCCCTGCCATCTCCGCATCCTCCGCAATCCCCGCATCCTCTGCATCTCTTCATCCGCCCCCATCCCCATTCCCTCCGAATCAACGCGCCGTTCCCAAAAGGCGCAAACAACAAACAGAGATATTCTTCGCCCCCTCTTCGTCCGTCCCTTCGCCCACGCAGACCCGTCCATCGAGGGGGGCGCCCTGGGAAGAGGGGCTCTGGGGAGCTTGCACCCGCCGACCAGACGACTTTGAGCGCGTCCATAGAAATTCACACAGGGGATACTCTAAGCGCGATTTCCGGAGCGGCGGGTGCGAGCTCCCCAGACCCCATCTATTTAGAGCCCCCCCGGAGAACGTCATTGCGACATCGCCGCCACGGAAATTTTCTTCGCCCCCGCCAGATTGCTGGCATCCATCACCGAAACTAAAAGTCCGGTATTCGATTCCCGGTCTGCAACCAATACGATTTCGCCTAAGGCATTTTCGGCCAGCATCCGGCGCAGCACGTCCTGCAAACTTTCCAAATCCACTTGACGGTCGTTCACGTGAATGGTTCCGTCTCGCGTTATGCCCACTAGAATGCTTTGCCGATTGAGCTCGCCCGCCGACTGCGCTTGGGGCTTGTCCACGGTTACACCCGTTTCCTTGGTTAAGGAGGAGGTCATGATGGTAAAAATCAATAGAACAAAGACCACATCGATGAGCGGCACCACATTGAGTTCAAAGCCACCACGTTTTTTGGTCTGAATCAGGAACGGCTCCATACTAGGCGCCTCCTTCTTTGGGATTGTAGATCTGATTGATAAGCATAGTGATGCCGTACTCCACTTGGCTTTGCATCCAGTGTACACGGCCTTCCAAGCGATGTCCCAACAATATGAGAATAATGGCCAGCAGCAATCCGCTTTGCGTGGCTATCAGCGCTTCGGAAATTCCCTGGGCCAATAGCACCGCATTGCCGTTTCCGTACTCGGTCATAACCTGAAAGGTATGGATAAGACCGCTTACCGTGCCGAGCAGCCCAAGCAGCGGGGCGGCCCCTGCCATGACTCGAACCAAAGGAAGATGTCGTTCCAATTTGAACAGCACCATGGCCAATCGTTCGGAAAGCAAATGCCTGAGTGCGGATTCCGGTAACTCGCGGTGTTCCAGAGTTAAGGAAAGCCCATACCGGACCAGTTCTGGCGTAGACTTGGCCATGCGCTGCGCGCCCGCCACGTCACCTGTTTTTAAAAGATCACGGACATTTTCGAAAACCGGATTCAAATTTTTTCTCCACAGTCCGGCGCCGAGTTCAAAATAGGTTGCAAGAATCAGGCAAAACCCCCAGAACCCCACCAAGGCGATGGGGATAAGGACGAATCCTCCCTGCTTCCATGTTTCGTATATAATCGTGAACATTCGGTTTCGGTTCTCTTTCAGTTCTCTTATAGCTCAGCTACCAATGGACTCAACTAGCCTTTGGGCCAAAGTTTGTTAAGCACTTCCATGCTGCAGCTGCTTAATGTCGCATTGATGGTGTCGAGTTTTTCATTTAAGAAGCCGTGTATAAGCAAAACAGGAATGGCAATGGCCAATCCGGTTTCTGTATTGATCAACGCTTCCGAGATACCGCCCGCCAACACCTTTGGGTCATTGGCACCTAGTTGATTCAGCACTTCGAACAAGGTTACGAGACCACTAACGGTTCCGAGCAGTCCCAGCAATGGGGCCGCGGCTCCCATGGCGGCTATCAGGGGCAGTCGTTTTTCCAAAGCCGGAACTTCGCGCAGCATGGCCTCGCGTACGGCTTTTTCCGCGACATCGCGATTCTGATCGGCATGCGCCGCCAGCGCACCAAGCGTCCGTGCCAAGGCACTGCCAGAGCGCCCACAGAATTCCGCAGCCTCGCGCCATTTGCGCTGATCGGCGAATTCAAGGAAGCGACTCATGAATACTCGTGAATTGGTATTCTTGCGGGCAAAGTAAATAAGGCGTTCCAGTATCATGAGCAGAGAAAGAATACCCACAGCGAAAAGTGGATAAAGGGTGACGCCTCCAGCTTTGAACCAAGCTGCGAATCGAGTCGTCCATTTTTGTTCCTGTCCTTTAACGAATCCGGAGCCGATGCTTTTGTATTGCAGCACATCCACGGGTAGGACCAATTCGGATTTGCCTTGCGCCGCAGTAGAAATTGCGGCCGCCAAGGAAGCGTTATAGCCTTGGGCCAAATCGGCGCGCCAGACAAAGGTTCGGCCTTGTAGGTTCCCGGTACGCAAAAGGATTTGCGATTCCCCCGAATGCCCATCGCCACCTTTTTCAAGTTCACCGACAAAAACGGTTCCGAGTTGGAGATGCCAGGCTTCGGCTGGACGACCGTTGGAGAATATCGCCTGTTTGGAATCGATGGACTGATTTAAAGTCAAATCGATGCGCAACATTCCTACGCTGAGAAAATCCCGCAAGGCTCCATCCGTGACTGCAAAATCCTCTGAACGCGCATTCATAGCACCAAGGCCTTTCGCTCCTGAACCTTTTCCTACCAAAAGTTCACTAGCATGGGAAAGTTTTAAGTTGCGATCTTCCACAGCCAGGGGAATATCCACGGAAAGATTTTCCGCTGCCATATCCACGGATCGTTTGAGAGAGGCGTTGAATCCGTCCCATCCGGA
>JAYUHW010000042.1:0-2875 GCA_043766615.1 Fibrobacteria bacterium | reverse complement strand
ACGGGCGTTGCTCCGCCCCAGCTCTGCGATATCTTTATGAATCCGGCTTTCACCCCCGTACTGTCAATGCCATGGTTGAGTTGTTTTTCCATCCATTTGGAAATGTCCTGAACTGTTGCGGTGTACACCCACTTGGGCACATGTGGCTCATGGTAGATTCCGGTAACCATCATGGTGGGCATCTTGGTTTTGTCGGCAATATATTTGACAATGTCGGGTCTCCGTCCGATTCCCTCCGGACCAGGTTCAACAAACACGGAGTAGCCTAAGTTTTTCGCTTGTAAAACTAACGGGCCGATAACTTTGTAAACATCATTTTTATCAGCAGTAAGATAGGCCACTGGGTGGTCCACCCCGAATTCCACGAACATATGGTCATGAGCTAGGATATTGCCCACTTGGTTTTCTCGCAGTGCCCCCGCTGTCGTGTAGTATAATCGTTCATGATTATTTTTATAACAATTTGAGGGCTGCTTCGCTGTTACATTAGTAATGCCGACACCACAAAATAAAACAGCAAGAATAAGTTTACTTTTTTTCATTTTTCCAAATTCCGTTAAATGTGATTAGAGTGTCGATAATAGGAAATTTTAAAATAAAAAAACGAAACCGGCTTCCAATTGCTTTGGCCAAAGAATCGCTGGTTTATTTAACGAAACCGGTTCCCATGTTTCTGATTTTGCAGCTTTTTCCGAAACTCTGGAGTTACTATCTGACATCTACTAGGTAATCACACATCTAATAGGTAATCAAAAAGGTATCACGTTTTTCCAATTTTTTGCATAGTGAAGACGTATTGAGTAATGCTGATTTTCAACGGTGGAGGCTGGGAAATGAAAGTAGCTGGTACCTGAGAATTGCACGACCTTCGATTGATCTAATCGAATGATTTTAAAAAAACACCTAAACGGAAAAACACCTAAACGAAAAAATTGGCGCGGAGTCCCGGTGAATGTTGGGTATAACACAGCCCAGGGAGGTTCGTACGGGCATCCAACGGGGGCGGTGTTCCGAGGAAAAAAGCGCGCCATAAAAAAGCAACAAGAAACACTAAACATCTCCCCGGTAAAGCAAAGCCCCTTCAGCAAAATTAGCCCAAAAGTCTTCACGTGAAAACGTTCTGAGCCAAACTATTGACCGTTCAATTGTCCAGCTTGTCATACAAAGGCACGGTGAATGGGGATAAAGCTCCCATTGACACCCTTGGTATGATAATTTGCAATCCGAATGCAAATTATCTATAATACAGTGATGCTCCCTCGCCAGCTTGCTCCTAAAATACGCGGATTAGCGCGCAAATTTCCAATCGTCGCCCTGATGGGTCCTAGGCAATCCGGGAAAACCACCCTGGCGAAATCCGTTTTTCCCAATCATGCTTATGTTACCCTCGAATCACCGGATAAGCTTGAATTTGCGACATCTGATCCTCGTGGGTTTCTGTCTCAATTCCGAAATGGAGTCATTCTCGACGAGGCCCAGCGGGCCCCGGCGCTATTTTCCTATCTCCAGGAGGAAGTAGATGCAAGGCCTGTCATGGGGCGTTATATCCTCACAGGCTCCCAGAATTTCCTGCTCATCCAATCCGTTACACAAAGTCTGGCGGGTCGTGTCGGTATCTGCCAATTGCTCCCCTTCTGTATGTCCGAACTGGTAAAGCCCGATATTCAACCCGGACCTTGGGAAAAGTGGGCATGGAAGGGTTTCTATCCTCCCGTCCACGACAGGCGCATACACCCAGCCGACTGGTTTTCCGGATATGTCCGCACCTATATCGAACGCGACGTGCGTCTGGTAAAGAATATTACCGATCTCCGCGCCTTCCAGGTTTTCCTTAAGCTATGCGCAGGGCGCACCGGTCAACTCCTGAACATGAGCGCGCTGGCCAATGACTTGGGGCTAGCCCCCAATACGGTCAAGTCCTGGCTCTCGCTTTTGGAGGCAAGCTTCCTGATCCATCTGCTTCCTCCCTTTCATACCAATCAGGGTAAACGCTTGGTCAAAACCCCCAAGCTTTATTTTCTGGATGCGGGATTGGCGGCTTGGTTGGTTGGAATCGAAACATCAAAGCAATTGGAAACCCATCCAATGCGGGGAGCTTTTTTTGAAACCTTGGTGGTAGGGGAATGGATCAAGTCGCGTTGGAACCGCGGATTGGAGAGTAACTTGCATTTTTACCGAGACCACCAAGGGTCCGAAGTGGATGGATTGCTGGATACCGCCGGTGGGCTCCTGCCTATGGAAATTAATTCCGCGCGGACATTTGATCCGGACTGGCTTCGCAGCCTACGGAGCTTTGCCATAGCGGCTCCCAAACCATGCCAGAAACCTCTGGTAATCTATGGGGGTGAGGAGTCACAATCCCGATCCGAATTTACCTTGATCCCATGGTACAAGGCAGCGGCAAACCTGGAATGATTTCGGACTGACAATATGCCTTGATTTTTCCAATACACTGGGAGCCGACGAGGGAAATAATGGGATTTATTTCCTTAATATTTTCACTTCACTCTCAGCATCCTGCTTGCAGCCGAAAACTTCGGTACCAAGATGCCAGATCACTTGCATTAACGCAGCCTCTTTGATCTTAAAATTCTTCTCAAAAGTTTTCTTCTCGCGCATGAATGCCTGCTCGGAATAGACCATTAGCCAACGCTGCTCGGACGGTAAGTTTGGCTAATTCGAAAAAATCATGGCAGGCGTCCGTGGATTGCATGCAATAACACGTTGATTACTCAAACCCAGGGTTCCGATTTTATCGACACGGCTCGCTATGTTCGTATTACGGTTACCGGTCTTGCAACGAATGTGCTGCCGAGCTTTTATGAATTTCAGGTACTCGGGGATTCCTCATCGTCTACAGTGAGCCTTATTCAAA
>JAYUHW010000041.1:0-7688 GCA_043766615.1 Fibrobacteria bacterium | reverse complement strand
GTCCAGCTTTCCATCTTTATTGATGTCCGCAAAGAGGCAAGTGAAATTCATGGCACTGTCGATTTTCTGCTTGGTGAAGCTCAGGATTTTTCCAGCTGGAATATCCGTCTCAGCAACTGTTGCCGGATACATGTTCACGAATATAAAAGGTCCGCCGCCTTTGCCTTCCTGATTCTTGGCGCTTACAACTAGGTCCAGGTCGCCATCGGCATCATAATCCTCAATTCCGATTTTCATGCCGGCACCGATATTTTCTCCGTAGGTGATAGCATGGCGTTTCCAATAAGGCCTAGCAGGAATTTTTTCATACCAGTACACGAATAGGGAATCTTCGGAAAGCGGGTCATCGAATGCCGAGTGGCCGCGCCAGCGTTTGCCTCCGATTAAATCCAAGTCGCCGTCCTTGTCCAAATCGGCGAGCTCTAAAGTATGCACTTCCGATACGCTTCCATCGATGACATTGGGGAGAAACGTGATCACGCCACTTTTTTTGACCTGCTTATACCACATAATACCCATCCGGTGCCCGGAGCTGGCTATGACATCGTTCAAGCCGTCTCCATCGACATCAAGCACATGTATTTGTACGGTATGGCCGAACATGCCGATTTCATTATTCCATTCCCATACGGGATGGTCGGTTCGAATCGAGGTGGTAGCAGTGGAAGGCATATCGTCGATTGCTCCGAAAGCGGTTGGATGCATAATCCATTTTCCCGTTCGAATATTAGCCGGTGCTTCAAACCAGGCATTGGGCCGTAGAATATCGGGCCTGCCATCGCCATTGACATCTCCAACTCCACTCCCCCAGTTGCAATCCAGTGTCGAATCGATAACGTGAGTCACCCAGTTTCCATTGACCACTTCTGCCCAGGCAGTTCGCTTTCCGGTCTGCGAACTCACGATTTCCTTGGCTTTGCCGTCGCCGTCTACATCCCAAAGCGAGCCACTGTGCTGGCCTCCCACGCCTAAATCTTTTCCCGCGGAAAAGGTGAGACCATTGCCGGTATTGCGATACCAACTGGCATTGTCGATATTACCGGATATGGCATCTACTAGCCCATCACCATCTACATCCATGGCGGCTTCGAAATCCGTTCCGCCCGGGTAGGGGTGTGAGGTCCAGGCTGGATTTTGATACCAAGAATTGCCGCAGGCAATGTCGGTCTTTTTATCCCCATTGAAATCTCCGAAGGTACACGCCTCTTCACCTCCATTTGCGACCACAATTTTTTGGAAGCGCAACACCTGTCCGGACCAAGCCGGTGCGGAAAATTGCACTGTGAGGCCAAGCAAAAGGGCCCAGCGCCAAGTCGGGAATTTGGATGAAATCATGGGAATTCCTTTTGGAAAAAGTGGGAAAAAAAGGGAAAAATTGAGAAAATGGGGAGAATGTTGTGTTTTACTCCTACCCCGACAGAGCTAATATATCTCACAAGGGAAAACCATGGGGTGAAGGATGGCATTTCTCGTTCTCAAAATGTGAACAATTCTGTATAAAATGTAACCTGAAATGCTTCTAATGGAGGTAGGTTATTGGAAATTCGGAGCACTGCATTCATGACCTCAATATTCCAATATTTAGACTACAGGAAATTCCTGCACGACTATTATGTGGAATCCAAGGCGAAAACGCCCCATTTTTCCTATGAAATATTCATGCGTAAGGTGGGATTCAAATCCAAGAGCTTGCTCCACCACATTATCGATGGAAAACGAAACCTCTCCAAGGAAGGTGTTTTTGCTGTAGCCGAAGGTATTGGTTTGACTGGAAAGTCGTTCTCATATTTTCAGGACCTGGTTGCATTCAACCATGCCAAGTCTCAGCGGGAAAAAGCCCACCACTTTGTAAAGCTCACCGATTATAACAGCCGAAGCGAATCCAAAATATTATTGCGCAATCAATACGAATTCTACTCCCACTGGTACTACAACACCATCCGGGAACTTCTGCCCATTTTTGATTTTAAGGAAGATTTCGAGCGGTTGGGCAAAGCCTTGCATCCACCCATCACAGCTGAAAAAGCGCGCCGAGCCGTCAAAACATTGGTAAAACTGGGGCTTATCCGCAAAACCAATTCGGGATATGTACAGGAAGATCGTTCCATCACCACTGGAGATGAAGTACAATCTCTATCGGTGCAGGCCTTCCATTTGCAAAACCTCAATCTAGCCGGTGAGTCGATGGACACGTGTGGGGAAGATGTGCGTGATGTGTCTTGCCTGGTGGCGACGCTTTCCACCGAGAGTTTTGCTTTGATCAAATCCGAAATCAAACGCTTTCGCAAAAAGTTGATGCAAATCGCAGACAAGAGCGTTAATCCATCCCGTGTCTACCACTTGAGCTTTCAATTCTTCCCCACTAGCCAAGACTTGGGAGAAATGAAACCATGAAGCGCACGGGCCCTTCGAAACTTTCAATGGGTGTGGCTGGCTTGGCGCTATGTGTTGCTCTATGTTTTCTATCTGGCTGCTTCAATCAGGATCGATTGGCTTCCTCCGAAGTCGGCAATCCCGCCAAGAAGGGAATGGTGGTCGGCACTGCTTTGGATTCCACTGGTCAGGCGGTAGTGGGAGCCTTGATTCGCCTGCGCCCTAAGGATTATTTGCAAACCCAAACTTCGCTTGCGGGCCTACCAGTGGAATGGGAAACCCATTCGGACAGTGCGGGAAAATTTTCCCTTTCTAAAGTGGATACGGGATTATATCGGGTCGAGGTGGGGTTGGGTGCTACAGGGGCAATCCAGGATTGCAGGATGGACACTCCGGGACAGCGGCTTGACTTGGTTCGCGCCTATTTACTGCCCTTGGGTCACCTGGAGGGTAACGTGAAGGTTCCTGGAGGGTCGCCACCGCCTTTTGCACAGATTCCAGGGATGGAGCGTCGCGTCCAAGTGAATTCTGAAACGGGGCATTTTGTATTTGCAGATTTACCGGGTGGAGCCTATCGCGTACATTTTACCTCGGCGCGGGCGGATGTTTTGCCTGCAACGGTTGAAAACATCACCGTCCAATCCGGTCGGAACACGTCGCTTCCTGAGAATACATTGGAAGAAAACCTCGCCGTTTGGGCGCATTCCCAGTCGCTGCTGCTGAATACTCCCGCTCTCACTGCATCCGGGGACTCGGGTATTTCCACAGACCTGCCGGTATTGGTACGCCTTCCAGTGGGCAGTTTTGCCTTTTCCCAAGCTATGCGCGATGGTGCCGATTTACGATTTACCCAGCCGAGCGGTCAGCCGCTGGAGTATGAAATCGATTTTTGGGACTCGACGGCTGGAACCGCCCAAATATGGGTGAAAGTGAAATCCCCTCCAGTTGGAGAATCCCAAACGAGCATTCAAATGTACTGGGGAAATCGATTTGCACCGGGTATTTCTTCCGCACCGCGCGTCTTTGTGGCAGCGGCTCAATATGCTGGCGTGTGGCATTTGGGTGAAAATCCAGCTGGGCCCGCGCCACAATTTTTGGATGCATCCATGCTCGGAAATTTGGCGACCTTACGGGGCACGCCGTCCCTTTCGGTGAGTACTCCGTGGGGAAGAGGATTGGAATTGGATGGTAGCCAATATCTGACGACTCGAAACGCCTTCGATAATCCCAGATACCTGACCCATTCCCTATGGATGCAAACGACCTCCAAGCAAGGGGGCTGGATACTAGGATTTTCAAGCGCATCGACGGATACCAGTCATGATTACGATCGGCATATTTGGATGGATGATTCCGGATGCCTGCATTTGGGAGTATATCAAAATTATAAACCGCCACTTCCGCCTTCGGACACAGTATATTCAGTGCTTTCGACATCGGGAAAATATAACGATGGGCAATGGCATTTATTGACTTCCGTAATTGCACCTGATGGACAGTCTATCTTTGTGGATGGGAAGCTTGTCGCAAAAGATTCTATACCACGGCCTCCTGCCGCGTTCAAAGGCTATTGGCGCATTGGATTTGAAAAGCTGAGATACTGGAAGCCTGCGCCTTCGCAGGATTATTTCCATGGTAGAATCGATGAAGTGCGGGTATGGCAAACAGCCTTAAGCCCCAATCGAATTCAATGGGAGTATGAATCCCAAAAACCAGATTTTAAATGGCCGACGAGTCCTGGTAAGTGATATTGATAGTGAATCTTAAATGAGGAGAAAAAAATGCTGAAAAATTCCCTATACCTATTTACTGCGGCACTGTCCGTTCAGTTGACACAGGCTCAATTGAAATGGCCCGGTTGCGATGATTTGAAAAATACGGATTTCAAGGTGACAGCCCTGACAACGGGGAAAGCGGAATTGATGGAGCTGGAAGTCGCCAAGGATGGTCGGGTATTCTATTCAGCCAAGGGCGGTTCAGTAAGTATTTATGATCCGGCATTAAACACCCATGTTGAAATCGGCAATGTCAACGCAGATAACAATGGATATATGGGTTTATGGGGACTTGCCCTCGATCCAAATTTCCCAGTTGAACCCTGGATTTATCTTTATTACACCCCGAAATTGAAAACTCCAAATCCAACAGGAGTCGATCCATTTTCAGATTTTCGCCTGTCCCGCTTCAAGTTTGCATCGGGAAAGATTGATCTCACCAGTGAAAAAATTCTGCTGGAAGTCCCCAATGACACTACCAATCAGTTCCCGGCCGGCAGCCATACAGGCGGAAAGCTGCGCTTTGATATTCAGGGAAATCTCTATATAACCACCGGCGACAACAGGTTCTGGGGCGAGTATCCGGCTACAAATGAAGTGTCCTTAAACCATGCTCCATTGGCGACGTCCGCCAATACTAACGATCTGCGCGGGAAAATTCTACGCATCCATCCCGAATTAAACGGCACGTACACCATTCCCAATGGCAATTTGTTTCCCAAGACCAAAGCCAAAACCAGACCTGAAATTTACAGTATGGGCATGCGCAATCCCATCAGCTTGCATATCGATCCCATTCATGGTTGGGTGCTGGAATCCGAAGCCGGTCCGGATGACAATGATAAAAACGCTGGTGGCCCATTGGGCTATGGCGGTGACGAATTCCAAATTTTCACAGCACCCGGAAATGGCGGCTGGCCCATGTTTTTTGGAAAAGACTATGCGTATCCTCACAGAGATTGGAGTTCCAGCACGCCGGTATTCGGGGCGAAGTTCAATCCTTTAAAGCCAGTCAACGATTCCAGATTCAATACGGGTATAGATACGCTGCCGCCGCTTACGCCGGCTACATACGTTACTTTGAAAAGGCAACCCACCGACATCATAGGATTCGGTGGGGGAGAAATGGCAGCCCTTTCAGGTCCCATTTACCGTTACGATCCCACCTCTCCGTCCACTGTTAAGTTCCCGCCCCAATTCCATGGAAAATGGATTATATCCAATCATTTCCAGCCTATACTGGGCGTGCTAACGCTGGATAAAGCAGGTAAGGTCATCGACAGCACCCCTTTCTTGCCTGGAGTCAAGTTTCCCAATGGCGTGATGGATCTTGGATTCAGTAAGGATGGCATTTTGTATGTGATGTCCCATTATTCCGGTACCCTGACCAAATTGGAATATCAAGGTACGTGTCAGTCTTCAGTGGCTTCGGCTTTTGCCGTCAAGGGTTGCCGCAATCCAGCCTATGCGGAATATAACCCCTATGCCGACACTGACAGTTCCGGTGCCTGCGTAACCCAGGTCAGCACGTCCATTGTGTCTATGAAAGATTTTCAGGCCCGTGCAGATGCCGCATTCGGGCCTTTGTTCACGGAATCCGGACGGCACTCGGTGGAAGTGTATACCATGAGTGGTACTCGGGTTTGGACCGGCGAATTGGAGGCCGGTGCAAAAATGCCGGAAGGATTTCCGACTCAAGCAGGTATGTACTGGATAAAGACAGTTACAGCCAAGGGACCTATACTTTCCCGATTCACTTTGCTGCGCTAGGAGCCATAAAATATGCGACTGACACCCCTCCTGACCCATCCATCAGTCCTGCTGATGGCCGGTATGTTAATGAATATTCCAGCCCAGGAGTTGGGTGTCGTAACTGTGAAAGCAGATACTCTAGCGCATAAGAACGTTCCTGTACGCGTGTCCATGCCTGCGAATTGGGCAAATCCTGGCCCCTTGCGCTTGGTGGAAATAAGTGGGAAGTCCCTGACTCCCATTGCCGCACAATATGATTCTTCAGCCTCTCCGGGAGTCTGGTTTATCTTGCCCGACTCCACACCAGCCGGTCAATCGCGATCCTTTCACTTGGAAATGGGAACGGTTTCTGGAAAATCGTCCCTTTCCTATCAGGACACTTACCCTTACCGGGAATTGCGCTTTGGAACCAAATCCATACTGCGCTATAACTATGGACATACCAAACCTCCCGCAGGTGTGGACACAATTTATGCCAAAGATGGCGGATACATCCACCCGCTTTTTTCACCCTTGGGAGATACCTTGACGGGTGACTTTCCAACCGATCATTATTGGCATCACGGAATTTTCATGCCTTGGCGCAAAGCGGTTTTCGAAGGCCATCGGGTGGATTTTTGGCTGCCGGATCTGCGGGATTCTTTAGGCGTCATTCGATTTAAAAAGTTCCTATCACCCAACGCAGGCCAGGTTTTTACAGGTTTTACAGCCGAGCATGAGCATCTTGATATGACGGCGGCAAATTTACCGCTCGGTAAGCCGGTACTGAACGAAACGTGGCAAGTAAAGGTTTTTGCTGTGGATGGGCCAGCTGTCGGCGGAACTACAGGTGCACCGAGTTGGATTCTGGATATCACCTCCACCCAGCGGTGTGCCGGGTCCAGTCCACTGACACTTTTGGAATGGGACTATCAGGGTATGAGCTATCGTGGTAACCGTGCGTGGGATGCTACGGCATCTTTCTTAACGCCGTCTGGAAATCTCGCACGCCCCACCCGAGAACGATGGCAAGTCATGTCGGGGCTGAATGCCGCCAATCGATCCAGCGTGGTTATGATGACGCATCCGCAAAATTATCATTACCCAGAGGCGACTTCCAATTGGCCAGGAATCCCCTTCTTGGCCTATACCCCCGTGGACAGCAGCGTGAAAAAATGGACTTTGCTCGCCGGTCAAGATTACGTTTTCCGATACCGATTCGTCATTACCACGGGTCAGGTCAACGCTCTTGCGGCTCAAGCCTACTTTAAGGATTTCACAGCGTCTCCTTCGGCAACTTTTCAAGGCACCACCTCAGCTTTTCCTAAAAGCTCGAAGCAATTTCAGCTGGAGCCGAAGTTTGTGATTCGCGCAACGGTCCATGGAATTGAAGTGCAATGGCCTAAAAATATGAGCGCGGGAACGGTAACACTAGTGGACATTCACGGAGCTCAAATGGGGACGGCACGAGGCCAATACGGCCAAACCACCTTGCTTCCAAGTCCATTGACTGGTGGGGTTGGCATCTTGAAGTTTGCATCGGAATTGGGACAATGGACCCGAATGGTTTCAATGGTGCTGAAACCCTAAAATGGTGCTGAAACCTTAATTTACCACAATAAATAAATCTAGATTCCGAATAGAATCGGAGACTCCAAAATGAAGCCCAGCATTTTGATTCCCGCCCTATTCGCATTTTCGCTTTCAGTTGTTTCGTGTCAAACACTTTCCTTTGTTCGTCAGCCCTTCATGCAAAAGGGCGCGCCTACCGCTGCATCGGTTTGTTGGAGAACGAATACGGCTGCAATT
>JAYUHW010000040.1:0-21237 GCA_043766615.1 Fibrobacteria bacterium | reverse complement strand
CGATTTGAAAGAAAATGGTTTGTTCATCGAATTGAGAAACCGAAAAAAGGAGATATCCCTTCTAATTTTCCTGGGCATAATCGCATTTAGGGATGAAGGAGTTATAGGCAAGTCCCCGAGTGCACTTTCGCTCAGAAATCAAGGCAGTTACAAACGAGTGTTCTTGAGAAATGCTGCGAAAAAGCTCCTATTCTTCATCGATTGTATGGAAGCCATGTTTGAAGGTCCAAAACCAAAAGGGAAGTGAATGAAAATCAGCCGAAACGATCCCTGCACCTGTGGCAGTGGCAAGAAATTCAAGAAATGTTGCATTGACAAGCCCAAGGTCGTCCAAGAACCCAGCGCCGAATATCTGGAAATTTTGAAAGAGGCTCAGGAGTTCGACACTCTTTCAAACCGAGTTCCAGAACTCATTGGGTTGGGCAAACTCGATGAGGCAGATGAAATGTGTCGGTTGCTGATGAATGAATATCCTCATATGGTTGATGGATTGCAGAGATGGGCTGAGGTGCATGAAGCCCGAGGTAACAAGGCAGAGGCTGCCGAGTATTACCGAAAGACTTATGAATTTATGGTTGCCGACGGTGGGTTCGATGATAGCACGTTGAAATACAATCTAGGGAAGTCAGTTCGGCTAGTGGATGAAATAGAGGCGGAAAAGGCTTTGTGACAGACCGGCGGCGTGTTAATGTCGGTAAGGCTTTTGCGTTCCCATTCGTCGGGTATTTTGGAACTAAAAGAATTGATACCGCAAGGGTAATTGTCAATGCTTCACCTGTGGTTGATTCATTGGTTAGGAATGAATTAAGTGCTAATTCAAAACCCAAGATGTGATGCCCCACACATTAATTTTTCAAAAATTGATTAGATTCTTATTCCGTCAGTTCAGTTTTGAAGGATACCATTGTGCCGATAGACCCATTACTTAATCCATTTGGTAAAAAGGGCGAACTCCCAAAAAACCCCTACGATGAAATATTCCAGAAGCCATCAAAGGGGGGTGGCGGCGGCACTCCCAAAAGGAAATCCGACGAGCAAATTCAGGCAGAAGCGGATAAAGAGGCGCTCGAATTCGAAAAACAGGAGGCCAAAAAGGAACCCATTGAAGAACCGCCAAAGAAGAAAATCACAGTTACTTTGTCCAACCTAAAATGGTTATCGGACAAGGGAATTTTTAATGAAAAATGCAAAGTTGGCGGATATGTCGAAATTCCCCCGAACCAAAAAGATTTAACGAGAATTCGATTAATGGCGTATGCGTTGGATCCTAAGGGCGCTAGGGATCGGGTCGGAAACCAGGAAGAGTGCTTCGCCAAGGATGGAAAATTCGAAGGCGAACTTACTCTTTACTACCCACATTTTAAGATTGATGGCGAAACACCCGAATCTTGCCAATACATTTTCACGGCATTCCATACATATTCGAATGAGGCAGAAGGGCCTAAAATCCTTGCCTCCGTGCCCGAAGAATTAATCAGTCTTCCCGATGCCCAGTCGATTGCTTTTGATATTACGGTGGAGTATGAAACTGGCGGCAGTTATTCAACGTTGACGGGTAATTTTGACGGAGCAGGGCTTTCCTTTGGCTCAATGCAATGGAATATTAAATGGGGTACCCTGCAAAAATTGTTGACTAAGTTCAAAAATGCCGATGAAAAAACATTTGCGGCTTGCTTTGGAAAAGATACGGTTTCCTTGAAGAAACTTGAAGAAATTATGTCGGAGAAAATGACGGGTGCCGGTGATTTAGGCGAAGACGATTCCGGTTCGGCGCAATCTTTCCCAAAGGGTATGGAGTGGGCGGAATCGATTCAACCAGGTGGAAAGCACAAAATTTCGGTGGGTAACTGGGTACAATATTTTAAAGCCATTGGTGATAATGAATCCTTTCAAAAAATTCAAAAAGATGTTTCAGTATCCGAGAACCATAAAAGAACGATGTCTAAAATTGATTGGATGAAGGACATATCTCCTGCCCTTTGGGGCAAGGTTTATCTAAAATCGTATTGTGCCTTATTTGACCTCTGCAATCAGCACCAAACCGTTCGAAAGTCAATTCGCCATAAGCTTGAAACGGAATGGAAGGCAACTCCACCTACAAGTCAATTTAAAATGGTAGAGGCACTTTCAACAAGTGTTGCCAATGCCGGGACATTTTCTACTCAATCCTTAGGGCGGAGAATGGGAATATTAAAAGGAAGACAGAATTCAGGAACTGGATGGGTATCCGTTTCGAACAAGTTGCTTTTTACCCTAATGAATAAGATAAAAGTTATCGAAGGCATTTAACCGCTTACCAAGCCGGCGGGCAATGATGAATTTCCGAAGACAGAAATCAGATAGCACAGTTCTTTGGTATCGGCAACTTTTTGTTATCGGGATTCCCGGATTGACCAGATAGAAAGCCTGCCCACCATGCGGGCTTTCCTTTGGATTTGGATTTCTTGAAGGTTTCAAGATACTGGATATATTTTATTTTTGCTGAATCTAACTTGTCCTCATAGCGAAGGTTATCCGCAAGGTTTAGTAGAGCTGCGGGTCGATTTGGGTCATGCTCTAGAACCTTTTCCAGAATGACTCTTGCTTCATTCAAGTAACACTCTTCACTTAATAGGTAACCGAAGTCGTTGAAAATTGATTTTTCTTCCGACTTCCAATTGGCTGATAAACTTTTGGTTTGCGAATAAGAAAGCGCAATGTTGGCGGCTGCTGTTCCCTTACCTTCAATCTTATATTTAACCGCCAGAGTATGAGCTTCCTGTAACGAAAGTCTTTTTCTTGAATTTCGAATTAGAAACTCAATTGCAGTTGTATCCGAATTCCATTCAGTAGGCATCTGGTTGCCACGAGTCGGGTAATAGGTGCCATTATAGGTGAATGTGCCGGTATCACAGGCGATTTTCATTTCACCCGTTGAATCCACACCTTTGTGAATACAGGTAATGTCCTGAATTACTGGGAGTCCATTTAGTTTGTTGGAAAGAAAAAGTGGCTGCTGAATCGGGGATGCAAAAATTAGTTTCGGTTTGCCGTTGGGATTTGCGCTGAAAATATTCCAGTCAGTTAGATTGCCATTGCCACCATTAGCGCATTCTCTTAAATACAACGTTTCACCCGGTTTTGATGTTTTAATTTGAATCCTATAAAATGGAGTGGCTGGATTACCGGCTTCACATGGCAATGATTCGATGAGAATAAGGGGGTTAATATCTTTACTTCCTTGAGCTATTCCAGGATGGGAGGTCAGCAACAGGAGTGTATATAGACTTTGGATTAGTCGCCCTGATGCCGAGTAGAAAAGGATTTTATTCATTTTAAAAATCTAAAAAATGGTTTCCTGGACAAGGGCTAAATGCAAAAGCGACTTCATTGACGCAGTTGCGTGACACGCCCGGGCGCTCCTAAATATTCTCATGTTGAAGCGTTGAATTTCATAATCGAGACTTTGAACTTATGACCTTTTTCCGAAAAGGCCATGTAGGGAATATTGGCGTGATCAAGACTAGGTTCGGAAAGGAAATATTTCCTGAAGTGAAACCCGGTTTGCTTCATTCTCTTAGGAAAGACCCTGTTTTGAGACCGCTTCTAGTTATACAATGCGGTTTCGAATACCGCAGCTAGGTATTCCCAATTTCGCTTTTTTTGCCAGTATGGAATCAAGAATTGGGTGATAAAATGTTTCTGAGTTACCTTTGACCCAGAATAGGGTCGATTTTGGAATATTAAGCTAATTTTGAAGACTTTTAGGATTAGGCTGTCCATCCAATGATTGATCCATTCTTCATAAAGCACCTAAGAAATTCGCGCCTATTCCTTGTTGGTGGCTTGATATTGGCTACTGTTGGGACAGTCCGGGCCGCGACTATAATTCACCAAGTAACCGGTTTGGCCGGAAGCCGCCTCTCAGAGGCTGCAAGCGCTATTCTGGGCGCAACCGGCGATACTCATATTGTGGAGTTCTCTGCCTATACCAATGTCGGCACCTTCTTTCTGGAGGGCGGTACCTCGGATTCGATTATTTTCAGGCGCAAAGATCCGTCAGTTCAATCATTATCGCTTTCGGCGGCGGCGCTTTTTACTTTTAAGAGTTTCCCCGGTACTGTGGTTTTTCGAGGCTTGTCTTTTAGAGCTGATTCTAAAACGTCCCAGCTGTTAAATGGATCAGAGACCGTAAAAGCCAACGGCAACCTAATTTTCGATTCATGCCAGATTTTCACCAACGATTCGCTCAAATCAGCGAACCTAATCACTTGGCTCGGCGGAGCGAATTCCAGGATCCAATTCAAACGGAGTTTTTTGGTCGCAAAGTTTGGTCAATCAGGAATGGATCTGTTGGCTGACACCGTTTCCCTGGACCACAATGTCATCAATGCGAATCTCAACCTTACGGCAAATATCAGAAAGTTCCTTTCCTTAACGGGGAATACTTTGGTGCGTACCCAGATTACCAGTGTCGGTCAACCACCGGGAACATCGGTTTCTACAGTGTCAGTCCTCAATAATCTTTTTCTGCAGCCTACGGGTTCCCATACTGGGGCTTTAAACATGCTCCTAATGGGGGATGTGACGGTTGATTCCATTAAAAACAATGCTCGTGATCCTGCCTACACTAAATTTGATCAGGGTACTTATAACGCATCCTTCTCTTCAGGTAATGGAAACATCACTTTTACAGGCACCGGTAAGGATTCTTCCGTGCTTTGGGATTGGGACATAATAGGAGAGACGACCAGGGGCGCGTACAATCCCACAGGGGCTAAAGCCATTCCGCGTTATAATCTCTTCCCGGGTACGGCCATCTTTTCCAAACGATTATCCTCGAAAGATTCCGTTCGGATTACCCTCGACCTTGCGGAATTACCGAGGCTCGTTGACGCTACTTTTGATATCGGAACGCCTTATCCATCATTGGTGGACAGTGTGAGAAGCCTTTGGACGAAAGATACCGCGCTTGCCTTTTCCGGAACCGCCTCAATAAGTTCACTTGAATTCCCGTTGGCCACCTCTATGGGCGCTCCGATTCTCTTTTCCAATGTCGCATCAGTATTTGTTCCAGGGTTTAGCGGGGCCGAAGGTTCACTGATTTTTGCGAATGGATCAGGCAGTTCCAAATCCTTTATTCCCGGATTTGGAGCTCAGAACACGATAAAAGGAACTGCGGTAAAGGTTAAGGGAACTGCGGCGGATACAGCGATTGTGTTCCACTCGATCACCCGGACGGGCCGCACCCGATTTCTTGTCAATTCTCTCGTGTCCACGAAAAAAAGGTGGCGTACCATCCAATCCTTGACTAAACCCATTGGGTTTAGGGACACCACTAATGCCGAAGGAAGTGGAACCATTCAATTCGGGTTCACAAATACAAATTCCGATACACCATTTTCAAAGGATTCCCTGGTATTCTGGTTGGGCAATGCGTCCTTTTCGTCGGTGACCGATTCGGCTGGGAAATATTGGGGGAAAACCAATTTCACTTCCGACCTTAGTTCACTATTGATTGAACGCCTTGCCATAGGACAAGGCCGTGACACTTTATCAATATCGCAAGGCAAGCTAGTCTCATCCTCTCTTGGTGGGCACCAATTGAAAATTGATTCAACCTTTGTACCTACGCTTGTACAATTTCCGGATATGGGCAGTTTTGGCAAGGGACTATCCCTTTCCTGGCCTGGACGTGCTGCCGGGGACTCATTGTATTTGGAACTCCGGAAGTCGACGGCTAAACAGCGTGTCTTTAAATTCACTGCCGGGATTGCCGCCGAAATTACCCCAATCAAGGAGGACTCGACCTCAATAACTTTTGCACTTGCGATCGGGGACAGCGGTAAGCCCATCTTTCTGGCAAGGAGGTACTCCATTCCGGCTGGGATTAAATCCACTTTCGCTGTGGGCAAGGATTCTGTGAGCGAACTCCTTTCCAATGCACCCGGCGAGTACCGGTTGGACACAAGTTTAATCACAACGGGGTTAGTCTTGGATACCTTTAGGGTCTGGGCAAAGCGGAGCGTGGTCACGGAGAGCCTGGTCATTCAGTCCCCTTATACTGTATGGGTGGATGCAGCCCCGCCGATAAAGGTTGAAAAGGTTTCCGCCTTTATTTTTTCAGGAACTAAATGGGATACGGCCACATTCAAGAGGGAAGGAAACCGCTACCGGGTGAACGTTCCAGCCCAGGTTTCCGCACTTGTTATTGCCGAAAAACTGGATCCCATCGACACTCTGCCCATCTTCCCTAAGGCTCAGCCCCAAATAGCGGTTCTTTCTGGAAACCTTACTTTAAAGCCGACTCTGTCCACTGATGAGAAGGCCCGGCTACAAGCCTTTCACGTCGATGTGGTATTTCTGGATCCCCGGGGTGTACTAACCAAGCAGTCATTTGAAACCCCTTCATCTGACACCGGAATTTCGATTTCAATCCCTGTGGGTTCCCTAGTCATATACAAGGCTGGATACGAATCCAGATCGGGTAAGATCAGTTGGGAGCCGAATTTTGCTCAGGCAAGTTCGGATAGTCGATTATTTCTTGAGACCGTCAATAATTCTGCACCGACCTATCAGCCTCTTGTTTGGGACTTGGTGGGATTTCCCCAGGACATGTCTCTTTCGAAGCTATTGACCCCATTAGGTACGGAAGCCTCCAAAAGTATAACCCGGTCTTGGAACGGGCACTGGGAAACCCTGACGGCTGGTGCGACCCTGAAAAAAGGCCGAGGATACGTTCTTGGTGCCACACAGGCATTTCATCCCGCTCTAGATATTGCCCAGCCTTTCCAATTGAAACCTGATACCGTCCTTTTGGATACGGGTTGGCAACTTGTCGCTAACCCTCTACCCATCCCCGTCGCGGATGGTTCAATCAAGCTCGACTCGTCCAGCGTCTCGTTTTTTTATTCCGTACAGTGGCAGGGTACAGGCAAGGCCGCAATGTATTCCTGGGCCCTTTCCGATACCCTTCAACCCTTCAAGGGCTACGCCGTTCATTCTTTGAAACCAGGACGCCTTATTTTCAACCCATTGAAAGAGTTTACCCCTCTGGCGAAAATTACGGTGATGGAACGGCTCACTTTGACTTTGGATCATTTGCCTACGGGTGGGCGGGCCATGTTGTATTTCCGGCCAGGGGCCACTGCGCGCGCCTTCCAGGGGGTTGGTTTTCTGCAACCGCAATTCCAAGCCGCTTGGGGTGGTCCAGATGGATCCATGATACAGGGGGACAGCTTGCAATCGAATCTTATGCTCAAATCACCCCTCTCAGGCCCCGTCACTCTGAAATCCAATAGAGAGGCTGGGATAGGGAAGGTTTTCGCAATGTGGAGTCCAGAGAGGAGTAAGCTTGAGGTTTTCCAGGAGTCCGTTCAACTGCAAACCGAAACGGGATGGAATAACTTCAAATTATTCGAGATAGAGCCGGGAAAAATCCCGCTCATAGAAAAGCAGCTACAGACCCTTGGTCAAGGAAAGTTTCGGATCCTTTCGCTTGGAATGGCCATGGGGGGAAATGGAGTCAAGCTTTCATTAGCAGTTCCTAGCCGATATTCCATTGTTCCGACTCTGACTATTCAAGTACTAGACGTGATGGGCAGAAAAGTAGATGAGGTCTCGGTTAAAATGTTGATGCCGGGAATTCAAACTGTTGAACTGTCCAATTCAAAATGGAACCATGGTCTTCTTTTCCTTCGGCTTTCCCTTAAAGGGGGCCGGTATGGTGAATCAATTTCCACTAAGTTTCTGAATGCAGGTGGTGGCCAATGAAATTTCCGTTCTTAAGTCTTTTTCTATTGGCCGTCGGAATGGGTTTGTCGCAGGCAAACACCTGTGCGGATGGCAAACAGGAAAGTCACGTACTTGCCGAAAGAATCGGTCGTCCAGGTAGTGGCATCCCGGAGGCTTACCTCCTTAAGTGCGATACCATGGAAGTTCGAGCTGGAGATACCTCTTGGATTTTTTCCAGTCAGAAGATTCATTTTGGTCCTGGGTCAACGGAAAAGAAAATCATTCTGGTGCGAGGGACCTTGATTGTTGAAGGGACGTCCAATTCACCTGCAATATTTGCTGGGTCACTAACCGAATTCGAATTTGGTTTGAAGCCTGGAAAGGCCGCTTGGGGTGGATTTAGGGTTGCCGAGACCGGGACCTTGGTATTGAAGAATGCCATGATCAACAATGCGACTTTCGCAATCGATTCTCGTTCCCAGAATGTCCGCTTGGAACATGTTTACACTAAGGGCTGTCTCAATTTCGTAAAGCCCGGCAATGAGTTTGTGAAGCTTGATTTCACTGGCACCACCATAACGAGCTTGAATTTCGCTTCCGATCAGCCAAATGTAGCCGTAGGCACAGATCCCCTTGAAGCCAAGGGGATTAATGATCGATCAGGAAAGGCTGAAAAGAAGAAAAGCTTCAGCAAGCCTCTGCTTTGGACAGGAATCGGCGCAGCGACTCTGGGAATTGCTGGCGCTACAATTTGGTTTTTATCCTCATCCGATGGAGGTAGTAACAAACCGCCAATTCAAAACGTCCAAACATTTCCTGGGGACCTAGGGTTTCCAACAACTGACGGACCTCGAAAACCTTAATAATGCTTCTTCTCGCTTTTGGTCTTCTTTTGGCTGCCCCACCAACCAAGACCACAGTTATTCCCTTGGACTCCATTAAAGAGACTCTTATCTCCCCTTGTTTGGATACGGTGAACCTGACGGCAAAATTCCAGGCCGGAGAATTGGAAGAAGTGTATCGGGCCTGGTTGGGTTTTTTCGAGCGCACTCAAAGGCTGAAGTTGGACATGGATATGCCCTGTTTAGTTCAGGGAAAAAGAATGCTCGGCGTTTTGGACTTGGTTTTGATGTCCGATACGGCTAGGGCAATTGAGATGTTCACAAATCTGGCCGTGAATGCGCCACGGCATCAGTTATGGGATTTGAATCTCCCTTATGAAGTTCAGGCTGTCTGGGACAGTGTGCGCGGGGAATGGGGCCCTGAACTAACCGATGAGCAGATGTGGGAGGACAAGTGGCTACCTCCGCCCATTTACGAGGCAAGACCCAATCCAAAATTTTACAACTTGCGGAAAATGTATCACGACAACCGGGTTCTGTATGGATTGGCCAGAGAGCAGGATCCGGAGCCCTTTATACGGATATTACACAATATTGAGAACCAGGGTGACCCGGCTTTTGTTTTGATGAGGACCGATGCCATGCTTCGTCTAGGATATGGTCCAAGTCGGATTGAGTCCGAGCTTTCCCATTTCACATTCCCAACTAGTCCAGTAGTCCAAACCTATTACCTTGCAGGGTGGCGAACCCGACTGGGTGTCCAGGTGAGTAGGCTCGCAAATGAAATAGAGAAAAAGGACGATAAGAAAAAGCCATCTTCTTATTCCAAGCCGATATTGAAACTATCGACCCCGTCGAACAAATAATACCTAGTCTTCCTCCGTCAGCCTGCCCCCGGGTTTTACCCAGGGACGATTTTTCAGGCGTACGCCTGTGGCGATTACCGGTTGCGGACCCGGTATCGCTATCCCCCTCCCCCTAAGCCAAGGGCTTAGCGCCTCCTCGCACACGAGGCTAAAATTGGCAACCCAGCCGGAACTAGGCCATGCCGTCTCCCTTCGGGAAACGTCCTGACCAAGTTCCGGGCGCGCCTAACGTCGATGCGGTTTGGCATGCCTTTCCTTCGGAAAGCCACGCCAAATCCTCTCTCCTACCTCAGACCCTTTGGGTCTTCGGGCGCTCTGTGTCCCCAATTTTAGCCTCGTCTACGTCTCGGCGCCTGTCACTGCGTGCCAGGGGAGAGGGGGAGCCCCGGTTTCACCTGGGCTGCATTTTGCGTGGCAAAATACGACTAATCCGGAAAAGACAAAGCCGGGAATCTTCAAAACCCGGAAATCCCTTAAACCCCAAAAAAACCTGTCCAAAGGACGGCAAAATACTTCCGGGACTGGTCTGGGGCTTAAATAAATATTATTTAAATACTATGAATAATATGGAGCCAGTTGATAGCGCAGAACTGAAACCAAAATCCAAGGTTAAGGCCAGGAGCAGAAACCGGAATGTTACCGAGCGGTCCAAGTCTTTACTTTTCCTTCTTAGGGAAACACCCTATATAACCATCAGGGACATTCGGCGGTTCTATTATCCGGAAAACAAATTCAGAAGCTATTGCCTGGAAATGGTCGGGGTACTGGTTAAAAATAAACTCCTCAGTAAATTCATGCTCGGGAACGGAGTTTATGTCTACTACTTGAGTGATGTTGGGAGACGGATTCTCGAATATTACCAGCTGGAGCATCCTCGATATCATGTTTTGACCCGTTCTTACTATTACTCTAGGGCTCCGTTAAAGCCGAGCCAGGTAAATCCCTTCTTCTATTTTCCTGCCAAGGAATTGGAATTCCAAACCTTTACGCCTCACTATTTTGCCAACCATCCCATTCATCATACGGGAAACTTACTGGAACTTTTTATTCTCCTTCGGAAGGCGAATCGGTTCCTGTATGTTTTGTGGCTTGATATGGTGCGCGGGAAAAAGGAATCCTTGAATATTCCTTGCCACCCGGATTTACTGCTGACCAATGAGTATACCAGTGAGGGGCGGCGAGTTTTTATCGAGTTCCAGAATTCGCGGATTAAAGAGTTTGCCCTATTGGAAAAGATGAATCATTTAACCGCATTGCCTGCGGAAGGGTATTTGTTCATCTGTTCTTCACAGGAGGTTTTCCTGAGCCTCGGCAGATGCATTCGGAAGATATTATCCGGGGAAGCAAAGCATAACCATCTGGTCTTGTTTTTCTCTACTCGCGCCCAGGCTGCTTTGCATAAAAATGTGCTGATCGGTCTTTGGGTCCCATCCTCTTTGAATGAAGGCCGGGTGCAGGATATTAAGGACGTGGTTCTGTATCGATACGATGCTGAGATATTTGATAAAAAGGCTTGGATGAACGATTCCAAGGGCGGTGTTGTCGTTAAAGATCCCTATAGCGGTCAAGCTCAGAAAAGGCAGATGGTCGTAGCGTATGCGGGCCGAAGGCCGGGGCCGCATGAGATGAAGTTCGGCGACTTATTGAATGTTTTTATTCCGGACTTCAAGAAAGCATTGAATCGTGCGATTGACAATTTTGGGCCGGAAGTTTCAGGAATAAATTCAGGTAGGGAGGAAAAATGATTTCCGATGAAGTCCATAGTATTAAAACGAAGTGGTACAAAACCTTATTTTGGGATTTTATAATGCCCGGGGCTCTTATTTTTTTGCTGGGCTATTTTTTGGATAAACGGTTTGCGGTTCTGGTATTGCAATACTTGGTAGACCTTCCCGTTATCGGGTCGCCACTCTATCACAGCGCCTTGTTCCCATGGTATGTAAAATGGCATGGTTTGGTTTTCAGCTTTCCCTTTCTGGTCCTATCCTTTGCCATCAGTTTTCGGACGGCTCGTATTCCTGGGCCGGGCCGGGCGTTTTTGCATTGGTGGCAGGGGCTTTTACAGCTTAAGGTTAAGAGGGAAAAGCATGTGGATCCCTTTCCTCCCGTCTTTGATCGAAAGGCTCCGGAGGTTCTTCGCCTTATGCGGTCGGTCATGGAGCGCCAGGTTCTCGCCAGGGTTGTCGGGTTCTATAAACGGTTTAAGTCGGATTTGGAAAAGGATAGAAGGGAAGGTCGGGAGCCGGAAAATGAGGAGGATAGCTTTCCGATTATTCTAACCGAGGAGCTACGCTACCGGCATATCCAGGTGGTAGGGGGTTCGGGTTCCGGGAAGTCTGCTGCGATTATAGCTCCGGTACTTAAAGAAGATGCGGTGAATTCGCGTTTGGCGACCTTGACTATCAATCCCAAGGCCGACCTTTATCTGATCAAGGTTATGGCGGATGGGGTGATGAAACGAAAACGGTTTAATCCAGCGGACCGGATGCCAACGGCCGTCATTTCCTTTTCGCGCAAGGAAAGCCTTTCTTATGATCCTCTTTTATATGGGGATGCCGACGCTTTGACCAAGAAGATTATGGGAAGTTCGGAAATCGTCCATTCCTACTATAAATCTTTTCAGGAAAGCTGGCTGATGAGCTTTTTCCGCGTGGTTAAAACTGAGCCTGAGATTGTGGATAGGGTGATGCTGCGGCATCTATATCATTTCCTAATGAAGCCTAAGGCATTATTGGAGCAGTTAAAACCGCTCTGTCATAATGAGCATAATTTGATGCGGCTCAATCTGCTTTCTGCCGCCAAGACCGAATCCTTGTCCGGCGTGGCCAGCCATATTTCCCAGTTGGTGGAAGATGAAAGTCTAACCCATATCTTCGACAATCCCGGTGGCCATATGTTGAACCTTCGGGAGGTGATTAATAGCGGTGGGAATATTTTCATCGAAGTAGATACGTCTTCCAAAGGTCCCCAAGGCCGGGCACTGGGGCGGATGATCATGATGGAAATCCAATTACTGGCCGGTGCCCGCCAGGCCGGCCATGAGTCCAAGGAAATTGGGGTTCAGGTATTCCTGGATGAATTCGCGAGCTTTGCCTATAACGGATTCATTGACTTGATTGACAAATGCCGGTCAGCGCGGGTGGGGCTGCTCCTTTCCCATCAAAGCCTCGGGAACTTGCAGCGGGACAATCTGTCCAAGTCCTTTAAGGATGAAATTGTCGACAATACCTATACCAAGTTTTTCCTGTCCCTCAAAGATGAAACCGCGGAATGGGCCTCTCGGCTTTTGGGAACCCGGAAGGTCATTAAGAAAAGTATTTCCATATCTCAGTCCACGGGTAAAACGGATACCGGCGCGCACGAGACCCGGAGCCTGTCTTTTCGGGAAGAGTTTGAACCCTATGTCCAGGCTTCGGATTTTAACCTGGAGGTAGGCTATGGATATGCCAGTATTGAAAATACTGATGGGCGGCTGTTAAAGGCTCCGATTCGACTGGGATATGTAGATGAGAAGGATTTATGCAAGGATGAGGAGTTGCTCGATTTTCTGCGGGAAGCGGTTCATGACCATTCCAAGCGGCCTCGCAATGGAAGCCTGATTGACAATGCTATTCCTCCCGGAAGTGGGGCAGGGTTGACTCTACCGGTATTGCCGCTTTCCGCCACGGATATCAATCCCACGGATTCATGCCTGATATCCAAAACTCTGAGATCGGGATTGGGACAGAATGACGAGGATATAGAAGAAGAGGATTGAACCGAGTAACAAAAACAAAGGAGAGAGTATGCCAAAAGGTGTGAAACGTGAATTGAATCTAGGTGAGGAGATTATGGATCTGGACCGAGTGCTTCTGGTCTCAATCAGGCGCAATCTTTCGGTGGCGAGACGGTTTGCGCACGAGTCCACGGATCCGGTTTTAAAGGCGGCATTAGATAAGTTTCTGGTGAAACATATTCTGACGCCCAAGGATCTGGAACTGGATAATCCTGAGGTACCTGTGCCGATGACGGAGAAGGACAAGCGGGTTTACCGGCTGAACCGATATCTGTCCAGCTTGCCGAATTCGGATGTTCAGAATCTACTGGAGCTGGCCAAGTCCATGTATAGGATGCGAAAGGTGTCCGATAATACCGAAGGGGATGCGGAACTGCCCGACTCCAATGAGCCGGTTATTTAAGTTCGATTGCGCTTTTTCCTGAGCCATTTTTTGGGGTGCCTCAGGGCGTTCACCAAACGGAGTGCGCCTTTTAATACCCTTACCCTAAGGCTATAATAGGATTTGAGGCCCGGGCTCGTGGTCATCTTTTTATTGTCCAGGCTTTCCTGAATGCAATAGTCGATAATGGCCATCAGGGTTGCATCGTCCTCCTTCCCATGCGCCATTAGCAGGACTTCTTCCAAAATGGCTTCTTGGGATTCGTAGAAAGAGCGTAGGTTAAGGTCCTGGGCCTGATTTTCACGGCGATGCATTTCCTTAAGCCGCTTTTGGATCAGGATATTAACCTGGTTTCTATCATGTTCAAAGGGATCAATTATTTTGTGGGTAACCATGCTGTTCCCATCATCCTAAGGTTATAAGCCCCTATTCTAGCGGGTGCGAAGGCTGTTTTCGATTGCATACAGTACTCTCCGTATGATGAAACGTCTTTTTAATCTACTCTCATTTATTTTTATGAGGTATGGCTCGAGTGGATTTATTTCCACCTCCGCATTATGCTTAAGTCTTCGAAACTCTTTTCCGGTTTTAGGCACCACGCGCCGTGGTGATTGCCAATAGTTAAGGCCATAAATGGCCTGTTTTTGCCGTTTTCCGGAATTGAAAAGGGGGCGCGGTCGGCACCCCCTGGGAGTCTGGTTATCGGTAAAAAGGACTTAAGGTTCAAGTAGCCCGATTTCCTTCATGGCGAAGGCCTTGATGGTTTCAATCCATTCCGGGTCGGTCAGGTAGGCCTGATCGATGAATCCTGTATGGATTTTTTCTCCGAATTTCTTGCCTTTAAGGGACTCGACGAATTTGCTCGGATTGTTGAGATAATATTTACCATTTGATTCCACCAGGGTAAATAAGGCGGTTAGCCTTCCTTCCGTAATGGTAATATTGGCTTTTATTTTCCCCTCGCCATTGGCGGGAGTGACTTTTACGTTTTCCATGAAGAACCTCCTTGTTGGTTACAAATAGTATATAAATAATATTTAAATAAACCATTTGGTGCGCATTTCGTGGCTCATGGGTTCGGATACTCGTTGTGATTTTTGAGGTCCATCCTTAGATTCCGCTCCCTTTCTTGATTTCCATCCTTTTCCGTTTCGCATTGTTGTGACGCAGCCGGGGTCGCCTTTGGCTAAACGGCCTTGGCATTAAATGGTGCTCATGATCCTGAAGCGCACCCTTTAACCAGAGGCAAAAAAGAATCGGCTCCCCCAAGCGACCCTGTCGCCCAGTTCCCCCCAATTCTTTTTTGGCCATGGGCAACCTCTTTGCCAAGCCGTTTTCCCCGCTTTTAAGCGTTCACATCAACGCTCTGAACTTGGAAAGGTTCAGAAAATGAAAGAGGAAACGGAATGGATTATAGAACTAGCATCTCAATGAACCCGGGTGAATCCAATGGACCCGAGAATCGGCCAGTCCCGCCAACATTACCCAAATTGGCTAAAGCGCCCCAGCGGCCACAGCGGGCAAAGAAGCCAATCGATGGTAGAACGGTTATCGAAGGAGTCACCTATGTCCGGGATAGATTCGGATGTTACCTTCCGGAGGCTTACCTGACGGAGAAGGTCAAGATTCGGACTCCGAAGGATGCGCTGCCGGCATTATCCACCATTCGGTTCTCCCCCCAAGAGGTCTTCATGGTCCTGGATTTGGATGGCAATAACCAAATCATCACAGTCAGGGAAGTCACCGTTGGCCTCGTTAACCAGAGCCCCGTTCACCCTCGAGAAACTTTTCGGGGAGCCATCCTAAGCAATGCCGTTTCCATTCTGATAGCCCACAACCATCCCAGTGGAAACCTGGAACCCAGTGAAGCGGACCTGGTGGCTACTAAGCGGCTGGTGGAGGTTAGCAAGACCATTGGAATTGGTCTCCTTGACCACCTCATCGTAGGGGTTGCCGGATTTGTTTCCCTTCGAGAGCGGTTTCCGGCCTACTTCAGCTAGGCAACGGATTTTCGGAACAGCCACCCAAATGCTGCTCTCAATTTTGGATCCAGTTCTCTAAGCTTCTCCAAGCGTTGATTCGGGCTTTTCCGAAGAATCGCTTCCTCCTGGGTTTCAAAGCCGGGGGCGGTACCGCGTAAGCTAAGGCTTCCGCCGGTGAAACTCCTGGTACCTAAATCTGCCCTTCAATTGCTGCCGGTCGCTCGACAAAAGGAGGAGAAAATCGGTTCCCCCATGGCCCGTAGGGCGTGGCCCCCGGGCTCACGGTCTCCCCCAATTTTCACCCCCTTTTCTCTCGTCCACGGGAGGCGGCGAGACAAGGCCTCTTTGGTGAAGCTTTGCTTCACCCCCGCACCGACCGGGAAGGGCCGCTTTTCCCCGCTGGGGGTAAAACCCAGGAGGACGCGATGCGTTACACGGAAAAGCAAATCGAAATCATCAACGAATACGAAGCCCAGCAGAATAACTTCTTCCAAATCGAAGAGTCGAAAAGCCGCAAATGGCTGACTCTGGCCGAGCGCAATGCCATCGAGCATATGCTGGAACAGGCCGCCGAGGACCTGGAAGACGCTCGCGCGGAATTCTTCTCCATCCTGGAGGCCCCTTAAGCCGGGGCTTCGGCCCTTTTCTTGGAATGGGGGCAACGAAACTGGGATTAATCCTATGCCATGAGATTTAATTCTGGTATCGAAGACTCAATGCCATAAGAACGAATCGGATCCGTAAAGAGCTTTCAATTCATGCTCCCCTAATCCCTTCTCCCGCATTGCGTCCTCCTGGGTTTTTTACCGGGGGCAGTGCCCGCGGGGCGCAAGGCACCCCTGCACTTAAATCCACCTTTCTCAATTGCAACCACGCGCTCAAGGAAGTCGTAAGAAAATCGGTTCCCCCATGGCCTTTTTAAGGGCCACGGTCATCCCCCAATTTTCATCCGCTTCCTTTCGTCCATGGGAGGCGGCGAGGCCGGACCTCGCTTTTCGCACCGCGTGGGAAAGGCTGATTTTCCCCTGTTACTCCGTAAAAACCAAGGAGGACGCAATGCGTTATACAGAAGAAGAAATGGAAATTATGAATGAATTTGAAGCCCTACGGGATCGGGAATCCGAAATCTTGGATGTCCTCGATGAGATGGAACTCTCCCTCGCCGAGCGAAATGCTCTCGAATACTCCTTGGAGTTTGCCTCTGAAGAGATGGGCTCCCTTCGGAACGAATACCTCGAAGTCTTCACCAAAAAGGGCCGTTAGGCCCTTCCTTTCTTTTTCCTTGAAACTCCTTAGGGGGTGGTTAATCCCCTTTCTATTACCGGATGACCCTGGCGGGGTCGTAGGGAAAGCAAACCTTTCCCCACTAACGTCAGGTCGTCCTTTCCTTGGTTATGTCCTTCATGACAAAGGACCAGTCGGCGTGAAAAAAACTCCACCCCAGGTCTTGGCAATGCTTCATGGTTCCGGGGCCCCAATTTTTTTCCGGTCACGGCCACGGCCGTAACTTCCCTCCTTCGACCCTCCTTATACCCTCGCTTTTTCGGGGTCATCCGGACCCGCTAATCGGGCAAAAATCAACCGCCCTCAAAGGAGAAATCATGGAAAATCTGGAATTAAAAACGGAACTCGGGCCAATGGAATCGGCAACAAATGGGGGAGAGGTAACCCAAAGCGAATCCTTGGAGGTGAATACGGAGACAACCAATCGGGAGAACCGGATTCGAGCCTATACTGAAAAGCGAGCCAACCGCATTGAGAGGCTTCGTTTCCGAGCAAGCAAAAAAGTGAGGGAGGGAGAAGGCTTACTTAAACGGGCTGGAGACATTGCGTCCTTTATTCCGTCGGGGCAGCCCATTTTGATTGGGCATCATTCGGAAGGGCGGCATCGACGGGACTTGAACCGAATTCATAACTGGACCAAGAAGGGCTTGGATTCCATTGATATGGCTAAAGACTTGCAGTCGCGGGCTGATTATGCTGAGAACAATGATGCGATTCTGACCGATGATCCGCAGGCAGGGGAAAAGCTAGCGGCGAAGATTGCCAAGTTGGAAAAGCAGCAGGCGATGATGAAGGAGGTGAATAAGCGCATTCGCATGGGGAAGGGGTTGGGTGATTTGGGGATATCGGAAAGTGGTGAATTGAAACTGAAGCAGCCGGATTTCATGGGTCGAAATGGATTTCCGGATTATCTCCTCAAGAACAATAATGCGAATATCCGCAGGTTGAAAGAGAGGGCGCTTAAGATTCGGAAAGTCGAGAGCCTGCCTGTACCTGAGCCAATTGAACGCAATGGCATTCGTCTTGTCGAGAACGTGGAAGAGAATCGTGTGCAAATCTTTTTCCCCGGGAAGCCGGACGAAACAGTACGGACCCAGCTAAAGAGGTCGGGCTTTCGTTGGTCCCCATTCAATGGCTGTTGGCAGCGGCACCGGTCTTTTCATGCTACTCAGTTAGCCCAGGGTTTCCTGGAGATAAAGGCGCCTGACTGATGGCTTGACCCTTAACTTCATGGGCGTTGGAGCCACCGGGTTCTTTCGCCTTTGGAATTTTTCCTTGCGCGTCCGGTATCCATCAAGACTTTCATCGGCACTGAATCCCACCGTGTTTAACCTGTAGGATACGGTAACGGTCGTGTTCATTCTTTTGTTTTGCCCTTCAGGGGTTCCGCTTGGAAAATGGGCATTTCCTTTTTCCCAATCCTGCAGGCGGCACATCCCTCATCCTTCCATACTTCGGGATTAAACAAAATCGGTTCCCCCAGCGCATTTTATGCGCCGGTCATCCCCCAATTTTATTTACCGCCTTGGGCCTCGGAAAAGAATGAGGCCAGCCTCATTCACGGGGAGTCCCATTTTCCAGCGCCCGCTTGGGCGGCCCTGAAGGGCTTAAAACAAAAGGAAAGAAGATGAACACAGTTAAATACCAAATCCAAGTAACCGAACCCAAAACGGTGGGGAAGACCCTCGCCTTCGTAAAGGTCCAGATGGGACCTCTTTGGATCACTTGCCGGTTGGAAAAGACCGCAGGAAAATACTTCCTCAATCCCCCAGCCAACTTCGTGGAGAATCTACAGGGTCGGCCACGGTCGGGCGGAGGCACCCATTCCGGATGGATTAACACCGCCGGGCTAACGGCCGAGCTGGCTCAGGAGGTGAAGCTGAAAGCCATGGCTGAACTGGGACTGAAGGAGGAACCGGCCTAAGGGCCCTTCCTTTTTCTTGGAGCCAACTCTCGGGTTGGCTTCTTTCTTTGGCTCTTAGCCCTTAGACCCTGGACATTGTTGCCAGGGTTGAAGCTCAAGGAATCGGGCATTCCCTTGAGCCTTCTAATTGGGCGGGCACGGACCTTCTCCCGTCGGTCCTAAAGAAAATTCGACCCCGTTTGGATGTTGAAAACCAAGGTTCACGGGGACCCCAATTTTCTTTGCCTAATAGGGTTCCAGGCCCATGGCTGATTGCCAAAGACTCGCCCAGCCACCGGGGAGTCCCGATTCCTTTCACCCGCTGAAGCGGCCCTGGCAAAAGTGTCCAGGTCAATTTCATTCGAAAGGAAAAGTATGAATTCAGAAATTGCATCAATCGATTATGGGTGGATGAGAATAAAGGGAGTGAAATCATGATTCGGGGTATCGTCATCCGGGAGATCCGATTTAAGGATGGATATATACTTCAGAAGGGGACCACGGCCATCATAGTGTGGCCGGACCCTCATGGGAAACCAACCCAGGTAAATGTCCTGAATAGGGATCGAAGTCTTCATTGTCCAGCTTGCACGGCCTTGGCCTGGATTGGGCTGTCGATTTCAGAGGAAGAGCTAGCTGCGGCGGTTATGAATGGCACCTGTGAAACACCAAATGGGAATTTGGTCGAGCCTGATGGTGTTGATTCGGACGGTGCACCCTCTTGGTTAAGGATACACGGTCTCCTTTAGAATTATATCAAGGAGGATCTTTCGAGGTTCTCCTTTTTCGATTATGGCAATGCTCTATTTATGTCTTTTAGTCAAAATTAGGGCAAGATCGGGGATTAAAGAATGAAGGGATTTGAATGGTGGAAATAGGTTCCGGAACTTATTTAAAGATTATTTAAAACCTATTTAAATGTCTTGGGTCAAAATTTATATTTGTGCTTATGAAAAAGAAAATCGTTAAAGCTAAAAAGGGTCCTGGTCGACCGAAGGTTGATGCGAAGAAGGTGCCGTTCCAGGTGATGTTGGATCCTAGGTATATCGAGCACTTTAGGAAAACGGCGAAGTCGAATAAAATCGAAGCCCAGGACCTTGCTCGGAAGGCTCTGTTGGCTTTTGTGCCGGATCCGTTCAATCCGATGGTGGGGAGTCCTGAATTGGTTCAAGCAATGTTGAGAAAGAAGTCGAAGGGCTGATGGAGCCCTTATTCCGTGGAGATTAAGAATGGAAATGGAAAAGATTTGGATAGAACAATGCGATGCCACCCACGGAATCAAAGAGCCGTATGGCCTTGAGAAAGCCCTGGGTTACCTCATCGGAGAAAAGCTGGTGAACTTTGTCCAGGAGTCCGACAAGGATCCAGTCTGGGCGAAACAGCTTCCCGTTTTTCTATCCGAGGTCAAACAGATTTTCTCCCCAATCGAGCTTAGGGAATATCTGGAAAACATCCGTTATACCGGCACACTCGCCCACACCGCCAACGAAGACGAATTTGAATTGCTGCAGAACAATTGGGTTTTCGACCCTGACCCAGTAAGTGGAGCCGAAGACATGATGATCGTGGCACGCATCAAGGAAATGCTTTTAAGCTAGACTCCGTCAAGGCACCAATCTATAATTGCCATCTGTAGGATCGAGCGGGTGCGCCCACATTAAAATCTCTTCATCCGTGGGCCCGCACTTATACCAGTTGACACCTTCAATGCCGATCAGGATTCCGCTCTGGTCCTTCATAAAGGCCGCGATTTCAGAGGAGAATTTCCCGCACGTCGTTTCTCGGGTCTGGTAGTTTCCATTAATGCTCACCGTATATCGCATTTTTCGAGCTGCGAATTCTTCCAGGGGTGTTGGTACCTGGCTTGACTCGCCAAATGGTTTGGACTCCAAGTTGATTTCGTGGTGCTTAAGACCAAGTTTCAGGTGGGTTTTGTGCGATGCTTTGGTCATGGTTTCAGCTAGATTATAGGGCTTGGCCTGAGTAAATGCATCGAAATTCTTACCGTTTAGAGGCATCGTGGTGCTATTTACGAAATAAATGGGGTGCTGGGGGTTGGCTCGCCCACCTTCACATATTTAGTCGGGACAAATTTTATTTCAGGTCCGGATTTATCTTGAGAACGCCCTTCGCAAAGAAAGTACCATGTTATGTCAGCCTTTACTTCTCTTCCAAAATCCTGGCCCGAATACTGGCGACTGCGGTTGATCCCTGAATTAGACCTTTGAAACTTCTCCCCGCAAACGACAAAGAGCTATTCGGGATCTCTATCGTCCTTTCTGATCCACAGCCCCGGCGATCCCAAACAGCGATCTGTCAAACATATCGAATCCGATCTCCTCTATCTGCGCAAAGAGCGGGGCCTATGTTCGTCCACGGTCAACCTTCACTGCGACGGCCTATCCTTCTTTTACAACCATGTCCTTAAGCTCCCCGGAATCGTCACCGGGATCCCACGGCGGCTGGATTCAGGCAAAATGTCCGCTGGTT
>JAYUHW010000039.1:0-81005 GCA_043766615.1 Fibrobacteria bacterium | reverse complement strand
GCGAAACGAAGGATATATTCCCCGGATTCCACCGTGGTTGGTGGTATACCGCCGCGGTTCGAAGGATATTCACGAATAGGTAAAAGTGTTTCTTCCGGTTTTCTAACGAATCTGGATTGATTTGAGCGGTTAAAAACCGAATTTTCATAAACGGATTTTCCGATGACATTTGCGTTTAAATTCTGCATGCCAAACCTCTTTCTGGATACATGGCGTTCTGCCGGCAATCAATTTGTCGACATCAATAATTTTAAGCCACAGAAGTTCAAATTCTGTTTCATTCGTATTTCATGAATAAACCAGGAACTTACCAATTCGATTCATCGCTGGGAGACGAATTTACACGGTCTCGGTTGCAGCTTAATTGAGGTATCAAAGGGAACTGAATATTGAAATAGAAATAATTATGGCTTTGGGATATACTAGCTAAGTCAGGATTTTAATTAGTTATGGTTGCACTCAAATTTCAATCCCATTACAATCGTCCTTCAAGGGCTGTAGGACTGGTTTTTCTTGTAGTCATATCCTCATCTATGGCAAGCCCCTTGCCTGCAATCCCTGATTCCATTTTCGCGCATATCAAACCTTCGCATCCTCGGCTGATTATCAGTCCCGGGTCAATTGAGTACATCCAATTCGAAGCTAAAACGAATGCGGATATTTCCGGTTCTTTGAGCGTTATTCGAAAACAGGGGGACAGCCTAGTACTGTCGCCGACCTCTACATATATAATGATTGACGGATCCATCCTGGGAACAAGCCGTCAAGTCTTGGAACGGGTCATGATATTGGCTTTCCTTGCTAATGTAGATGATAATCGGAAATATGCTGATCGTGCCATAGCTGAATTGGAAGCCGCGGCCCGGTTTCCCAATTGGGGCGCAATTACTTTTTTAGATGTCGCGGAAATGGCGACGGCCTTTGCCATTGGCTATGACTGGCTTTATCGCTTCATGTCGCCGATTCAGGAGACGACGATGAGGCGTGCGATAAAAGAGAAAGCATTCAATCCCGGCCTAATTGAATTCGAACAAAGACGTTGGTGGGTCACCTCGAGCTCCAATTGGAATGCGGTTTGTAATAGCGGTCTCGCTTTGGCTGCACTCGCACTTGGAAATAACGAATCGATCGCGAAATCCGTTTTGCATCGGTCCCTGCTCTCCTTGCAGCAATCGGGAGCCTTGCAAGCTTTCTCGCCCGATGGCGCCTATGCCGAAGGAATCGGATACTGGTGTTATTCCAGTCAATATCTCGCCATGCTTTTCGCTTCCTTACAAACGGCATTGAATGATGAGTTCGACCTGTCGAAGTTACCCGGGCTCGCCGAAACCGGATTATTTCCGATTTTCTGCGAAGGACCATCCGGGCGCATGCTCAATTACGGCGACGCTTCCGATGCACGCATCTATCCCTTTTGGATGTCCGGATTCGGTTTACAGTATCATCGACCCTTGTACAACTGGTTTTCCCAAACCCACTTTGGGTTTAACCCGCTTGATCTGCTTTGGTACGATGAAACTGCCAAGAACAATGGTCCTGAGGGTTTGCCCTTGGGTAAAAGATTTCACGGACCTGATCTCGCCATATTTCGCAGCGCCTGGAGCGATAGCAATGCCGCGTTTTTAAGCCTGAAGGCCGGTAACCCGAAAAACGAGCATTCCCATCTGGATGTTGGAAACTTTATTTACGAGGTCAATGGGAAAAGGTGGGCCGTGGACTTGGGGCCTGATAATTATTCACTGCCCAATTACTTCATTGACTATCTCGATAGCGCCTCGCGTTTTACCTATTACCGGGTGCGCGCCGAAGGACACAATACCTTGACTTTTAATCCAAGCATGGGGCCGGACCAGGAAAAGTTTCCCGATACCTTTTTGAAACACTTTGACGCGAATAATAAAATAGCCATTGCCGATCTTACGGCCGCTTACGGAGCCCAAGCTATCCAGGTTCTTCGCGGAGCCGCCCTGCGTGAGGGCGGCGCAGCCTTGATTCAAGATGAATATCAACTGAAGGAATCAGGAGAAATCTGGTGGCGCATGCATACCGAAGCGGCCATTGCTATCGCCAATGATGGAAGATCGGCTATTTTGACTATTGATGGGAAAAGAATTTCAGTAACATTATTGTTACCTAAAACCGGCGGCGTATTAACCTCCATGAAAGCTGAACCCATAGTTGGTACGCCGCATCCGAATGGGCAGAACGCAAACCTGGGAATTTCCGTTCTTTGCGTCCATTTAAAGGCTGTTCAACAGGGTACCATAGCGCTTTGGTTAGTCCCTCTTGAAAAGGGTAAGGATTCACCTAGCTCGTTTCCCTTAGTAGAATCCCTTGACTCTCCTGCCTGGAATCCAAGTCAGGCGATTGAACCAAAGTTTTCCCAATGGGGATCGAGGTGGAAAGATGAACTTGGGTCTGCATTAATAAATTACGAATACGGCCCGGATGGAATGCGTTTCAAAGTAATGGAAACCGGAGTATATCAGCTTTCTATCCTGAGCTTGCAGGGGCAAGTCCTCACGGAATTCCATGGGCTGGCTCCAACTGAATTCACTTTGGAACCAAAACTTCTTTCTTCACATCCAGGCCTGATTGATTTTCAAATTAAAGATCACAGATTTTCCGGTTTGCTACGTCGGAAATAATTTAATCCTTTGATCCACCATACTAAGTTGGAATACAAGTTGCATAATCAATTTTCTGTAACACTCTTGAAATCTCTACGCTAAGATTAGGATTTAACATTTAACATTGAAAGTATTGTGTAATCAAATGAAATTTTATTGGGTATTTATCTTGGGCAACTTCACATTCGCCATGTCTGAGCCCACTTGGAATACAGCCGCGAAGTTATAGAAAATCTGGGTCGCGCCCGGTCCAACACCTATGTCAGGCTCATGGTGGATGACGGCGCATAGTTACCGTCCGACCTGCTACTTTCCTGTTTTAGAAAACGAATCCTGACACAATCAGAATAAAATCCACATACATCCGCAACATGGGAAAGCGAAATTTCTCTCCGTGCTCGGAAATACATCCAGTGCACTTCTAGGAGAATTAATGAAAACCGCTAAACTTATTGCATGCGGAGCGCTTGCTGCGGCAACCGGGGTCTTCGCGGCCCCCAAGCCCATCAAGGTGTTCAACAATGCCAGCTTTCCATGCTCGGCAACTTCAACATTAAGCCGTGATACGGTCTACCATATGAGTGGACGAGTATTCATTGGTCAGAATGCCGGTTGCCCTCAGGAACTGGTGATCCAGGACGGAACGGTGATAAAGGGTTTGCTGGGTGAACTCGGAAATGCATCCGTACTTGTCATTACGCGTTGGGGAAAAATCAAGGCAATGGGTACAGCCACAAAGCCTATTTTGTTCACGACGGTATTGGACAATGAAGAGGATGCCAATGACCTCGGACCTTTTGACCGCTATATGTGGGGCGGCGTTATCCTGTTGGGAAACGCACCGATTTCCGAAGACTCAGCCTACATCGAGGGGATCAACTCTGAGCCTCGCGGCCAGTATGGTGGTTCGAATGTTGCAGATAGCTCGGGAGAGATGCATTATGTCTCCATTCGTCATGGTGGCAAAATCATCGGCAATGACAACGAAATCAATGGACTTACCTTTGGTGGCGTTGGCAACAAAACCGTTATCGATCATATCGAAGCTTTCGCCAATGGTGATGACGGCTTTGAATGGTTCGGCGGCACGGTAAACTGCAAATACCTGATCTCCGCTTACGGTAACGACGACTTATTCGACTATGACTTCGGTTATAAAGGTAAGTTGCAGTATGGTTACGGCGCCTTCTCCCCCATGAACCCTGATATTACCGGTGACCAAGGCATCGAGGGTGACGGTTTTGCCTACCCATTGAATAGCGGTAATCTTGGCCTCACCGATACCACGAAATTCTCCCGGCCTAAGTGGTCCAACTTAACTCTTATCGGCGCTGGCAATCCCCAGACCACAAACACTGCCAATGATTTGGCCATGCGTCTTCGTGATGGCACGGCAGGTGATTTCAAAAACATGGTTATGCAAGACTGGCGGCTAAATCTTGCCCGCATTGAAGTCCAAGGCGGCATTCCTTGCGATGCAAATTGCAGAGTCGTAAATGACCAATTGAACATTGAAGGAAATGTGTTCTGGAACTTCGGCAATTATTTCACCAGCATTCAGGACATGGTTGTCGGCCAATCCTATTCGGCTGATTCCATTGCTGCCAAGAATGTCTATGCAAATCCTGGATTACTAAGCATGCCAAACGGCGGAAATTGGAAAACCAATGTCGTAGACCCACGTCCTTCACCCACCGGCCCTGCCGTAACCACAACCCATTATCAAATGGGCGACCCCTTCTTTGACGTTGTCACCTATGCCGGCGCTTTCAGCCCAACAGACAAGAGCTGGATGGATGGATGGTCCGCCATTTCACAGATGGGCATTGCCAAACATTACTTGACGTTCCAGCCTGAAGGTGGAACGGAAATGAAGCCTGCCATTCTTTACACACCAGCCGTTTGGGACTTTGTTATGACCCAAACCGGATTAAACGGAGCTATCAATGTTGCTGCTTCCCAGGCCTTTCTGGATGGCGCAGACGTCAGCACTGTTTTCCAATCCGGCATTTTTCCATTCCCAACCGTTCTCGGAAATGGCGATCGCGTTTATAAAGCTGCCGGTCAAACTGGCGCCGTCTTCGGCGCTCCCGGAAAGCATAGCTTGCGCGTTAAACTCGTGATTAATGGAACCAACCAGGTCATCGACGAAACCACATGGTGGGTTACCCAACCCTAAATTGCCAATCATTTGATTGCAATCACTTGATTGAAAATTTTTCGGGATCGGGGGTTTAGGCCTCCGGTCCCTTTTTTTATGCACGATAGTTGATTCTAAATAATGAAATTCAGTGTAATCGATTAGTAACGGGATTGAAAATCCTTTCTCCTATCGTTTTCCGTGCCATGAAAAGAAACTTAAGTCTCATTATTTACCTTCACTCTATATATCTAGTAGTCTTCAGCTTCCCAGCTGAAGCCCAGGAAAGCCTCTTCAATCGAAACTTCGTCCCGGTTCTCAATCTAGACTCTTTGATCGCAGATACCCTGGCACATGGTTCTCGGCTACAGGATACAGGCTTAACTGATACGTCAAATAGGTCCATCAGTAACGAGAAAAAATCTATTGGCCCGGGAATAGCCTCCAAGGACATTGTAAATGCAAGCCGCGCCGTATTGCATGGCATGGTACTTGGCTCCGACGATGGTAAAGCCATTGACGAAGCTACCGTGGTTCTTAAACGGGACTCTTTGCGGATTTCGGCGCATACCGATGAAGGAGGTCTATATCGCATTATGGGTATCGACCCCGGCGTCTGGACCCTTTCCGTATTCCGGAAAGGTTACGAGCCTAAGACCATTGAGCTAGAATCGCTGGTCGCAGGTGAAGATCGCGTTTTGGAAATTCAGATGGACCGGCGGGTACTGAAAGGCCAAGTGGTTCAAGCAATATCGGAAAGGAAGGCCGGCAGCTCCCAAGACCTTTTGGCCAAGCGCCAAAAATCCGCTGCGGTGATGGAAGGCGTTTCGGCCGAGCAAATCGCCAAGACCACGGATTCGGACGCGGGTGCTATCGCCCGGCGCGTAACCGGCACCTCGCTAGTAGGCGGAAAATATGTTTACGTAAGAGGCTTGGGCGAGCGCTATACAAATATGACTTTGAATGGCTTACCCGTTCCTTCCCCCGAAAAAGATAAGCGGGTGGTGCCGCAGGATCTTTTTCCGGCCGGCACTTTGGAAAGTTTCGCCATCTATAAAACATTTGTACCCGAACTGTCCCCGGATTTTGCAGGCGGATCCGTTGCATTAATCACAAAAGGAATTCCGGAAAAAGCATTCTTAAAAGTATCCCTTTCCTCAGGGGACATTTATCATGGCCGGGTAGACACAGCCGATTACCTGATCGCCTATCGTGAGGAATCCCCGAAAAACGGCCGGGCCCCAAAATCGCTTCCCGCTGGATGGCAGGTAGGCAACCGGCGTCTGACTTATGATGGAGGAAATACTTTCTGGGGCTTTGATGATGGCACCCGCTCACTCCCTGATGGCTTCCCGGGAGTCATTCCCAAAGGCTTCAGTGAAGCTGCCGCTCAGGATGCCCGGAGTAGTGGGTTGCCAGGCTTCACTCCCGATGAACGTATTCAATTGGCCAATAAGTTGTCCAATGTTTATTCCATCGACACTTCTCGCATAAAAAATCCCACGAATTTCTCCATCTCTGTCGGCAATGTATATCCAGCGCCTGGTGATGGAAAATTTGGTTACCTAGCTACGGCCGGATTCAAAAACAAGTATGACCAGAACCTGGTCGAAAAACAGGACGTCAATGCCTCCTATGCGTTTAAGAATGATACGATTTTCCACCCCGTGTTGAAAAGAATGGTCGTCAATCGGGTACAGCTCTATGATACGGTGCAAACCGATTCCGGTCCTATCATTACTTCGGTGCGCATCTTGCAACCGGGTACAACTGCTTTGATCGATAGAGGCTCCTATGAAGCCCAGCTCAGCGGCATGCTGAATATGCGTTATGAAAACCCAGATTGGTCGGTGTGGTGGAAAAACTTTGCCATCAATATTGGTACCGATCAAGCCCTTTTGACTAATAGCTATCAAGCCTCCCGAGGTGGAGGCCTGATTCCCCAAAGAAGTCCTTATCAAGAACGTTATCTTTTGCAGTTCAATAGAAGAAGTCTGGTATGCAGTCAGGTGGGTGGAGAGGCCTATGTTGGGAGTGGAGTTGTGGATTCTGTCACATGGGCCGCCGGTCTTTCCAGCGTCTCCGGTGAAACCCCGGATAGCCGCCAATACTTATATAGCCAGGGTTCGGTAAGTGTTGATCAGCCTTTAGCCTTTAACAATGACGATGTATGGGGCACGCGAATCTTTGAGTCATTGAACGAAAAGGCGGCTGCGGCGCGGCTAGACAGCTACCTAATCATTCCTCCGGAATATTCCCCTCGGGATACCTTCCTGCTGGAAAATAAAATCTTTTCCCACCTTTCCCTGCCGACTTTTGGTACGGGACTAGCATTTAACGGGAGAAACCGAGATTTTAAAGCCACCCGATATTCATATGATGCCGATCGCCGCAGCCTGACAGGACAGGCGCTGGAAGAAATTAGGGCTCCCGATGCGCTGGCCTTAGATATACAGGAAAATGTTTCAGATTTTGCGACTTCGCCGAAGGATCGCGACACCTATGCTGCCAGCGAAATCCGGGCAGCCACTTACCTTGCCTACGCCATTTCCGCACGTTTATGGAAAATGCCGATTGGCATGGACGGAGGATTAAGAGGCGAATGGTACGATTTCAATTTGCATATGCCATATACCGGTGGCAGCGAAGGGCAACAGGATTTTGATATAAAGTCACGGGAGTGGAATACCTACCCATCGATTGGATTATGGATACAACCGATTCGCCCCTTGAAGTTACGTTGGCAATACGCCCAAACCGCCGTCCACCCAGAAATCCGGGAAATGACGCTTTTCGCTTATACGGATTATATCAGCGGGAATACCAAAGTCGGCAATCCCGACTTGACCAAGACCAAAATTTTCCACTATGATGCTCGTGCCGACCTTTATCTTCCCTACGAACAATCATTCTCCGCTTCTATTTTTTACAAGGATTTTTCCAGACCCGTGGAAACTACTGTAGATATAAACAAAATTGAATCCTACCAAAATGCCAATGGCGCTTACGTAAAAGGGGTTGAATTCGAGGCCATCTTGAATCCAAGTCGACTACTGGAAGGTTTGAATCTTACAACCCCATGGTTAAAGGGTTTTTCAGTTTCTGGAAATTTTGCTTTGATGGAATCGGAAGTTCGTATTCAAAAAGACTCCAGCAACTCTTTGCAAAACACAAATTTTCGCCGGGCCATGGTCGGCCAAGCACCCTATCTAATCAATGGCTCCCTGACCCATGAGGTGGAAGTTGGCCCATTTGTATTCCTGAATACCGTGCTCTTTAATAAAGCCGGTGAGCGTATCCGCAAAGCCGGTACCGGCGGTGTGCCGGATATCACGGAAAAGCCATTCGCCAGCCTGGAATCCCTGCACCGCTTCACCTTTTGGAAGCGCAACGAACTGAGTGTGCGGGTCAAGAATTGGTTATTGCAGTCTAAGGAATTTCGAGTCAAGGAATATAACGATAAGCTTACCTATCATACCGTAACAGCCGAACAGTATCAAAAGGTCTTTGGCGATGTAAGTCGGTACCAGACACTAGAACGGGAACAAAACGGAATCTCAATTGAAATAAATTTCTCGCGGCAACTTTAATGGAACGCGGTTGAAACAATTAATAGGCTTGACGGTAACACGGGCTTCCTATCTCTCAGTCCCTATTTTGCGGGCCCCAATGGTGTGCCCCAAGTGACCGAACTGAATTCAATTAAAATTAAACAATGGGAGACCTTCACAATGAAAAAATCAAATTTCCTTAAATCCCTCCTGCAGCCGCTAGCTTTTGCAGCTAGCCTTGGCGCTGGACTTTCTTGGGCGCTCCCAATGAAAGATATCCCCGTCAAAGCACATGAGGGAACCATTCCCGCCGATTCCATTGCCGTAAACACTTTCTTATCCAAAGATACGCTTTGGATCATGAATGGTTATACCATAGTCAAGGCCGGCGTTACTTTGACCATTGAGGCAGGCACCACCATCCAGGCCAGTACAGCCAACCGTGCGACTTTGCTTGTCGATCGCGGAGCCTGGCTTATCGCCGCCGGCACTAAAGACCAGCCCATCACCTTTCGCGGAGAAATCGGATCCGAACGTGGAACCTGGGGTGGTATCGTGCTCCTGGGCAAGGGTATCAGCAACCAAGGTGGAAACCTTCAGTATGAAGCGCTAGGCTGGGCCCGGTTCGGTAATAACAAGAATGACGACTCATCGGGTGTTTTGACCTATGTGCGACTCGACGGCCCGGGCTTCCCCATTGCCGTGGACCGCGAATTGAACGGTGTCACCCTTTGCGCCGTTGGTAGCAAGACCGTCATGCACCACGTACAGGTCCATCGCGGCGACGACGATGGCTTTGAATGGTTCGGAGGATCGGTCAATGCCGACCACCTTGTCGTGACCCAGCAAACGGATGATAACTTTGATATCGATCATGGATATAGCGGCACTATCGATTATATGATTGGCATTCAAAGGACGGAAGCTCCCAGACCAAGACAACCCGGCAGCACCTTGCCCTTTGAACCCGTAGGTGATTTCGTAATAGAATGCAGTAGCTCCCAATCCGATCTCCGACCTTTGTCAAACCTGCATTGGTCGCATCTCACCTTGATCGACAATGGTGGATATGATGGTGCGGTTGACTTAAAAGAGCAATGCGCCGGAACCTATGAGAAAATGGTCATCGTGGCCGGTGGCGCAAAATTAGACAGCGCCTCCGGCTGGGGTTTCCGGATCCAGGGTGATTTAACCGCGGCCAATATTACCGCACCTACGCCCGCATTGGAATTAAAAGACGTTTTCTTAACCGGCAATTGGAAAAAGCAATATGAATTCGCTGGGCTTAGCGCCAAAGGTACAGACTCGTTGAATCAAGTCAATTTGGTTAAGGACGTAATGAATGCCAAGATCAAGAATTATCCCTATGCAACTACGCATAGCTTCGGCCTTTACAAAGACCTTTCACCCTCGAATCCAGATATTATTGCAGCCAAGGCCGGTGCAATCGTGGATGGGGATCTCTGGTACAAGGGTTGGACCCTTGACGGCACTATGGACTTCCCCCTTGGCGACGATCCTGTTCCACCTAATGCAGGAGCACCTGTAGTCACTCTGACTCGCACTGGCGCCGACCTTAGCGCACCAGCGTCCTTCACCTTGAACGCTACCGCTACGGATCCAGAAGGAATCGCAAATTTAGAGATCCTCCAAGGAGTAACCGTTCTGGCATCCAGCACCACGGGTTCGGTTTCCTTTGATGTAACCAATGCCGCCTCCGGGTCAATTACCTATACGGTGCGCGCCAAGGATAAGCATCCCCTTAATCCTTTAACCCAAACCCAAAATCTTGTTGTCGTAGTGGCCAATCCCGCCCCAACGGTAGACTTAACCCGCACCGGAAGTGATAACCTCGTTGCCCCAGCTAGCTTCACACTCAATGCAACGGCCTCTGATTTGGATGGCATCGCTACTTTGGAAATTCTTCAAGGCAGCACGATTTTGGGTTCAAATGCCACTGGAAGCTTAGGCGTTAACGTCACAAACCTAGCTCAAGGCATTTATACCTATAAGGTTCAAGCCAAGGATATCAACGCGGATCAAAAAACTTCCTCAAAAGAATTAATCGTGGTTGTTCAAGCACCCCCTCCTAATAAAGCTCCAGTAGTTAACTTAAGTCGAATCGGTGAAACTATTCTAGTAGCTCCCGCAGGCTTTACCCTCAATGCCACAGCTTCAGATTCCGATGGAGTCATTTCCAATTTACAAATCCTTGAGGGATCAACTGTACTGGGCAACTCGGTTACCGGAAGTCTTTCGGTACCTGTTTCAGGCGTAACGGCAGGTAATCATACCTATACGGTTAAGGCGACGGATAACCATGCCACCGAACCTAAAACCTCCTCGAAGGACTTGATCGTCTCTGTTGAAGTACCTCCGCCGAATAAAGCTCCGATCGTTAACCTAACCCGCACTGGCGAAACACTCATAGCGCCAGCAGGCTTTACCCTCAATGCCACTGCTTCGGATCCGGATGGCGCCATTGCCAGCTTGCAGATCTTAGAAGGCACGACGGTTTTGGGCGGATCCAATACTGGTAGCCTTGCAGTATCCATCTCCGGCAAAGTGCCCGGTACCTATACTTATACGGTTAAAGCCACGGATAATCATGCCACGGACCCTAAAACCGTGACGCAAGTACTCACCGTGACAGTCTTTGATCCTCCAGCCCTAGTGAACGCTTCAGGGCCTACTGTGGATTTGAAATTAGCCTCGAACGATAGCCTAGTCGGTCCAGCCAATTTCACCTTGGTTGCCAGTGCAGATGATGCGGATGGAATTGATACCTTGCAAGTTCTTTTGGACGGCAAAGTAGTAGCCAGCGGCTCATCAGTTAGCTTGGTAGTCCCAATTACTAAGATGGTTGCGGGCGTTTATACCTATACTGTCCGCGCAAAGGATAAGCATGCAACGGATCCGAAGGTGACCACCAAAACCTTGATAGTAACCGTGAATGCTGCAGCCGCTAATATTGCTCCCAAGGTCACGCTCATACGCACTGGTGCGGAAACTTTAATCGGACCTGCCAACTTTCAGTTATTGGCAAACGCTGAGGATGTGGATGGAATTGATTCCTTGCAAGTTCTCTTGAACGGTAAAGTACTAGCCACCGGCACTTCGATTAATTTGGTCGTCCCCGTGGCTAACTTAGACGCTGGCACTTATACTTATATTGTCAGGGCCAAGGATAAACACATCAATGATCCTTTAGTAAAAATCGATTCCTTGGTGGTAAATGTAAATGCCGCTGCTCCCAATATCGCGCCCACTATGAGCTTCATCCGCGGTGGCGCAGACACGCTTTATGCGCCTAGTTCCTTCAGTCTAGTTGCCTTAGCCTCGGATCAAGACGGAATCGATACCATTCAAATCACACTTAATGGAGTGGTTTTGGGGACGAGCACAAATGGAACCCTGACGGTTCCACTTACTGGAAAAGCTGCGGGAACTTATACTTATGTCGCAAGAGCGAAGGACAAAAATAGCCGGGATCCCAAGGAGACAAAATCGGAACTGGTCGTGGTAATCAAGTCAATGCCCGTGGCTATTGCCATTCCGCTTCGCGACTTTAATGGTATTCATGTCTTTGCGAGCCATGGCCAGAACTTGGTCATCCAATCTTCAGGTTTTGGATCGGTCAAAATAGCCATCTGGAGTGTGTCAGGCCATTTCATGGGTACTCGTGAAGTGAATCTGAAGCAAGGACAAAATTCCATTGCCATGGGTAATTTGCACGGAGTCCATATCGTGCGCCTATCCAACGGTAAAATGTCCCGCTCTGCCCGTGTAGTCTTTAGCACTGGGAATTAAATCGAATGAATTGGCTTGAAAGGATTTATTGGAAAATGTCAAAAGAAATTATCTGTAAATTTTTTAGAGCTTTTCCCCTTTCAAGCTGCCTATTTGTCTTGTCAATTCTTTCGGCCGAAAGCGTCTGGGCAAAACCTAGCCGCCCTTTGGCCCCTGCCATTCTCGAAGACAGCATCCCCAGCCTAGGCAGGATTGCGCATTCACCTGATCAACTTTTACGAAATGCCGTAGCACGGCTCAATATTCAAGATACCCTTGGTTTGATCCTAATGGGGCCAAACCCTGAACAACTGATCACGCTCTATAAGAAATTACCTGAAGGAAAAAACGCCAGTGAAGTCCAATTGAATTTCATGCGTGAATTTTATTACATGGACAATGGAAAATTGCTTTATCGAAGCCTGGAAAAATATGGGGGTAAAAGCCTGGAACTGATTTCCTGGAAATCAAACACCCCTCCAGTGGAAATGGACGGAGGCGGTAAAATTCTCCGTGATATTGAAATTTTGGTCAGGGGTCCCGCATCCCACTTCATGGAGAAAATATCCTTCATTGGGAGTATTTATGAGTCCTCAGAAGGCTGCAAAATTTGGGGCTTCCAGGATCATAAAGGCGGTGGAAAAGATGCGAAGTAATACCCTTTGTGCTGTTTTCATGGCTGAGTTAATAGATTTGGAATTTTTATTAAAAAAACTTTCTCTAAACTGAGATTTGTAATATGAATTTAAGAGTCTTTTTTTTTCTACTCCTTTCCGCCTGCATTCAGTCATTCGTCTTAGGTTCCGAACCCGCTAAAATTTCCTCGCGCATTGTGGGCAAGATAGTTGATCTCACCGGGCACCCAATGTCAAACGTGAGCGTACAGCTTAAACAAGATGGCTTTGCAACTAGTACGGATGATCATGGTAGATACCAGCTCATGAGTCGTTCAGTGGAAAGAAAGATTCGTGCAGAAGACATGTTCCAGTCGGATGGGCAAAAACTAGCGTTTCACGTTTTGACCATCCACGCTCGCGTTCGCATTACCGTTTTCGATTTCACTGGCCACGAACTGGGAAGAGTGGTTGATGAGGACTTAAAGCGCGGTCTTTACGGGCTCGCTCCATTGTCGAGTTTGCGGCACGAACTGCATATTGGTGTTTACGGTATCCGTTTACAAATCGGTTCTCTCTCGTACTATCATAGAATCCCATACTTTGGAAAAAAGACCGACCGGACCCCGCTTAGACTTGTTCCCTTGCCCTTGGATCAGATTGCAAAAGTGGCTGCAACCACTATTGATACGTTGGTGATTTCCAAAATTGGGTTCCGGACCATCCAACAAGTAGTCGTAGTTGAGGATGACACCATCCCAAGCATGGTAATGACTTCAGATAGTTTGACTTCTTGGACAACCGATGATTCCGCTTATTTAAAAGCTGTTGAACCCGGTGTTGCCATTACGCCGCTATTGACTGTGGGGGAAAGCGTGCCGATGACGGACAATTTTTTGCAAGGCTTTCGCATGGGTGGAATGCCCAATGGTTTGGGTTTGACTACTCGCGATAGTCAAACTGCCCGTCTATTCATGAGTCATGAAATCAGCTCCCAGGATTCAATTAATGCCTTAGTCGCTGGACCTACCAAAAAAGGTGCCTATGTCTCGGAATATACCATTGATAGGGCCACGGATCGGATCGTTTCCGGTCGCTTCGCTTTCGAGTCCGTCCATGCTCTTGGTAACTTTAGTGCTACTCCTGGATTTTTCAATCGCTTGAGTCCTGGTTTTCTGGCTGGACCGGAGGAGGGTATAACTTTACCCATTTATTTAACCGGAGAATCGTCCTCCTCCTCATCTAACTTTTCATCATCAGGTGCGCAGACCTTGGGTATTGTTGGCGATAAAGCGTTTATCTTGTCCGATTTCGGTAAACTGGCATTTCAGAGCCTTACCGTAGTGCCGACTCAGGATTCCAATCAAACGGTTGTTATGGCGCTAGAGCAGACCCAATCGGGTAGAGGCCGACTTTACCTCTATATTGGACGTAAGTTACGTGACATGCGCTCCCCGGATCCCCTTTATGAAAATGGTTTGGCAGGAGGAAAGCTTTATGTCTTCGCTGCCTCGGGCAAACATAACGAGGCTGAATTCAATTCGGGCACACTTCAGGGACACTGGGTAGACCTGCTCCGGAACAGACCGGATGCCCCTTTTTCACTGGCCGACATTTCTACCGCTACACTAAATGGTTGGAGCACGGTAAGCGCAGACGGCAAGGACACTTCCTTCAACTTTGAATCGCTTGCGGAAGGCGCCTATGACCCAAGTCAAAAAGGGGCCTTCTATTTCTCCAGCACCGGTAATGGGTCGGCTTCACAAAATCGCTTTGGAAGGATTTACAAATTGTCATTCGATCCAAAAAACGCCCTCGAAGGCGAAGGGCCTCGCTTGGAGATTCTGGCAACGGGCGATTCCATTACCGGTTTCACCAACCCTGGAAAAATCGCCATTGGAAAAACAAGAAATATGGTGATTTGTGAAAAACCATCCGCTTCTATTCTTCGTCCACCTGCAATTTGGATGCTCAATTTGGAGGCCCGGAAGCTGGATAAATTAGCTGTCGTAGATGCGCCTAGTTCCATTGGGACTTTAAGACCAGGTCTCAAGACCCAATGGGAGGTCAAGGGCCTCATCGATGGATCAAATCAATTAGGAATCGGGACATGGTTACTAAACGTTCAGGCCCGAAGTATAACCAGTGAAAATGCCGCCGGATTGCAAAACCTGCCAGAGGGAACCAAGCCTGGGCCGGGCGGGCAATTGTTGCTGTTGCGCATTGCACCCAAATGACCGATCACGCACCGCGGCTCTTGCAGTTAGTCGATTGCTACCTCATAAGGAAACCGGAGTTCTCCGCAAGAATTCTGATTTTCGGGATGGTCTTGGCGGTATCACCCATCCTGAATTCATGTATTCATGAACAAAGTTCCCAAGATGAAATCCTTCCCGTATTAGCCGAAGACAGTGCAACCGAGGGCTACCGCGTTCTCTCGTATTTCAATAAGGGCATTGGAACGGAATGGAAAATGGTTTATGGATCCGGATATTTGGAACCAGAATCGAACCGGTTTCTTCAAGCACCAATGGCTGTGCGGATCATAGGAACAAATAACCCATCGAATAGCATAGAAAAGAATTTTCAAAAGCCGGAAAATGTGTGCGGGGATGCGAATATCTCCTTTAAATTCTGGGCCGAGTCACAAGCTAACCTGACCAATGTTCAGCTTTTTTCACTGACCTTAATTGGAGGTAAGGACTTAAAGGATAGCGCGACATATGCTTATCAACATCAGGTTCGGAATTCACAACTGACTGATGCCGGGCACTGGACACGCATCAATCAAGCCATTCGCGCCTTCAATATCTCCTCGACTTTCGACTGCAATTCCGTAAAGCGGATACGCATACGACTAAGCGCCTTGAACGGACTTGAAGACACTCTCATTTTAGGTGAACTGGCTGTATATCCTTCTCCCTTAGCCAAGGCAGCCTTGATCATAACCGAAGACGATCAATGGGCCGACTTCGATACCAATGCGATCCCGGCGATGCGAAAATATGGCTTCAAGGGAACCGTTTATGCGAATGCCGGACTCTTGGGCGTTTACAATAAAATGAACTTGGGACGCTTAAAGACCCTGCAAGACAGCGGGGGTTGGACTATTGGAAGCCATCTCTGGATTCATGACAGTATTACGGCCCTAACCGATGACTCCGCCGAACGTTCTTTGATGATGAATGCTGAATTTCTGCGCAGGAATGGATTCACCGGCTATCAACATTTCGCCTATCCATATGGCAGAAGCGATCGAGCCAAGGATTCAATCGTGCGGATGCATACCAAAACCGCCCGCTTAACCACTGGATGGCCGGCCGGTGATGTCGTGCCTTTCTCCGATCCTTACCGACTGCGTGTTCTAGGTTTTCTTGGAGAGGGTGTTAGCTTGGAGATGGCTAAAGGAGCAGTCAAGCTAATGGTCGACAACCGCACAGCCGGTATTATTGGTGTTCACCAAATTGTCACCGGAGGCTCCTTAAATGGACGGAAATGGTATAAAGCGGATTGGGAAGCCTTGATGGATTATATACAGACCTTGGTCGAACAGGATAAAGTCAAGGTTTATAGCCTAGAAGAATTCCTTGAATCATCCCGGTAACACACCTGTAACAATAAAAAGTTCTAGCAGAACTAGTTTATAGCAGTTGTTTTTTGGGTCGCAATCCTTTCATGACTTACACCCTAAGAGAATTATGAAAATTCGTCCAAATTTTTTAATTGGCCTTTTGCTCGTAATGGCATTTAAACAGGGTCCGTTTGCCAATATTTCCTGTTTGGAACCGAATATTTTTCCGGATGATTTTCTCCCCACTAGGCCAGAGGATAAAGGAATTGTCGGCTATCACGTCCGCTCGTATTTCAATAAGCCAATTAATACTGAATGGAATAGGGTTTATGGGAGCGGACTCCTGGAATCGGATTCAGCCCACTATCTGATGGCTCCGAAAGCGCTTAGGGTAATCGGCGACAATTATTCCACAACTTACCTTGAAAAGGCTCTGGAACCGCCCGAAAACGTTTGCAGTGATGCGAATCTCTCACTTAAATTTTGGGCCCCCAACATGGCGAATCTTGCTTCGGTCCAAGTTTTCGGAATTCAACTCATCAGCGGTATCCGACTGGAAGACAATGCCATTTATACCATCCACCACCAGGTCAGAAACCCGCAACTCTTTGATACTGGACATTGGTCCCGGGTAAACCTGGCGGTTCGCGTTTTCAATTCCACACCCGGTTTTGATTGCCATTCCGTCTCGCGCATTCGGATTGGGTTAAGCGCAAAACCTGGATTAAATGATACTTTGATTTTTGGTGAGCTCGGTTTTTATCCTTCCCCACTGCCGCCGGCAGTGCTCTTCATTACTGAAGATGATCAATGGGCCAACTTCGACACCAATGGCGTTCCAGCTATGCGTAGGTATGGTTTTTCAGGGAACATTTATGTGAACGGCAGTTCGGTAGGAGCCGTTAATAAAATGGGCATGGCAAGGCTGAAAGTTTTGCAAGATAGTGGAGGCTGGACTATTGGGAGCCATCTATGGACCCATGACAGTATCACTAGCTTGACCAATGATTCAGCCGATCGCTCCATGAAAAGAAATGCCGGGTTCCTGCAGTGCAATGGATTCACGGGTTTCAGACATTTCGCTTACCCCTACGGAAAAAGCGACCTAGCCAAGGACTCCATTGTCAAACTGAATGCCCAAACGGCCCGTTTGGTAGTGGGTTGGCCGGAAGGGGAAGCACTTCCTTTTTCCGATCCTTATCGACTACGAGTTCTTGGTTTTCTACAAAACGGGGTGACCCTGGATATGGCTAAGAGTGTCATTCTCAATTTGGTGAACAACCGGATGGCCAGTATCATTGGCGTCCACGAAATTGTCGCTAGCGGCTTATTAGATTCCAACAAATGGTATCGCGCCGATTGGGAAGAGCTTTTGGCCTATGTGGATACCTTCGTGCAGCAGGGGCGGCTCAAGGTTTATAGCATCGAGGCATTCCAGAAAATCTCCAATTATTGATTCCGCTACCGGGAAATTTTGTCTCTAGGGCGACGAGACAAAGCAAACCGGTACCATGTCCTCGTGCCGACTACCCGCCATAGTGGGTAATAGCGGACATTGAGCCGTCGGCCAGACGCTTCGATCTTCATAAATAAAACACTGGTACTTTTCCGGAAAATCTGAAGAGTGGTGGACTTGCACCGTTTGGAAATGGGGATTGTACCGATTGAAATAGTCAGGACCCGGGGCCCGAACATGATATTCCTCAAAGGGATTCGGCTGATTTCTGCAATGGCTTTGGCATCTTCGTCGATATGTTCCAGCACATGCGAGGCATAGACGAAATCGAAGGATGCTTCAGGAAAAGGCAATTTGCGTAAGTCCACCTTAGAATCGACGCCCGGCATCGCAATATCGGCAGTTGCATAGTGACCAACCCGGTTCTTGAAAAAATCCGTGAAAAAATGTTCCGGAGTGAAATGCAACATCTTTGCCTTCAATAAATCGAGTTTTTGATCTCAGGAACCGGCCCGAATCCGAACTATTTTTTCAAGAACAAACTTCCATGCCATACTCAATTCGCCATTTCGCTTAAGATCCCAAATCGGTCCAACAATGGCAAAACTCAAAACAAGGCAAACGCGGATCAAAAGAGAATGAATTACCAGCAAAGCGGCATAGGCACAAACCGCCCACAAAAAAATCGGAACGCTTCGATGCCATAAATAGGGCACGGGATAAACTCGTTGGGCGGTAATAAAAGATCCGATCAGAAAAAAACCAAAGGCCGTGGCAGTCGCGGCGGCGGCGCCTTGAGCGCCAAACCTGGGAATGAGCAAAAGATTAAGCATAATGTTGACGGTCGCAATCCCGGCCATGAGCCACATTTCCGTCACCAATTTTTTGCGCAAATGGATTCCCGCTGATACGCAATATTGGATTCCATTCAACATGGCAGCCAGAACCAATAGCGAAACCACCGGGCCTGCCTCATCATATCTTCCCCGACCCAGAAAGTGGAGGATCGCCGTCTGAAAAACTTGCATGCCCAAAAATATTCCGGTTAAAAGCAAAAAGAAATAATGGGTAACGCGAGCGAAAATTTTGGGTGAATCGGCTTTTCCTGCCAAGGAATAGAAAAAAGGTTGCCAGGCATAAAGAAAGGGAACGAGCAGGAGGATATCCATAATACTCGATACCCTAGCCCCCATGGAAAACATCCCTACTTCCGACAATCCATGCCAATGAGGAATCATATATCGATTGCCAACTTCTAAAATTTTCCGGCTGAGCAAATTAGGAAGCATGGGTAATCCAAATGCGAAAAGTGGAGCCAAGCGTTTCCAGTCCCAATTCAAGTGAGCCTTGGGCAATATCAATAGGGATAGGATCAGGGCTGTGCCTCCAACTCCCAAAAGATTCCCAAGCAGCATGCCCGGCAATCCCATTTTCAAAACGACAATGAAATAAAGGTTCCCCAAGGCAATCAAACTAAACGCGGTCAAGGACCAAGCTGCAAAGGCTCGAGACTTCTGCTCCGTTTTGTAAAGCTGGAGGGGTAAGCCTTGCATCACTAAGGCTAGGTATAATAATGCTGTTAGCCTTATCCACTGGGACCTGCCTTCACTCTGAAATAGCAAATGAGAAAGCGGTTCGGCAAAAAGAACTAAAGCCCCCGTGCAAACCAGGCTGATTGGCAGCAGAAAGGTAATTAAGGCGCCCAATAATTTCCGACGCTCCTCAAGAGGCATCTGGGTGTCCACGGAATCTTGATCTTTTGATTCGCCCGCCAAATAGAACCCACGCACTAAGCCTTGAGGCAGACCAAAGGAGGTTAGCAAAGCCAAAGCAATAGCCATTTGATACAGCATATCCATGGCTCCGAATTCAGCCGTGGAAAAGTAGGCAGCGTAAAGGGGTATAAGTAAAAACGACAGTCCCCTTTGGAGAAAGTTTGCAGCCATGTAAATGGCCGAATGGCCTAGGAGATTACCAACCCGAACAGCCACTATTACCTGGTAATCTCCATAGCGGCCGCATCCGATTTCGTTATCTCGGAGACGGCTCCAAGCTTTGGCCTAGGATCGAACTTTCTGAAAAGCTCGGCATATTTTCCGGAAATACCTGCCCACCGGTAACGTCGATGGGCGATGTCCTTTACCACTTCCCGCTGATTATCCCATTCCGATTGCGGGACTTGGAGTATCAACTCCACCAGAGTAGCCACATTCCGAAAATACTTGACTCGGTTTTCCGTAGTAGCGCGATTGTAGACCACGTCGTAGGAAGCAATGGGCAAGGAAAGGTTCATAGCCTCGACCAATGCCGGATTTGTTCCCCCTGCCGAATGCCCGTGGACATAATAGGCGCAATTGGCACGAATAACATTCAATTCCACGGGATCATAAATGGCTTCAAGCAGATGTAGATTCGGAAAAACCTCGTAATGCTTCTTCAATTCACGACCATATTCCGAACGGTTCCAATTTCCAATAAAAACAAACTCCACTTCGGGAACCTGATTATAGGCATAAAGCAGAAGTTCAGGATTATTATCGGATTGAATACGAGCCACAGCAAAAGCATAGGGACGACTGAGGAAGGGATACTTTTTGATCAGTCCTTGAGTAATCTCAGGTTTCGTGGTTTGGTCTCCGCCATATTCAATTAAAGTGCTGGACCGTTTATATGCGGTTTTCAAGTGATGGGTAATACCTTGGTTATCGGAAACCACAACCGAAGCGGCACGCACCGCTACAGCCTCGGATAAATGCAAGAACCTACTGGCCCAGCGCCCCCATTTGCTGCGTTGCCATTCCATTCCACCGATATTTAGAATACTCGGCTTCCCAAGCAGCCGCACCAAGGGTAATGCCAATCCACCGGATACGCCCAAGACAAGCAGCAAGTCGCAATTTTTTAGGGCGTGAATATAGTTTAAGATATCGAAAGGAATACTTTGGGCTCCATTGGCACGCAGGGGCAAGTAGACCAACCGCGCGCCCAAGAAATCCTTAGGTCGTTCCTTGTAATCCGGACCGCTGCAATAAACGATAAAATCGAATTCGCTTCCCAAGTGTTCAACCAAGTAATGCGCTAAAGTTTCAAAACCTCCGTAACGGGCCGGTAACCCAACGGTTCCGACCACGGCCACGCGCAATTTACGGTCATTGGATTTTGTGATTGGAGCGGCGATCGGGGACGAGGTAACGGGAGCTGGGACCCTTAGATCCGGCTTTGATGTTTTTATCGCCTCGGTGGATTCAATCATGACTAGCCTCCAAAAGTTTTTGTTCAATTCTTTGGGCAGCAATGTCCCAGGTAAAATTTTCAAGGATAAATTTTCGTCCTGCATCACCGCGCTTCCGGCAATAAACGGGATCAAGCAGCAAGTGGTCTATACGACTCGCTAAAGCCTCGATCGCGCCTAAGGGAAAATATTCCAGCCGGTCTCCGAAGACGCTTTGGAAGATGGCAAGATCGGTGGCGATACACGGCTTGGCGAAATACAGTGCTTGCATGGGCGGCATACCAAAGCCTTCAAAGCCGGTTGGATAAACCACGATGTGACATTGGCGGAACAAACTCCAGAGGATGGGATCAGCTACAAAACCATGGAAGTGAATGTGATTGGATCCGTAAGCCAAGGTTTTTAAGCGTTCCAATTCAGGGCCTGTGCCGCAGATATGGAGATCTACGTTAGACGTTTCCAGGCGATGGAAAGCGGCAATGAGGTCATGGACATTTTTGCTGTCCACCAGACGCCCCACAAAGAGCAAATGCTTGCGCTCCGGATCCAGTTTTAGAGGTTCCATTTCGGGTGGTTGAAAGGGCATTTGTTCGGGATCAATCCCTGGATGAATAGGTTCGGCCACACCCTTACCTTGCAGCCACTTTGAATTATAGTGCCGTGATAATCCTGAATTAGGGAAGAGAACTCGTGATCCTAAATAGGCGCTTCGCGTATTCTCCCATAGCTTGATCGTAAAAGGATTCGAGTTTTCGCTGATGTACCTTGCTCCCCATATCTCCTGTAGCCAAGGAGGACATTCATAAATAAAGTTGGCAACGGGGATTTGGAAATTTCGCCCTAAGGCTTCGGCCTTAATCGCGGAATAAGTCAATACTCCTACAATCCATTCTGGTTGAAACCGTCTGATATTCAAAGTCAGCCACCAACGATCGCATATCCGTGAAAGGATCCGATCTAGTTTTGCGATTAGGAGTTTTTTCCGAGGTAGACTGGGCCGAAACTTAAGTTTCAAGTTCGGACCCGGCTTGACCCAGCCTAGGTCGTGAACACCTGAGATACAAACGCTATGGCCACGATGAGCCAGAAATTCGGCGAATTTATAGATGGCATAGAATCCACCCGCCCCGGCATGTGGCTCGTTATTGTCCACGATGAAAAAAAGTTTCAAAACACTGACCTATGCTTCCTAAACCTTATCCAATGACCTGAGGAAAGTCCTGGAATAATTGCCGAAATCGATTTACGGATCGGGTGAGATCAATTTGCCCAGCTGAAATTTCTGCGGTGGTTCCAATTCGTTGCCGAAGCGTTTCATTTCTGATCAATTCCAACATCCTCCTGGATAAATTTTTGGAAGATCCCGTCTTAAAAAGCCGGCCATCCACCCCATCCTCAATCATTTCCGGAATTCCATGCAAATCGGGGGCAATTACGGGTAATCCGCAGGCCTTGGCTTCCATAATCACAAAGGGCGAACCCTCACTAATGCTGGAAAGAATAAAGAGGTCGGCTTTGCGATATTCCAGCCAAACTGCATCCTGGGGCAAGGCTCCAACCAAAGTCACTTTAGCCTCCAGGCCCAAGTCCACAAGCTGTTTTTCAAGAGCGGCCCGCAATGGCCCCTCACCCACCAATCGAAGATGAAAATCATAGCCTTGATTGGCAATTTCTGCGCAAGCCTCCAAGAGCAAATGCTGAGCCTTTTGCCAGATTAGGCGTCCCACACTCAGCAGCCGCAATGGCACTTTAGGTTCTGATTCATTTTCAGCTTGGGCAACCAAGCTATGGAAGGCAAGGGACGGAATTTTGACGAGGGCCGGGATCTTGCTCCTATCGATTCCAAAGGGAATCACTTGAAGTCGCTGCCGGCGTTCCGGTGACATCAGAGGCTGCAAGAAGCCGGCATTATAGCGCGTGGAGACACGGATGAATCGGGACTGTTCCAGTTTTTCCGATTGCAATAGCCTATCCACGAAAATATCGCTGCCATGGGCAGTAACACTATAGGTCATTCCATGCATTCTTTGGATGAAATACGCAATGGACGCCCCGCCAAAAAGGAAATGCACATGGATGTGTTTACACCCGCGCAACCGAATTTCCGGATACAGATAAATGGCTTCAGCAAAATGAAACAAGGTTCGGATTCGGTTGCGAAACTTCAGTTCCGGCTTGATCAAAATCCACAGTAAACACCGGAGGTAACAGACTGGTTTACATAGAAGAGCTTGCCCATGCCTTTGAAGCAATAGCCATTTAGAAATGGGAAAGATATAGGTTGTTTCATCCACGAAGCGTTTAAAATCCGGCGGGTACTCTTTAGAACTCGGACGTTGCACGGCAAAAAGGACTATTTTCTCACCCTGCCTGCGCATCTCGTCTACTTCATCATTTATGAATGTGCTTGAGAATTGCGGAAAGGAATGGATAAGGTAGGCAATCATTTCCGCCATGCCAGCATTTCCAGTTTTAGGGCAATCTGTCCCAAGCTTTGCGGGGTTATTACTTTCCGAGGCACCAAGAACGGATCATCTCCCGGGCGAATCGCCCGCTCCTCAGTAGTCAAGGCGAGCTCTACGCCTTGGATCTTTTTCCCTTCGTTACTCTTCTGTCCTTGAATTTCCATTAAGACCCGACGAGGATAACCCTCTAGTCCGCCCACATCTACGGACTCCCCAAAGGGATAGGCAAAATATCGCGGAGAAAATCCTTGAGCGGCTAAATCTTGCAAGGCATTCATGATCTCAGCCCGACATTCTTCTGGGGAAACCCGAGCCAGAGAAGGATGACTGCGCGTATGACCACCGATAATCAATCCGAGTGCAAGAGCATGTCTGGCTTCCTGAATCGACATCGTTTCACAGACCGGATCCATGGTACCCAGTCGCTGCACTTTTTCCAAGCCGTCCAGTAATTGCTTTCGCTCTGATACGTTCAAGCCTTTGGCGATATTGAGAACTTTTTGCTTGCCAAGCTTAGTAGGATTCTTGACCGCCCAGTACAAAGCCGTTTTTAAATGGTTTGGTAATCTGCCCTGGTAAGTGCCCGGTAGCTCCTGGCCGGTCCAATTCCTGAGTCGTGACCAAAGGATATCGTACCAGTAAGGTATTCTGCGGAGTAAAGGATCCGTGGAAATGAAAAAGGCAACGGGCAATTTTAAACGTGTGATAATAGGCATCACAGTTGTGTAATTGTCCGAATAGCCATCATCGAAAGTAAGCGAGATGCAATCTCCTGGCAAGGCCAGCCTTTTTTTCAAATATCCAGAAACATCATCTAGGCTTAGGATTTTAAATCGATGGACAAACCATTTCACCTGCTCCATAAAAGCTTCAGGAGAAGCCGAGTGTGCGGGTAGGGATGCATTGGCATCGATGCGATGGTAACAAAGCACAATAAGACGTGGTCCTCGGATGGCCCTTCGGATCCTACCCGCGACCGATATTAAACCCAATCGCCAAACTAGGCTTGCGAATTGTCGTTTAAGAACCGCATTCATGATTTTTCCATTCGACCCAGGTCCGTCCGAAATTTAATCGCAATTTAATTTGGCTTTCTTCGGTCCCCGTGTACACCCGGTCATATTTCGATTTACTTCCAATCCTATTGCAGAGTCTAAACAATCGAATGGATATTTCATTTTGAATACAGAAATATTTCACAACTCTCCGCGACAGTTCATGCTCAGTAAACTTTCTGTTTACCATAGGCGACCTAGAACTACGTAAATTGCGATCGGCTAGTTTCTTGAAAAAAACATCTCCGAAATACAAATGAAACATCAGTAGTCGATATTCTTCCTGGAAAAAATATTGGGAAAAAGATCAAAAGGACCCATGAATAAATTACTTCCACTGGTTTTGGTCAGCATGGTTGCTGCTCTGGCGGGATGTTCCTTCGATGCCAAATATCGAGGAATGTCTTTACAGGCGCCCGCTCGGGACGTAAGGCTCGAGTACCGCTGCCAGCCCGGAGATCGCCTTAGCGTAACCTTTATGCGATCGCTTAGTGACAGTATTTCCGAAGACTATCGATTGCAGGCTGGGGATGAAGTGCAATTGAGCGTCCAAGATCGAGACGATCTTGGACGGGTGTCCACCGTTGCGCCGGACGGGAAGATTTATTTTCCTTACCTCGCTCCGCTGCCAGCCGGAGGCAAGACCCTCAAGGAGTTGCAAACCCTCGCCGAAGAAAAATACCAGCCCATGGTTCAAACTGCCCGCGTGACTCTGGTTCCGCTCCACTTCGCCGGAAAGCTGGACGCGGTACTGCAGGGGTTGGGGAGCGTCGGCAAACAAGGACCCGAATACTCTGCCACAATCGGATTGGACGGAAAGGCGGTTTTCCCCCAGCTGGGTTACCTGCGAGCGGAGGGTTTTACTCCGCAGGAATTCAATGCAGAGCTGCGTCAAGCCTACTTCAAGATCCTGCCAGGCGTAGAAGTGACCGTGAACATTACACCTGGCTCTTCTCGATTTGTAACGGTACTTGGTGAACTAAAGAGGCCAGGCTCTTTTCCGGTAGAAGGAACCGTCTCGCTTACGGCAGCATTGGGTATGGCCGAAGGCTGGCTCCCGAGCGCACACCTGCAGGATATCATCCTCGTGCAAAGACGCGAGAAGCAGGTCATCATCAGTAAAGTAGACTTGGAAAAGGATTTAATGACAGCGACTGAGATCAGGCTCGTAGGCGGTGACCTGGTCTTCCTTCCTCGTTCCGCAATCACCGATTTGAACCTATTCGTGGACCAATATTTGCGCAAGAATCTGCCGTTCGCTGTGGGCGTAAGCGTCCCGGCTACATCCCTAAGTTTACCTTGAGGCCCGAGTGAAGGAAATTTTAACGACACTCTTCCGCCGCAAGCGCGCCTTTATGGTGTTCTTCATTTGCATGGTCATATTTCCCATGTCGTTGACCTATATCCTACCGGCAACCTACCAGTCTAAAGCCACAGTCTTACTCACGGCTAGTCGTTTCAAAAAGCCCTTCTTACCAGATGAACGCGACGCGCGAACCAGCCTGATCCAGCTTTCCCCCGAGGACGTGGGCAGCGAAGTAGAGTTGATGACAAGTTATCCTGTGCTGGCCAAGGTTGTGGATACCTGTGGCCTAGCTCTCGATCATAAGCCTGAGAAAAAACACTTTCTCAAATGGTCGGCCTACCATTTCTTCAAGGGACTCGGTACAGTTATGAAAGAGGTGGGCCTTGTGCCGGAAGTTCCAGCTCGAGCCGCCGCCATCAGTCAGTTGCGCCGCAAAGTGGATGTGGATTATATCCGTCGCACCAATATTATTACGGTCAAGTGGCGTGGAGCCTCGCCCGAATTGGCCCGCGACGTGGTCAACGCCCTCATTGACGCCTACCTCACCCACCATATCCAGGTGCATGGCAATGCCTATGTACTGGATGCCTTGCGTGAGGAACTGGCTGCGAGCCAGGATCAGCTACGCCAAGCCGAAGACAGGCTGAACGCTTACACTAGCCGAAACAAAATCTCCGACGTCGATGCCCAAAGACGAAATCTGCTGGACAAGCTAGGACAGGCCGAAGAACATATCCGACTGCTAGGCAGTCTTACCAAAAGAAACTTGTCCTCAGAAACCCTGGAAGATGTAACGGAAGATGCTGCCGTGGCAGAATTGTCGCGACGCTTAACTGATGCCGAAATGCGCCGCATAGAATTGGCTACGCGCTATGGGGGCAACGATCGCAAACTCGTGTCCAGTTCCCAGGAAATCGACCAGCTGAGGTCCCTGATCCAGCAGCGGGTGGAAAAAAGCCTTAAGACCTGGAATGCTATTTCCAGTGGCTATCGATCAGAGTTAGCCTCCTTGGATGCACATAAGGTCGAAATCGATCGTATCCGACAGGAGATTAATGAATTGCAGAGAATGGCAAATCTCAATCGCGAGAAAACGGATGAAGTTCTCATATCAAAAGCGATGGACAAAGCCGCATTAGCCGGGGCGCGCGTGGTTGAACCGGCCGTAGCTGATCCCGCCCCCGCCTTCCCTAAGCGGATGCCATTCCTGATCATCAGCGTCTTTTTCGGAGTAGTTTTCGGAGCGACGTTTGCTGTCGCCCTTGATGCGGGTTCTTCGCGTGTCCTATCCGCTGAAGATGTGGAAAAAGCGGCCAAGGCGCCTGTACTCGCTTCCATACCCCGGTTCCTGAACGGGGAAATTCCTACTCTGGAAAGACCATCGGCCGCATGTGCACAAGCCCTTTTTCCGGTATCCGCCGGTTTGGTGCGGCCAAACACGGGCATGCCTGAAATGCGATCCATCCTCATGGTTTCACCCTCGCCCGGAGTAGGCACTACCATGCTATGCAATCATTTGGGTGGCATGCTGGCGACAATCGGTTCCACCGCCATCGTTTCCCTGGATCCGGTGGATATCACAAATAGGAATGGAAAAAGCTTGGATGTCGTGCCGCGATCTAAAGAGGCCTTGGTGCGGGATGAACATTATGGCGTGTACCGTTTGATCTTACCGGCCGGTTCGGTAAGTTTAGCTGCAGGCGGATTTAACGCCCATGGTATTTTTGAATCATTGCGCGAAGCCGGGATCCAAAATCTTCTCATCGACGCCGGCACCCCCTGGATGGATTCACGGTATTTGCAATTCGCTCACTTGGTTGATCATGTAATTTTAGTAACGTCTTATGATCATACTAGCAAGCAGGCCTTGGGCCGTATGGCCGACATCATCCGACGGAATGGGACTAACTTGGCTGGATGCCTTTTCAATCGCCGGGCCGACGTCATCCCGGAATTCATTTACCGGCGGTTCTTCTGACACTTAGGGCTGAAGCTCACCCCGGCGAAGTGGGCTACTGGATACCTGCCGGGGTAGCCATCGTTTTGGGAACCGGCCTAGTCAGCGCTTTTTCCATGGGCGGCAAATGGTTGGCGCTTACAGGAATGGCCTATCTGGCCCTAGCGGGACTTGCGTTCGTACGTGACCGGCGGATGTTGGTCGTCTGTCTTATCTCCCTGTGCATCCCGATTGGGTTCCAATACAACTTATGGACTCATGGGAGCAAGTTCACGCTCACCGAGCATTTCGGAGGCGCGCCGCCTGAACCGGTGATTTTCTTGGTTGATCTACCCATCCTGTTACTTTCCCTTTTCTGGTTGTGGGACTTGCGCACAGGGCGAAAGCGACTCCCGCCTTGGACCCGCACAGATAGTCTTGCCGTAGCATTTGTATGCATCTCCCTGCTCTCCCTTTTCAATACCGAGGAATATCTGCTCGTGGCTTTCGAGGCTTTCCGATATCTGAAATATTTCCTCGTGTACATGATGCTACGCACCTACCTCGACAGCCCAAAAGCATTCTGGGCAGTACTGGCGGCCCAAATTGGGGTGCTGGCTATCCAAGGTCTGGTTTCCTATATGCAATACTTCCTCTATTTCCAGTTACCCATCCCAGTAGGGAGCGTTTCCGGCGCGGATGCGGAAATGGTTGGAAATGAAATGATTCTACGTGTTACCGGCGTGCTCGGTCATTGCAATACATTTTCCGCCTACCTTGGCGCGGCATGCGCATTCTGTCTCATTATTCTTTTCGCCAGGATCAGACTCTGGTTGCGATTGGCGACCCTACCATTTCTGGTTGCGGGCCTAGTGGCCCTGGTCTTGACATTTTCCCGCAATGGATGGATGGTCTTCGCAGCCAATGCCCTGGGCATATCCATCTGGGCCCTGCGTACACGTCGACTCAAGCTTTGGTCGGTAGCCTTGCTGGTCTTGGTCTGCGTCGCCTTTGTGGGTGTTTTGCAAGCTTCGGGTGTGCTCGATACCATGTTCACGCGCTTATTCCGCACTGAGGGGAAGGAATTCGAATCGCGTATGGACTTGGCCTTAGTGGCCTGGGAGATGATCAGTTCCCATCCCCTGCTGGGAATCGGCCTTAATACTTTCGAGGAAAGCATGATCCGCTTCGATCCGAACCATATTACGCATATCATCAGGCAACCCGTCCATAACGGCTTCTTGTTGGTGGCGGCCGAAACGGGGCTGCCCGCCTTGGCCTTGCTGCTGACCCTGCTCTGGGGACAGATCCGTCGGTCGGCCCGCATTCTGAAGGGTCGAAGCGAACTTCATTTTGCAGTTGGGCTGACCGGCATGGCCGTATTCGCCGGTTTCGGGTTTGCCAACCTTTACGATGTCGGTTTGCGCAAGGAGGCCATCGTGGGATTGATCATTTTGACGGCAGCCATGCTGGCGTCCATGGAGCGACTAAAAGATGGAAATGACGTTTCAGATTCATTTTAATTCAAAGTCAAAACCATTCTGTAACGGAAACATGTCTTTACGTGAGCCTACTTGGCCTTTTAGATTATCGCCTTCAATGTCGGAAATGTCGGAATAAGGTTCAGGGTTGAAAGTGGAACAGAACGTCCTAACCGAGAACGCAAATCGCTCCCGCTTTAATTCCCTTGCAATGCCATCCCCGGAAACTCTGAGCGTGCGTTTATTCCCGCTTGAAGATTCTGGCGCATTGCGCCGCAAATTGTTCTGAGGTGGAAGCTCCGTGCTTCCGCTGGAAAGGAGAAATCATGCAAGCCATAGAAAACGTAGCTGGAGAGACACTCAAAGACTCTCCTGAACTCACTCTTCAATTCATGACCCCTAAATTCGAAGCAGCGCTCCTAGCATTTAAGTCCAAGTACCTGGGATCGCGCGGTGGAGCCGCTTTCATGGACTGGAAATTCCGTCAGGGTCCGGTAGATTGCAGCGATTGCATCATCCTCGCACTAGCGCCTGACGAAACCATTGTCGGTCACTTGGCAGCCGTTGTCTTTCCCACCATACCAGGTTGCCGCGTTCCTCAATTGGCGCTGGGGACGGAATTCATCGTCAATGAGAATTACCGCGGCGGCAAGCATGATGTCATCCGGAAAATGGACACAATGCTTGGAGAGCGCCTGGCAGAAAAAGGTGTAGAGTTGCTATTTGGCACACCCAACAAACCTGGCTATTTGGTCGCAAAGCGACTCTACCGTCGTGCCGACGGCCCCAAAAGCGTTTATCAATCCAAAGTATTCACTCCAGCCCTTTGGCTGCCGCAAGGCCCACTCCGTAAGGCCGTCCATCGATTACTGAACTTTGGCCGCTTTCGTTTGCATAGCTTACCTACCGGGTGGAGCTGGGAGAAGCTCGACAGATTTGTGGCGAAAGACATTGATGGTTTCTGCAACGAATTTATGCGGAGCATTGAGTTTGGTACTTGCCGGAATGCTGAATTCCTCAATTGGAGGTACGGAGGCGGTGACGGCTACACTTATGAAAAGATCCGCCTGCTCCAGGGTGGCAAACTGATGGGATTGGCCGTGCTGCGCATCCATCCAAATCGCTGCGAAGCTGCGGCCCTGATGGAATTCATAGCTTTGGACGCACGTGTATACGACCTATTGATCGGGGTTTGCATGCAGCTAGCCAGTCGAAGTGCGCCAGTCCTAACGGTCATGGGAATCGCGGACACCATTAGTTACGAGGTCTTCCTGCGGCATGGGTTCCGTTCTCATTCCGAAATCTTAAAAGAAATGGGTCAGGCCTTGGCACGCTTGCCCAAAAAGGTTCACGAATTTTTGATCGCGAAAGCAGAAAATCATTTCCACGTGGACGATTATCTGACCGTCTTTTACTATCCCGACCCAGGCAAGTCCAAGGAATTCGCAAAAGGACGCTGGTATTACACTCTTGGTGAGAAATTCGGGTTCTAACATGGGACACCCGGGAAAAGCAAGGCTAGACCCATGAGGATTCTCTATTTCAATTACCAGATTTCCTCATTCGCCTCCATCGTACGTTCCTTGGAGTAAGGCAAAGGAGCAGCAGATGAGGGACATGAGGTTACGCGGAACTCCCATAGTAACATCCGCGCTACCAAGCCCAGCCAGGCTCCGGTCGAAGTAAAGAGCGTGGACGGGAAGCCGACTATGAGGAGCCTCTACCGGAAATTTGCAGCCTCTATGAATTTCGTCGCGAAGGAACTCCGCAGGATCGATGAATTCCGTCCAGACGCTCTGATGGCGCGTTCTGACCCTACCCTGTCCAATTCCATATCTTCACGACTTCTCTCACTGCCTCTGGTTCTCGAACCGATAGGCCGTTGGAAGAGTTCGACTAATACTGGGGATTGGATTCCCGCTGGATGCGGCGCTTGGACACCTGGCGCGCACGTCGTGCGACCAAGTAAAGGCCTGTTCCTGTTACGAAATGATTGAACTAATTTCGGAATACGACTGAAATAATTAAACAGGATAGTTAAACTAATATTTTATCATTGATTAATATTTAGGAGAATCATTCCTTAAACCTGCAATCCGGGAATTTCCATGGTTCGTCCCCTTCTGCTTAGTGACCTTTCACTGCTGGCAACTATCATCCAAAGGTTGAATGCAACAATTCCTTGTTTGGAACTGAATATCATCAGTAGATGACTTTATACCAACCCGACAGAAAGAGAGAAGTATTGTAGGCTACAAGGTCCCGGTTCTTTTTCAACAAAGCAATAGGTACGGAGTAGAAAAGAGATTAAGGAGATGGGGTGTTGGTAGCGGACGCCTCACATTATCTCCTAACCCCAAATGTCCTTAGGCTAATAGTTGATAAAAGTGCTTCCACTTTCAAAGAAAAGGAATTGACACTAAGAAATACCAGCTGCCTGCAATGCAATGGATTCACAGGATTTCGCAATTTCGCTGATCCATATGGCAGAATCGGCGCGCCTGGTCGTGCACTGGGGGAAGGAGAAGTAACAAAACAAACTGGAACCATGTCCTCGTGTCTTTTCCCCAACATTCCGGGTAAAAGAGGACACTGGACCGTAGGCCTGGTTCCTCGCCAAATTAAATTCTAATCAGTTCAAAATAGATTGCGTGATTCCCCCCGACTGCCCTTGATTACGTCGAGCAGCATATTCGCAGGCTTTCGCCACGACCTTACCTCGATGTGCCCAAGTATGTGCATTTTCGATTCGCGCGCGAGCATCGGCACCGGCAACGGTTTCGAAGGGTGCGGAGAGGCCGCGACGCAAACCTTCCTTGAGGCATCGACGTAAGGCTGTGACCCCTTCTGCGGGATCATAGAGAACAGGGGAAGCAAGCCCCTGGAGCATTTCCTCGATCTGCTCCATGCGTGGAGCCACCATCACCTTGCCCAAACACATGCCTTCGAAAAGTTTCATGGGCGAAAAGTAAAAGAAATCCGATGGAGGATATGGCAAAGCGATGCAGTCTGCCAAGTCGATGTGGTCCCCCATCTGCATATACGGGACGGGTCCCGTGAACACCAATTTTTCTCGGCCAATGGGCTCGGGGACATGGCAGCGTTCAAGAACCTCAGCATCGTACTTTGAGCCGATGAAGAGAATCCGCACATCAGGATCTTCCTCAAGGATGGGAAGTGCAGCCGCTAGCAAGTTATCCACACCATGCCAGGGGCGCAGGATTCCTGAAAATCCTATGACCTTGCGTCCCTCTAATCCAAACTTAGCTCGCAATCTCCGCCGTGCAGAGGATTCCAAGGGACGAAAGCGATCTGGGTGGGCTGCATTGGGGGTATAAAAGAGCTTCTCCCTGGAGACACGCTTGCGCAACCATAATTGGCGGCAAGGTTCGCTGATATAAAGTAAGGCATCTGCCCGGCGTGCACGCCAGGAATCCAAAAGCAGAAGCCAGCGAGAATTCAATCCCCAATACTTGTCAAGCTCTTCCAGTGGCCCATCGGTTTCGAGCACGAGAGGCAGCTTACGTAACCATGATGTTACGCTGGTTGAAATAGTTGGGTCCGAACGCGCCAGCAAAATGTCAGGCCGAAACTGGCCAACCAAACGAAGTTCCGATGGTATGTATTTAATGGAAGCGAGAATTTGCCGGACGAGACGCCAAAAAGTCGGCATCCCGTCCACGACTTTTCCCTTAATCGGATCTTTACGAGCGTCATTGGCTTGGATAGTTGCAGTGGGATTACGGGAAGGATAACGGACCTTTAACAGAGGTGATTCATAAGCAGTGATGAGTTGATAATAGGTTTCCGGTGGATGGAATAGGGGATGTATGTAGCAAAGCGCAACTTCATGCCCCTCGTTAGTTAACCCCTTAGCATACTCCAGTGAACGCACGATGGAGGCGAATGAGGAAATCTGATAATTAAAATAAAGGATTCTCATGCTTTCAGTCTTTCTTTTCCTCATCAGTGATATGGGATTTTCTGGACACGAATCTTAATTTAAAATCCCATTTTCTCACCTAAGGTGAGATAACATCGGGCTTTGGAAAATTCCTTAGGCTGGTTAGGGTCAGTGTAGTTATAGACCTTTAGATAGTCATCTGCATTAAGGTGGTTTTTCGACTTAGTGACCAATAATTCGTAAACCTTGCGAGGCAGCCTTGCCAAGATTCGGGCGATTCCCAAAAGGATTTCGGAATGAGATCGGAAATTGAAATCGGCGAACGATAAGCAATCGATGGATAGCCTTGCGCACAAGACCTTGCGGTATCCAAAGGACGGGCGTGAATCGCCTGGTTTATGGGAAGTTTCGAACATCAATTCTACATCCTTTTGGGCCAAATGCTCCCCAAGTAATTCGTCCATTTTCCGGATGACATTCTTGGCTACTCCATTCCCGTAGAAGCACGATTCTTCCAACTCAGATACTTTTCCGCCGCAACCATCTTTAGACTGCGCTTTCGGTAATTGAAAAACCTGAGGGTTGCGGTATCCGTACCAAGAACCCTTTTGTAAAGGGCATCGCCAGCTAGGAAATCATACCTGATCATGCCTTGGTCCGAGAACTTTCGGATGCAAAGGTAATTGGCAATCAGACCAGGCTGGCCTTTTTCCAGACTGGAGTAATTGATCGCCGATTGATAAAAGTAAACCACTTTACGGTAGACGAAGAAATACATATAAGCCAACAAGATCCCGCCCGTTGTAACCTTTACGAAGTCAAGATTACCATGGTTAAATGCGGTTGGTATCAGGCACTCGTGGAATGCCACAAAGTGGGGATTGAGGTAGCCGCTTTGACGACTAGTAGTTCGATCTTTGAATCGTTCGATATGCAAAGGCCCGGCATCACGGAAGAAGGCAAGGGCTTCCTCGGCTGTGGCAGCGCTTTGTAATTCGATTTTTCCAATGGCTTCAGCCAGACGAATGCTTTTACGCACATTGGCGCGTGTCTTGTGGGAAAGGGTATTGTCGAACCCCCCTTCTGTTCGCACTCGAATCAAATCCACAAAGGGAGAGGGATACGGATAACTTATCCGGGGAGCGAACTCTGGAACGACCATGCCAGCATCATGACCCTCGGAGGTTAGACCAAAGACCACTTCATCGGCCCCTTTTGGACCTTGGATAAGGTGGGCTACCACCTGGCGTCGCACAATTTCTTCTAAACCAGGATGGATAAGTAGGTCGTTCCATTCGATGCAAATACGATCCCGGTAACGATCACCTGTTTTATGTAGGAAAAGTCTTCGGAAAGGGATTAATCCCAAGCCTCGCTCGCGCTTTTCCACAAAGAGTCCAAGGCCCACTAATACTTCACCCAGCCAAGCTTCACATTGCAGCACCTCGGCATTCATGGTTTCCATCCAACTAGAAATCCATTGCCAACTGGTGAAAAATGAATGGTTGCAGACTGTTTCCATAGCGAGCCATTTGCATCGCAATGTGGCGATACTTTCACAAGTGAAGAGACACACTTTCAATGCTTCAAGTGGAAGGTGACTTTCAAGGTTTGGTAAACCAAAAGTTGGCTTGAGGGGCTGGCTTACGCTCTCGCTTTTGACCGCATTTTCCACTTTCATCCCTACTCATTTCAGGCATATTACAAATGTCCGACTTTGAACCGGAGAAGTTATAATTACAGGTAGGATTACGTAAAGACATGAACCTGTTACGAAACGATTTTGAAACTGAAATTTGGCCTACTATCTAAACAGGAGGATTATTGAGTGTCCCCCACTTCCCCATAATCCTAACACTCCACCTGGACGATGAGGCTATGCATGGATGCGCCACGCCCCCAAGGACCCATACCCACACACGGAGTTTCCCGCTATCGAGCCACTTGATTCCGAGGCTTGAAACGGGATCTACTTTTTCCTGGATGGGTAAGACCGTAGCTGATCGTCTCCTCGGTTCTCCGTGGTTCTGGTTCGGTTCCCCATGCATTGCCCATTTCCGCTACCCAGCGATCCTGACACGCTCCTTAAGGCTTCGTTTCAACCTTCCTATAGTCAACCAAGGCCCCTGGTGAGAGATTAGGCATCTGACTAAGTCAGGATGAGAAATTTATCCCATCCTACCTTGCCAGTCTGGCCTATTGGTATTCATCCGCGCCAATGTCATTGGAGGCTGGAGTCCGAGCCTGGTCGTCAAAATCTTTCACGATGTAACTGATGGCATTTCCGGCGTTCATTGCGGGCGAAAAAGACGTAATATGGTAGTCATAGCCAGCGGCATTTACAAAGAGGGGATCAGAAACAATGGAATTGGAATCCTGGCCAGTTGCGGACTTATAGTTGGAAAAGGTGCTGGAAGTATAGGCTGTCGAATAGAAAAGATAGACGATTGTGTCGCTTGTATACGTCTGGTAGTAAAGGTTGTTTTTTAAGACAAGTTTGTCGTAATTATCCGTCGTCCGCCAAGTCGAGGGCATAAATAGAGATACCCGTGCCTTGTAAAAAATGTTATTTCGAATGAAGATTGAGTCCGTTTTAGCCTCATTGTATGAGAGTATAACATGAGCGCCCGCCAAGTCCGGACGCTGAATCCCCCACCCAGAGCCAGCGCCCGCACAGGTGTTGTTTTCGAATCGGATGTTGGCCGTAGTTGAAGTCGAAGGCTTGTTCCAATATTCATAGGAAGCCAAGGCGCAATTATATACAGCGTTATTGAAGTAGTAAATATTGTATTGACTAACCGCCGTGGTATGGTTCTGGTTGGTCAGCCCGGTATCATATATTTCGTAAATCAGGCATCTCTCAACAAGGTTGTCGTGGGCGCTTCCCCAAAACTCAATACCATTCCCGAAGCGGATATTGGTCCCATCCTGGTTGAGGTCACCTCCGCCAATATAGGAGATATCGCAAGCACGGATGGTTATGTGATGTGTATTCCCCCCACCGAATCCATGCGCAGCACCATATTTCAAAGCTAGGTTTTCGAATTTGGCGTAACTTACGTTTTGAAAGTTGACCATATCGATCCGTTGGGCAAGCTCAACACCGCTATAATATGAGCCAGGATTGGAGGAAGAATAGATCCTCACGACCCCTCTTGTGCCCGAAGTTCTTTTAAAATAGTAGTCACCCTGAGTCATGAGGCCACCCTGGGTCCACTTTTTCTTTCCGAATACAGTTGTATTATTGAAGATGATGTTTCCGATGTCTACAGAAAATGTATCTGCCGAGCGCCAGATATTAACGCCTTCAAATACCCAATTCCCCGTAGAGGCTTTGCTCAAGGAACCCAAAAACAAAGGTTTCGTACCGCTTCCATAAGCCGCGTAGCTCACAGGTCCCGATACCGAACCGCTTTTGGGAACCAGTTGCCCACGCCATTGACCGCCCCGAATGAAAAGTACGCTGTCGTTGGCTTGAAAATTCGTCGAGTTTACCTTCGAAAGAGTTTTCCAAGCAGTACCCGTTGACGTTCCGTTATTGGCATCACTGCCGGAAATGTCATTGACATAGTAAATGGAAGCGTGGGAAACGGTCAATGTTCCAATCGCCAATATCAGAATGTTCAGATACGAGAGTACTCTTAAATTCGACATATGTTCTCCTTAATTTTTTTAAATGGGAAATTACACAAAACCTTTTGATGGAATCACATACTCTTTAAGATATGTAAATGACCAGGACTATCTCGAACTTCTCAATTGCATCCGAGTTTCAGTTCCGTTACCTCCATATCAGAGCTTGAAAGATCAATTCCACCGAGGAAATGACAATCGATGCACCCTACGACATCGCAATAAATCTCAAAGTCGAATAAAACAGTCGCAGCTGCTAGGGCAATACCCGGATACGCAGATGAATCCTTATATACTAGATCAACCATTAATGCGGAGCGGTCATCTACGACTAGCTGTGGAAAAAAGGTGACGTATAGGGCATACATCCCGAAATTACGTTCGGATTGGGTTGTTCCTCAGTAGACATCGATTAGGTAACTCAGGGTAAGGAAGGTGAAAAAATAAATTCCTATGAGTAGATGTATTCCGTGGTGAGGTAATGCTTGGTGAATTTTCAATGCACCAGAAACAGTATTCACCTGATCGGCTCTAAAATTCCAATATTTAAAGAAAACGAGGTACAGAAGAAATGCCGAGATCCCGGATGCAAAAATCCATTTCCGTTTTTTGATATCCTTTGTTCGCTCCAAACAATTGCCACAGATCCAACTGACTCCCGTGGAGCCTAAAAGTAAAAGGACATACTCTGGCTTCCAATTCATGTAAAAGTAATAGCTAACCACAAGCAATAAAACCAACCGATATCGATGAGGTAGGGAAAAGTTCACGATTAGGAGGGTGGGAAAGAAAATCGCAAAATGGATGGAATTAAACAACCTTGGACTGAAGGCCTCCTGTATGTTTAAAGCTAACATGCACCGTTTGGTTCGGGTCTACAAAATACTTCATAATAGATTCAATTAAGTTGCAAGAATGGTGTATGGGTAGATATAAATTACTTTGGCGAGTAAACGCCAAAGGTGTGATTGGCATAGGTCAGTGACTTAAGGTAGTTGGATTCAAATTCGAAAAGCTTGTTCAAAATAGAATTGGAATCGTCATTTCCGATATAGTGATGCACGGTGCCTTTCAGAACTGGTGCCAACAGATCTCCGCCTATTTTTTTCTCTTCTACGACATTAAATTGCCTATAAATAGCAGGAAGAATTTCTCCCGAACGGATGCCCTCTGAAGGATCGGATAAGTACATTCGGATATATCCTGGAGCCCATATCTTTTGCTTGACCAAGGAAGATTTGAGAAAGACACGGTGAGTTTTGGGGATCAGTCTTAAAGCTTCATTACATTTTCGGACATGGTCGGTAGTGTATTGATATCTATTTGGACCAGTGAACTCTAGGATTACCAAGTAGCCATCTGGTTTGATATAAGATTTAACCTTTTCCAAAAGTGAGTCGAGATTGTCGAAATGGTGCAGGCAGCTGTCAAAAAGGAGAATATCGTACTTTTCCCCAACCTTGAGATCATAAATGTCTCCCACGAAAAAATTCGTATTGCTCAAGCCAAGAGCCAATGCCCTTTTCTGCGCTTCACCGATTCTGGTCGGTGCGATATCAAAACCATCAATTTTTTCAAAGGCTGATATTTTGGCGAATTGGAGTTCCTTGACCCCTACCCCGCATCCGGGAGAAAGCATACGTATATTCTTCCTGCCTTTGAAAAACCGTTCTATTAAATAGGTCGCATAATCGGTTTCCGCATCACCCGTTATGTTTTTTTGAACATATTTCACAACGTAGGGAACGTCATACCAATTAATTTGCAGATTGGTATGGTTATTCCAGCGCGATAAAATCCGGCTCTTTCCAGAAATGTGCAAGATTCGAAAAACTGCTTTAAAATACGACCATTTTGCTTGAAGGTAAAAATCCAAGAAGTCCAATGGGGTGAAAAGTCGAATCATAATAAAAACCTCCAAAGCCGTTTCAGGCAATAATTTCGATTTTAGATATTTCATTTATATTTCATTCCAATCTACTTCCGAAACCCATCCACCTGATATTGACTGTCTTCCTCGCTTCCAGGTAGATTAAATCCCGTCATGATACGCGAAATTGTCCTTTCCTTGGTTTTGACTTTGGATGCAATCGGATCCGAGCTTAAACTTGAATCCTCACCGGTCACCATTAATTTTGAAAGCACGCCATCTTGGCATATCCAATCCATTAAATATTCAACCAACACTTTTCGGATTACTCCCAGTGAACCTTTTCCGTTGTACCAATTGGAGTGGCTGGAAAACGGCAAGCTTGAGTCCCTAACCTCTTTCCAGGGAAGGGTAATTAGTGCCAGCAAATTGCAGGACACAATAAAAATTCTATTCTCGCACGAAAAGCAGAAAGTCCAAATTGAATGCCGGGTTTGGACCTTTAAAGACGGGGCGTCGAAGGAAGGCATTGCTAGGGGTGGATTAATCTGGGATGCGAACTTCCGGAACGATTCCAAGGTTGGAAAACCGGGTATATTCCGGTATCCAGGCATCGCCATCCAAAAATCTGCGCAGCCTTTGCAGACAGTCCTTTCCATTGCTGATGGAGTCCGCATTTATGACACCTTCAACAAGTTGAAGGAAGGGGAAAGCCGCAATTGGGAATACCCAGGCCTGATGAGTTCACAAATGACGGCCTGGTTCAATAAGAGCGATGGGGTCGTGCTCTTTACTGCTGACAGCGCAGGTTATTATAAGTGTTTTAGAATAATGCGTTACCATGAACACATCATCCCAACTTTTGAACATATTGTGGTAGGTAATGATGGTTCAACTTTTAGTTTGCCGTACAGAACCGTTCTAGCACCTTTCCAGGGTGGCTGGGAAGAAGCCGCAGATGTTTACCGAAACTGGGCGATCAAACAATTTTGGTGCAGAAAAACCATCCGAGAAAAAGGAATGCCAAGAGTCATCGCCAATCCAAGCTTCTTTCTTTGTAATCATATCCGACTAGACAAGGGAAAATCCGTCGTCGACCAGTCCCCGTTTATTCCGCATTTGAGCGAAGCCTACCAGCTGGCCCTAAAAATGCCCATCACCAATTTGTTTTTCAGTTGGGAGAAAAACGGTCCTTGGGTAGCTCCAGACTATTTCCCGCCTTATCCAAACGAGGATACATTTCGTAAAATGTCAGGCTTAATACATAACCAAGGCAACCAGACCATGGTTTTTCTTTCGGGATTATATGCGACTTTGGAAAAAACTCCACGTGCTGGAGCTCCGTTCTATCGGCTTCCAAAGGGTATGCTGGATTCACTGCGAGCCAGCGCAATTGTTGGAAGGGACATGAAAATACTCACTTTAGGTATCGCGCAAGAAGGGACCGGCCATAAATGGATTCTGTGTCCAGCCACTAATGCTGCCCGTGAACAGATCCTGAATGGCGTGCAAAAGTCCTTGGATCTTAAGGTGGATGTGATTCAGGTGGATCAAGTGGTCGGAGGTGGCGTTCCACCCTGCTTTAATGTAGCCCATGGCCATCCCCTAGCCGGGTCGAATAAGTTAGCGCAAGGCTTTTCTAGTATTTTGCGACAAGCACATGAAAAAACCTTTGCCCATGGTGCAGCACTTTCCCTAGAAGAGCCTGGGGAATTTTTCATCCCAAACCTGGATATTGTTCACGCTCGTGAATACATGGAAGGTGCCTGGCCCAGAGAGGGAAACGGTTCCGATGGCATTCCACTATTTAGCTATCTCTATCATGATTATTTATTGGGATATGGGGGAGATGCACAATTAGTAAGCAACCCAGAAAACTTGGTAATGGCTATTTATCAACAGGTCACAAACTTGCTTGCAGGTCGTTTACCTGCTGGAGCCATTTGGATGCAGGTGCCGGATTATGACTCGCTGGGGCAAAAATTGCAGAAGGTGCTTGTTGAAGTAGCGTCTATCTGGCAGAGTGAGGCTAAGGATTTTCTCATGCTGGGACAAGCCCGTTCCTTATCGTATAATTTTCCGGACCATCCTGTTTCATATAATTATCGTGGCCACTTTCATCAATTCAACATTCCAACTATCCTGATCAAAGCGTATAGTTTTGAAAATCAAGAAATTGTTCTCTTCATCAATTCCACGTCGGGAAGTCAAACACTGAGTTTAAAATCCCTAGACAATTCCAAAAATCTGATGATAATCTGGCCCATTGGGCGTGCTGGAAAGCCTCTTGATATTTCTAAGCCCTTCCCAATAGGAAGCAACGAAGTCGTTATTTTACGCAGGGATAAATAAGGTGTTGGCTTTGCTTGCTTAAACTAAGAAATCCGTTTTTTTGAATATTGAAATAAGACAGGGTGTACCCCGATCCTAAAAAATGACAAATTAGACTGCATATAGGCCATTCCTGGATTCAGACCGAATTAAAAATAGTGTAGAGAAATTTTAAACAGCATTTGACGAATTTGATAAGACAAACCTTAAACAACCCCTCATACAGGTAACTCACACGATACCGAATATTCTCTTGAACACACGGTGCTGCGCCAAGAGTTTATGGAATTTCTCAATCAATGCCTTAGTAGCTGGCGCTTGCATACCAGGATGCAGCCAGTATTACATACATGCTTACCGCCATAAGGAATAGGCCCGCTTCTTTGTAGTCTTACCTTTTATCATTCTCTTCAATCCAACGGCCTCTCCCGCGGCTCACGACATAAATGATACTGCTTAATGTCCCTGAATACGGTCTCAACGCCCCATCTCTTGGCATAAATCTCCAACACATCGGGTCCAGAGAGGTCGTGCCAGGATGTGGCAATGCACCACGGTTCCTGCAAATCCTTTTTTTAAGTGAGAAGGACATTCTCTACTGGGAACTTTCTTTTGGTTAGGCGTGTCCCCATGAGGCTTTTATTTCTTGCATTGAGTGAAACCCAAACAAACACCTGTTGCGACTCCCCTTCAGTGGATTCGATTTTAAAGATTTCCCTGATGCAGATGCGATAATGGAACCCGATACTACGGATATATTCAAAAAGACGAGTGTCCGTAAAGCCCTGATCTGCAAGAATCGTGACCTGAAAATCCTGAGGGATGATACAGTGAAGTTTGTCAGACAAGGCATCCTCATGGAAGTTACGAGCATCCTTGAGTTTATCCTACTCCACCGCGTTCCACAAAATCTGTGTTCCTCGGCCATGTCCGGTTACCATACTCATAAGCAGAGTGGTAATACCATCTTTGTCAAAGCCTGTGCAGTCCAAAACGGCGTACTTTTTTTCGATCCCAAAAAACATACGGAATCCAGTCCTCGAAGAGGTCCTAAACAATTATGGCAGTATTTGAGAGAAGTCAAGCCACCTGTTTGATACAGTGCTTTGGATCCATTTCATCAACCTGTGCCAACCCCGCCCCAATTGAATGGATGGCTAGGGTACCGCTACTGATAGTGCCTAAGCTCGCATTCGCTAACATGTCTATTTCCTCCAGGTTGAGTAGAAAAAATGGATTTCCAGCTCATTCTTGAATAGGTTCAAGTAACACTTTATGTATCGATCCTGTTTTTAGGGTAACTATGGAGTTACCTAGATGAGGGGATCCCAAAGGACGCCAGACAGGAAATACGAAACCAACCCAGTTTAAAGTTGAAAGATAAAATGGAAATCATGGTTGTAGAGGGTGTAGTTTCAGAAAACGTTCTCGGTGAAGATGACGGTGGAAGCGCATTTCCTCTGTCGTGACGACTCGTGGCAATCGGCCTAGCATGGCTTTGAAATATCCAGCCAGCATACAAGCTGTCCTGATTAAATAAGGCCGATGAATGCAATTATAAAAAGCCCGAATAATCAGAAACCAAGGCGCATAACCAGTAAGGTAAGCGTTTCTCCCATCCCGAATCATCCCGTCAATATACCCGTTGCGGGTGCCCATTCTCCGAATATGGTGGTATTCAAGATCATGGACAACTTTGATTTCAAAATTCTGCATACGCATACGCAGAATATCAACAGTATCCCAACCTACGGAGTTCACCCAATTTCCAACTTGTCGAAGGTACTCGCGCCGATAAATACGAGCCGTGCCTGAGGGAAAACGGTCGCCATGCCGTTCAAGAATTCTCTTTCCTTCTTCAAATGTAAACGGATGCCCGCTTGCCATGCCCAAGCTGGGTTGCGTTTCAAAAAGATTGATTAATCGTTCAAAATAGTTCGGGGCCAAATCCACATCTGCATCAACCTTGGCGAGAAATTTGCTTGGCCGAAGTTCCAATAAGCCAAGACCATAGTTCAAAACCTGCGCGACCCCTTTACCGACCAGATCGAAACCCCGGTCCGGTAAGCGGACCAATTCAATCCACGGATACCGGGCTGCATAATATTCAACCTCCATATCACTCCCATCTGTGGCGCCATCCGACAAAACCAAAAGTAAATCCGGTTTTACCGTTTGTAGGCAAATACTTTTTAGGGTAGTTGCAATAGTGGCGATTTCATTCCGCATTGGCATAAGCACAATAAAATTGACGGCGTCCACCACCGCCGGGTTCTTGGAAATAGGGGTATCGACTGAAGCCATATGATTCATTGGATTTGTGAGAGTGAAAGGGTCATTGGAGATTCTCCAGGGCAAAAGATTCGCAGCGCCTTCATTTCCGCCAATTTTTCAACAATTAAGTTCGCCCAAAGTTGGACGTCTTCACTATGACGACGAAGTTTCCAATTTTGCCGTCCAAGCTCAACTGTGATATAAGATTCCATTTGAACCCTATATAAAGTGGAAGCCTGGACATTTGCAAGTAAATTCGGTTTTTCGATCCAATCCTTGGATTCGGCTTTTTTTGCCTTTGAATATTCCCAGCGATAAATAGATACTTGCTCCTCAGCACTTGAACGCGGGGACATGGAAACAGCCAACGAATCCAGCTCCATACTCTCTGCTATAAGCGCGACATTACGAAGCAAGGATTCAGCCGTTTCACATTTTTCAACTTCCCGCAACCGGCGTCTGAGTGAAACTATTTTTCCTCTGGGAGTTTTTTTTCTTCGATTGATTTTACTCGCAAAACGTAAATAGTCAACCAATTCCAGATTACCCAGGTACCGGATGGTCAATGCCAAAACGAAAAGGGCAAAGCTGTTTACTACCAAGGAGCGGTAGGAATTTTCAATAAAATGAATACTGAGTCCAATACATCCAACGCCCAGCGTTACTGCCCAAAGAATCAGGACGACATGGGGGTGGTGGATTCCATTCCTTAGAAGCCGATGGTGAATGTGATGATTGTCAGCGAAACTGAAAGGCACTCCTTTTTGACTTCTTCGGACCATGGCTAGTACGGTGTCGAGTATCGGGATATAAAGGAGACAAAGCGGGCCAACCAAGGAAGCAAAAAGAGATCCTTGTTGGGTGCCTTCAATCGAAAGGGCTGCTAGGAGAAATCCCAATAGGAGGCTGCCTGAATCTCCTAAAAATATCTTGGCGGGATGACGATTATGCCATAGAAAGCCAAAAGAAGCCCCTGCAATTGTGAAAGCTGCGAGTGCAGTGGAGAGATGGTGATTTAGGATTGAGATAAGCCCAAGGCAAGTTAAAGCAATACCCGTAATACCCGCAGCCAATCCATCGAGACCATCGATGAGGTTAACGGCATTCGTCGTTCCCACGGTCCAGAAGACAGTCAAAATAATTCCAAGTATGGTCCAAACCTCGCTGGATCTGATTCCCGATGCTGCTCCTCGAACAAGTAGAAATTGGAATCCGCCATAAAATGCCAACATTCCTGCTAGTATTTGAAATTCCAATTTTGTCCGGGGAGAAAGGCCGCGTATATCATCTACCAAGCCAAGAATAAACATCAAGGTGGCACCACTCGCAAGAAAAACAAATGGTTTGTGATGGGGAATTATTAGGTCTCGAATGGTTTGCGAAACAAGACTCAGTATCAAGATGGTGATTAATATTCCTGAAAAAATTGCTAGGCCACCCATTCTTGGAATCGCCTTTGAGTGGACCTTCCGTTGATCCGGTTTATCCAAAATTCCAAAATGAAAGGCAAGCCGGATCGCGATTGGAGAACTAAAAATGGTCACTATCCCTGCCAAAATGAAGGCGGCTGCATAAGCGAGGTAAATTTCCATCCTATCCATCGTTTACCGCCTAGGCTTTCTTCTTGGGGCATATTGCCATAACTGTTGGTAAATTTTATAAAATCCTCCAGATGATTTAATACGTTGGAAAGCCAACTACCGTCATTTAATGGTTAAAACAGGTTTTTCCAACACATCCGTAAACACTCAGAAACATTGATGTAACGTGATAGCCGTTAACACGATTGAAACACGATGAAAAACAAGAGCCTGATTCAAGCCTCACTTTTTTTCTGGTGTGAATTTTTCGACAACAACAAATTTTCAGCTTCCACTTTGTAACATGAACTAAATCTTTAAGGTCAGGAACATTGCCTAAATTTCCGTGCCACATGAAAACAAGATCAAATCCAGGCAAGATATTTTCCAAACTCTTGGTTCTCTGCCTTTGGCAAATTTCCTCCCCGACCATTTGCTGCGCAGAATGGGCTCAAACAAGTGGACCTCAGGGAGCCAATGTTTCATCCTTGGTCGTCGGTGACGGTGATATTCTCGTTGGAACCGGAAAGGGCATGTACCTCTCCTCAAATAAAGGCGAATCCTGGAGCAAGATTAAATCGGGAATGGAAAATGCATACGTACTTTCACTAGCCCTCAGAGGGACGTATTTTTTTTCAGGTACCAGCAAAGGTTTATTCAGGTCACAAGACCGGGGCCATTCATGGTCAAGGATTCATTCAGGTTTAACGGATTCTTCGGTTTATTGTTTCGGACAGACTCAAACGGAAATTTACATTGGGACGGGCAACGGAATTTTTCGTTCCAACACACAAGGGGATGCTTGGACGCCCTTAACCAAGGGGATGGCCATGTCCCATATCAACTCATTATTAATTACGGGAAACCGATTTTTTTCGGGGACTGAATCAGGACTTTTTCGATCAATCGACAATGGCGACACCTGGATGAAGACCAATGATATCGCCGTCCAATCCTTAACTGTAAGCGAAAACGGATCAATTTTTGCAGGAACCAGAACTGGGGTTTACCGCTCCTCTGACTATGGGGATAGTTGGAAATCCGTGAATGCCGGCCTTGGAGATGCCTCTATTTTCTCACTCTCCCAACTTGGAACCAATCTTTTTGCCGGTACGAGCATAGGCTTGTTTGTTTCTTCTGATTCAGGGTCAAACTGGTTTCCGGTAGTTACCGGATTGCCCAATCGAGTCTACGTTTCCTCCTATGGAGAAATATCCGGGGCCCTGATTATTGGCACCTATGATGGTATTTTCCTTTCGCGTGACTACGGCGTAACTTGGCAATCGAGTAACAATGGCTTAGCCAATACCTATATCACCGCCATGCTCGGAGATAGTGATTTGCTTTTTGCCGGACGTTTTAAGTCCATTTCAAAATCGACGGATGGCGGATTAACATGGCTTAAATTTGAAGACGGGCTACCCTCATCTGCAATTCGAACTCTTTTGGCCACCCACGATATGGTCTTGGCTGGAACGGACCAAGGCATTTATCTTTCCTTCAAAAAGGAAGCAAAATGGATTTCAGCCAATGCAGGATTGATCAATAAGAACATTCTTTCTTTGGGCGCAAATGGAACCTATTTATTTGCGGGTACGGCAGTGGGTGGGTATCGTTCCAAGGATTCAGGAGTAACTTGGCTGCCCCTACTAGGTCCGCTGGAAGGAAAAGCAATCAATTCGATTGCTTCCCTGGGTACAGAACTTTTCGCTGGAACTGGCTTCGGGATTTACCAATCTTTAGATATGGGAACAACCTGGGCTCCCGTGAACAAAGGCTTGGTAGATATGCATACGACGGTGCTGATAGCCGGAGACAGCGGACTTTTTGCGGGTACGGAAAATAGTTATGTATTTCGGTCTTCCGACCATGGGGAAACGTGGGCAACCATGGGTGACGGTTTTACCAATTCAAGCATCCGATCACTTGTCATTATCGGCGATGAAATATTTGCAGGTACCAATTATAACCAAGTATTTCGCGCTTCGTTAAAGACGAACATTTGGGCGAATTTTGAATTGGGTCCAGAATATACAGGCAATAGTTTTCTTGTACAAAATGGAACTCAGCTGTTTTGCGGGACTAATGGCGACGGCGTTTGGATGCGAGATATTCCGAAAATGTCCGTAGGTAGTGGGAAAACTAAAACGCCCGATCTTGGCCAAGGTATCAAAAGCCGGTTAGTGAATGTCTTAATTTCTGGACGATCGGTTTTTTTAAACTTGCCCTATCCGGGAGTGGTGCGGTTAGAAGCTCTTAACCTCAACGGAACAAACATCTTGACACTCTTTAATGGCAAACTCTCGACCGGCATGCATAAGGTTGATATTAACCCATCCCATTGGCAGGCCAGTCCGTTTTATCTTAGGCTTGTCATCAACGGTATTCACCAAGATCTACTTATGGAATCAAATCGAAATAGAATTGTATTTCGTAAACGGTAAGTTCTCACCTCCATTCATCCCAGGAGGTACTCATGAAAATAAGAAAATCGGCCCTAAAATTAGCATCCGCAGTAGCGGTTGCATCGTTAGCCTATCAGCCGGCATCGGCCGTAGTACTCGAAGACTCACTTGTGCTTTCCTTTTCAAGCGTCGGGGATTCCAGACAGGACCCCGTCACCTTTGACGCTACTACGGCTCCGCTCTATGGACAAGACTCCATCTGGTTGCAGAACACCAAAGCTGTTTCTCGCATGATGATCGCAATCTCGGTCCAGAAGAATAATATGCTTTTCTTCAATGGTGACATGATTCATGGCTATGGAAATGACATACTACCACCCGTCACGACTACGATTGATGGGATACTTGGATCGGACCTGGTTACCGCTTATAAGCAATATGCCTTCTGGAGAGGCATGGTTTCCCATTTACCTGAAAATGGAACCTATATTTTCCCAGTGCCCGGTAATCATGAAACGCAATGGAAGGCCGGTGGTAAAAAGGCTCAAGTAGTGAATGAAAATGCTTGGCGCGCAAATATGGGCGATTTAATGCTGGATGCTCCACGCTTTCAAAGCATCTTTGGTGAACTACCTTCCAATCCTGCTTTTGGCGATAACCGCGACTCATTGGACGGAATAACTTCCAACCAAAGCAAGCTATCCTATAGCTTTGATTTACGTGGCTCTCACTTCACGGTTATCAATACCGATGCCTTCGGCAAAGATGCTCATGCTCCAACGAATTGGCTCTCCAAAGACTTGGCCGATGCCAAGGCTCGCGGTGCCACCCACTTTTTTGTTTTTGGTCATAAGCCAGCGTATACCTATTACTATGGAGCCGCATCTACTCTGCCAGCCTCCCCAGCCGGCTTAGATGTCGATTTGGTTTCCCGCGATGCTTTTTGGAATCTGATCGAAGCTTATGGCGCTACCTATTTCTGTGGTCATGAACATGTCTACAATATGATGCAGCCCAAAGGTGCGGCTTGGCAGGTGCTCGTTGGTTCAGGTGGCTCGCCTTTTGAAGCCAAGCCTACCGACGTTACCCTTTCCGTCACTGACCGCTACTATGCCTGGGTCAGAGTAGAAGTCTATAGGAGTGGCAAAACCATCCTCAAGCCTTTCGGCTTTAATGATCATTTCGGCACTACTCAAGAAGGTGCTCCAGTTATCTTGCCATAAGGAAGACCAAGTTTCCTCTTCAGCCACTAGCTTTCCCTTATCTCAGGCACCTGAGAGGGGAAAGCGCTTATATGGGATTGCTAAATTTTAATGATGCATTTTCTTCCCGTGAGCTTAACCCTCGCCGCAGCCTTCGTTTTCGCAGCCGTCCCCCCTTCCCCCTCCTCTTCGTCCTCCTCGTCCCCGACCGAACGCGCGAACGCTTGGGTACTGGGCACCATCGCCGTATTCCGCACGCAAGCCGCCAAATGGAAACATGATCTTGATGCCGACAGCACCCGCTTCGGACCCGCCCGACTGAAGGCTGAATTGAATACCTTGCGCATGGCCTACAAAGGTTTGGAGGCGGCCACCGAGACCCTGCATCCGGAATGCCTAGAGGCCTTCAATGGCGCGCCTTTCGAGATTGTCGAGGATGAAGAGCCTTCGGAGATTGAAACCGAGACGCCGCAAGGCCTGCAAGTGTTAGAAAAGGAAATCTATGGTGCGTCTCCGAGTCGTGCCGCAGTAGGGCTATCGCTCACGCATTTGATCTTCACCGCCGATCAGCTCTCGGGATTGTTGCGCTTTACCCCGGTTGAAGATGCCTTGCTATGGGAGGCGGCGGAAAATGAGGTCATCCGCGTGCTTACCTTGGGTCTGTCCGGCTTCGACAGTCCCGTTTCAGGCCGCGGTTTGGCGGAGTCGGGAACCGCGCTTCGGTCCTTGCGATCCTTTCCCGCCTGCTACCGCCGGAAACTTGAAGCCGCCGAGCCGGGAGTCTTCGCCACCCTGGATCATCGCTTGGATGTGGCGGCCCGAGAACTTGAGTCAGCCAAGAATTTCTCCACATTCGATCGCATCGGATTTCTCCGCCGCCAAGGAAACCCTTTGCACGCCGCCATGGCCCACGCCCGCGCCGCCTTGAAGCTTGGCCGGGGAGCGCCGCTGTCTGGTGAATCCCGAGCTCGGCGCGAACGCGACATTCCCGAGCGCGCCGTTTCTCTTGCTGCCCGCGGGCTTTTCGATCCGGCATTCCTAGACAAAAATTTCTTTGCCCTCGACTACCAAGGAGTCTTGCGTGAAAAACCCTCCGTGATTGGGGAAAAGCTGGGGAGGCAACTTTTCTTCGATCCTCTGCTTTCAGGAGACAACCGACGCGCCTGCGCCTCTTGCCATCGGCCGGAAATCGCCTATGCCGAACACCAGTCGAAAAGCGCCGGCTTCCGGGCCGGTGGCGATTCGACTTCCCCGAGCGGTGCACGCAACGCGCCGAGCCTTGTATACGCGGCCTATCAGCGCGCACAGTTCTGGGATTTGCGCGCGCCGATCCTGGAGGAACAGGTAGGCCATGTGGTGAAGGGAGCCGCCGAGTTCAACACATCATTTAACGCCATTGCTTCCAAATTGAAATCACTCCCGGACTACGTGAACGCCTTTACCCAGGCCTTCCCTCGGACTGCAACGGATCCGATTAATGAGGCGAACATCACTTCGGCTCTGGCCCAGTACGTGCGATCCTTGGCGGGTTGGAATTCCCCATTCGATCGCTATGTGCGCGGCGAACGGGACACCCTGAATCCCGCGGCCAAACGCGGCTTCAACCTATTTATGGGCAAGGCGGGTTGCGGCACCTGCCATTTCCCACCCACCTTCAACGGCACCGTGCCCCCAATCTACCGCGAAACCGAATCCGAAGTATTGGGCGTGCCCGCTGGATCACTAGCCGATACCGGCCGACCTCGCCTGGATTCTGATTCGGGCCGATACAAGGTTCGGCCAGCGCAGGCTTGGGTAGGCGCCTTCAAGACCCCTACAGTACGCAATGTCTCACTGACCGCACCGTATATGCACAATGGGCGATTCCCGGATCTGGAGAGCGTGGTAGATTTCTACGATGCCGGAGGTGGCGCTGGATTGGGACTCAAGGTTCCGAACCAAACCTTGCCGGCCGATTCTTTGCATCTCACGGCGAAGGAAAAGCACGACCTGATTGCTTTCATGCGCTCGCTTACGGATGATCCTTTGCGAATCGATCGCCCCGACTCTTTGCCCCAAGTACAAGATAAGCCAGAATGGGTGGCACGGCGGCCAGGTGGAGACTATTAAGGCACGGACGCTCAGGTAAGAGCGGACTTCATTTTTTAAATCGGCGAATAGGTCAATCGAAGCCCTTTTTCGTTAATATCACATTGCTTAGAATTGCAACTTTGCGGTAACAAGTTTGTCACCGTTACTGTCCCTGCATAGAAATAGATTTATTAATCACACTCACTTTTATTTGGAGACAAACATGCGGATTTCAATCATACTGGTATTGGCGATTTGGGCAATTGCAGGGGCACAAGGCCCAGTAGGGCATTGGTCATTCGACTCAGGCAACGCGGGGGTTTTTGCAGATGATTCAGGTTCGGGCAATCATAAGTTGGTAATACTGCAAAAGCCCGAGGCGTTAGTTTCCATCACGGGGGTATCCGGCAAAGCCATTCGCTTCGCCGACACTGGCTTTGAAGCTGAAGTGATCAGTTCCAAAGGCGCTTTCAATTTCCCTAGTCTCACCATTGAAGCGGTTGTATCGGTTCCCCAAGCGAGTGCATTCATCGCCCAATATAACGTTTACGGGCACGATATGGGACTGTCCCTGGCCCGGGGTTATTCGCTTTTCTTCAATGAGAATCGCAACTTGGAATTCGCCACCGGAAACCAGGATATTTCCCCGATTTGGAACGAATGCATTTCGCCGGTGGCCTTGGCAAGCGGCACAGTGCACATTGTCGCCGGAGTCCTCAACGATGCAGGATTTGACAAGGTGTATATCGACGGCGAAGAGATGATGGCTGTGCCAACTAAGCCCTACCTGCCCAATCTGGTATTCAGACTCCGCGTCGGATATGGATATGGTAATGGTGGATTGAATGGGTATATGTCCCCTGGATCTGCCATGGACGATCTCAAGCTCTGGGATCGCGCGCTTTCCTCCGAGGAAATGCATTTCCACTACCTCGCGATTAAGGATACCGTAGATCAATTGAATCGGCAGCCTAAATAGACTCAGCACACTCAATAGTATTAGAGACGCGAATGGAAAAAATAATTTTTGAATTGGAATATCATTTAAGTGCTTGTTCCGACATTACAGTTTAATACGAAGTGTGGGTAGGGTGAGCGTTATGACACCTGTATTTGAAGGGCAAGATATGGGGCCAGAAAAGTCGCACGTAGCTGTACCTGAACAAATCAGGAAAGGCATGCGAGCGTGGGATTTTTGGGCCTAAGTATGGTAATACAGTGCGCGACGAAACATGAGCACTAATTTAAGACGTATTTTTTGGACTCCCACCGGACCAAGTTTGAAATCACTCTGGCTAAGAACAGGGTAAACCCGATCTCCATTGGACAGAATAATTCCCCATGGCAAAATATTGGATTGAAGCACCGAGCTGTATTCCACATCATCCAGAAAGGACTGGCAGGCAGAGATATTGAGTCGTCCATTTAACGGCGCACTTTGGAAAATTGCCATATCGAAATCAAGAGGCCGGTATATTCGTGGCGCTCCCAGTGAATCCCGACCACCCGCCGACTGGAAACTGAGATAGCGAACGCTTGGATCGACCGGGGGAATAGTAATGGTATCAGGATTTGAAGGTGATAAATCCTGATATAGGCCATAGCTGTTTTCACTTGCGTAAGGATAATTTTTAACCTTGTCATTGAGAGTTTTTGAGAGAAATCCAATCTGGTTTTCCAATTCGGTACAACAAGCAGTGAGTCCTGAGAATTGATATAATTTCTTCCATTTGCCGGTTAGGAAAACATCTTTGAGTTCCAATAGGGGCGTGGGCGCAGCAATATTGGCGGCAGTGAGATCGCCCTGGATCCGGAAGCCCCAGCCAGATGCGCTGTCTAAAGAATCTCCTCCTGCCACGACAACCATTTTCTCATAGGTTCCCGCGCATTCTTCCTTGAAATCAATCGCCCCATCATACCTACCATTGTCGATCAAAGTGATATACGACCAATGAAGGTTTGAAAGGGGTCTGTTTCCGCCTTGTGAGCTGCTGCATTCTATGCCGAAATCACCGACGGGTTAAAAAGCCAAGCTGATGCCGGGTTGTCTTGGTCTTGGTGCTTCGGTCCTTTGAATGCCAATCATATAATTAATTGTGCCGCCATAACCATGATCGATATCAAAGGCATCGTCCGTTTGATTGGTCACTACAAGGTGGTCGGCATTAGCTGCGCCTCCAAAGAATTCCATACCTTCGTCGTCTGCTCGATTAACTTGGATATGGTTAATCACGGTTCTACGGCCCACGGCGCAAAAAGTTATTCCATTTAATTCCCGGTCAATGGCAATTGGAAATCCTAGTCAATCAAGACGCAAGTAGGTCAGCACTCCGGAGGAATCGTCATTATTATTGTTACCAAATCTGGCCCAATCCAAAGCTTCGTACTGAAGGTTACCCCCTTGGTTGCTGATTCCCCTGCCCAAGAGAACTATTCCGCCCCAGGTTCCGCATTCCGATCCAATTTCACTTCGAAAGGTAATTGGCTGGTCTTTTGTGCCAGCAGCGATAAGCCAGGCTCCGCGATCGACAAGCAAAGTCGCACGGTTGGTTGTACTGACCTGGATGGTGGTGCCCGCCTCAATGGTCAGAGTAACGCCCGCCTTGACTATGGTAAACCCATTCAAAATCCAAATCCTATTCTTGTTTAGCCGAGTATTCACCACAATCGGCTCAGCGAGAACGGTGCCAGTATGGAATTTAACGGGAATATTTATTATGGGTAGAGCATGTAAAACGCCAATGTTAAAGCATGAAATCATTGCAGCCGCCGAAAGTATTGGAACTAAGTGATTTGGTACTTTCATGAAGGACTCCCATTGGCTTAGTTCAAAAATGGCGCTTGCAGATATAAGCATTTTACAGAAAAATATGGTGACTTTTAATTTCGATTGAATACAGTAGAGATTTCCTTTTCATTTCAACCTCCCTTGTATTCAAATGATTTTCAATCCTATTTCTATTTGAATTCAGACACATCCGACAATAGATTTTGAGTTAGATATAAGACTTCTTTGTCCTTGGCGAATCACGCTCAAAGACCAGCAGGGACTATTTACGGACAATTTTTAATTGTCAAATCGACGGAGACCTCGATCCTATGACGCCAAGGGTTATTGAAAAGGCAACCATGACGCCACCCCAAGTTGTTGCCCACTTGACTAGCCCCGTTAAGCCACGGGCGGCTGATCAAGATAGGCTGAATACGAGCCGGATCCGATATCGGATTGCCCTTGCCGTGATCACGATTCCTACCCTGGGTTTCCTTTTGGCAGGAGCGGATCTTGTTTTAACAGGATTTGTTCCCTGGAAATTCATGCTCCTTGGAACTCTTTATTTTTCCACCCTATTCGGAATTGAGGCTGGATTCCATCGACTTATCTCACATGGCGCTTATACTACGCCCTTACGCGATCTGTTTGTCGTCCTTGGATCCATGGCCGCTCAAGGTCCAGTCTTTTTCTGGGCGGCCACGCATAGACAGCATCATGCTTTTAGCGATGAACAAGGTGACCCGCATTCGCCGCAAAGCATGGGTCCGGGAATGCTTGGAAGAGTGCGGGGATTTTTTCATGGACATTGCGGATGGCTCATCCAGCCTGATCAAGTGGATTGGAATCGCTTCGCCCTTGATTTGCTTAAGGATCGACGGTTATTCTCTCTCAACCAAACTTACGGTATTTGGGTTTTCATGGGGTTAGCTTTGCCGGCGTCCATTGGAGCTCTAGTGGAGTATAGTCTTAAAGGGAATGCTTTGGCCGGGGCTTGGGAAGGTTTTATCTGGGGAGGATTGGCGCGAATTTTTCTTGTTCATCATGCAGTCTGGGCCGTCAACAGTGCCTGCCATATTTTCGGAAGCCGTCCTTTTGCTGCCAAGGGTGTTGCGGCAAATGTCGCATGGCTTGCACTGCCTTCTTTGGGAGGTTCTTGGCATAATAATCACCATGCCTTTCCCTCCACCGCCGATAACCAATTCGCATGGTGGCAGCTTGATTGCTCCGGCATGATCGTGAAAGGTCTCCAATTTGTAGGCTTAGTCCATCATTTGAAAAAGCCCACAGCTTCCGCCATTGAGGCCCGCCGCCAAGCTGCAAAAGTTACTGATGTTCGCGAGTACGTAACTTGAAGGCTATGCTATGAGTATTGTAGATATCCAAGAATCCGGCCCCGTAAGCCAACGGGGGCCAGTGCCGGTAAGCATTGCTAGCCCCAAGGCCCACCGAAATATTCTTTTAACCGCCGGTACCGTGATCACACTCCCATTCCTGGCTACCGTTTACGCCATTGCTTCGCTCTTTTACAGGGGTATTTCGAATCTCGAATTTATTTTATTCATTAGCTTTTATTGCTTGACCATGCTCGGGATCAATGTGGGATTCCACCGACATTTTGCGCATAACTCATTTAAAACAAGTTCGGCCATGCGTATCGGCCTAGCCATATTGGGATCGATGGCCGGTCAGGGTCCTTTGTTCTGGTGGGTGGCCGTTCATCGCCGCCACCACCGCCATAGCGATGGCCCAGGGGACCCCCATTCTCCGAACCTGGTCAAGGGAAAGGGGTGGAAGCGCGAGTTGCAGGGTTTTTGGTACGGACATATCCGGTGGATGCTGTCAAAGGAAATCACCAATTGGGCTCACTTTGCACCAGACTTACTTCGCGATCGCCGTTTGTTTTTCATGCACCGCACATACTTCCTTTGGCTGTCCCTAGGTTTAGTCATTCCAACCTTGATAGCTTGGATGGCAACGGGAAATTGGATTGGCGCCCTATATGGATTGCTTTGGGGCGGCATCGTGCGTATATGCCTGGTGGATCATGCCTTATGGTTCGTGGGGTCAATCAGCCATATGTTCGGAACCCGTCCCTTTGCCGCTGCGACACGTGATCGAAGTTGCAATAACTATTTTGTTGCCGTGGTCGCTTTCGGTGAAGGTCTCCAGAATAATCATCATGCCTTTCCCAATTCCGCCAACCATCGCGTCCGTTGGTGGGAACCCGATTTCGCCGCCGACGTGATCCGCATTTTACGCATTTGTGGCTTAGTTTGGAATGTAAAGACACCGTCCCCGTCCGCTATCGCCAAGGCCAAGCACTCGGCCGGTATCATTGAACTTTAACCGCTAAACTCAAGAGGCAGTCTCATGAATTTGTCAGGCAAGATCAGCGCCATTTTCACCACAAAAGCCAAGCGACTACCCGGTCCTGTTAACGTAGAGGATATTCGGAATTTTGTTGTGACTCACCTCGCAAAATCCCTTTCCATATCTCCTGAGTCTTTGGATCCCGCCCGTCCATTTAACGAACTTGGATTCGACAGCATGCAGGCCGTCCAATTTTCGGCCGACTTGGAGGATTGGATGAAACTAAAGCTTTCTCCAACCATCATGTGGGAATTTCCCAACGTCATGGAACTTTCCGATCAACTGGCTGTTGAAGCGGGTTTATCAGTAGGCACAAGTCAAGATCAGAAACCCGTTTCTGTTTCCACTTCAGCCTCAACGTGAATCCTACCCTCGGTGATTTGGTGGCTCCCATGCCAGGCGATGCCCGAGCCTCCGGTTTGGTCAGAGAATTTCGTCCATCAGACAAGGGCGCGGTGCTTGCTTTGTTTTCGGAAACCTTTGGGCCATCCATGGGCCAGGCTTTTGAAGAAAGATGGAATTGGTTACTCATAGATCATCCTTTTTCTGAACCACCTATTTTACTAGTCGCAGAATCCAATCGTAAGGTAATTGGATTCCTCTCAGCATTTCCCACGCCGGGACTATGGCAAGGGAAGGAAATTCCCATGTTCTGCGTCCTTAATTTCCTGGTTCATCCGGCCCATCGCGGGATTGGCATTCCACTCGCCAAGACCATGGTCAATTTACCAAAGCTATTGATCGGAATGCCAAACAAATCTTCCGCTGCACTTTGGAAGCATCTTGGGAGCAAGGACTTGGGGCAGCCGGCAATTTATACAAGGATCCTTGATATCCAAGCTCTGCGGCCCAAAGTTTGGCATCCCATTCTAACCGTTTTTTCTCCCATCTGGATGCTGGTGGAATTGTCCCTGCGATTTTCATTACCCACCTATCAAGACATTTCCATCAAGGAAGCAACCGACTTCCCGGAGGAATGCGATGATTTATGGGCCTGCGTTGTTCACCAGGGTCTTGTTCCAAATGTTCCTGGCCGCGGCCTGAGTTTAATGACTCAGCGAGATAGACGATTTCTCCGCTGGCGTTTTTTGAAATGTCCGGGATTCAGTTACCAAATCTTGTTAGCCCGCAATGGAGAGACGTTGGTCGGCTACGCGGTGACACGCCTGGCGGAAAAGCGAGGCTTACGTCGGGGGTTTCTGGTGGATCTTTTAGCCCGGCCCGACCAGCCGAATGCCACCACGGCCCTGCTCCAAGCCGTTGAAGCCACATTCCGAATGCAAAAAGCTCAGGTCATCCATTGCCTAGCCTCCAGTCAACCGTCACCTTGGAGGAAGCATCTTAGGCGGCATGGCTATTGGCTCCAATCTGCATTTTTTCGTTTTATGGCGAGCCCCAATCATCCCGGGCTCCCGCCATCTGCTTCTCAGGAAGCCTGTTTCCGTCATGTCAGCTATGCTGATGGAGAACTTGATTTTGTGGTCTGAATATCCTTTCACCCGCACCGAGTTACCCTCGACTTTGGTGGATCTGCTACAGCTGCGAGCCCGCTTGAATCCCAGAGGTTCAGCCTATAGTTGGCTGGCCGATGGACTCGAAGTGGCGCCTTCTGGAAATTTGGATGGAACCATCTCCTATTTCGGCTTGGATCTTCGTGCCCGAGCCTTGGCCGTTTATATGCTGACCCGCATGGGATTGGAGGCTGGTGATCGAGTCCTGCTGCTTTATCCTCCCGGTCTGGAATTTGTCTGCGGATTCTTTGGATGCCTTTATGCGGGTCTGATCGCAGTACCTGCTTATCCTCCGCGACCCAATCGTGCACCAGACCATTTACGGGGATTGGCCGTGGATGCGCAAATCTCCGGGGCGCTCACCTGCGATTCCCTTTGGCATTTAATCCAAAGACAATTGCCTACCCATCCCATCCTTGAAAAGATGGCCTGGTCGCGATCTGACATGGACTTGCCCTCCAATTATGCCTCCATGGCCGAAAGTTGGCTTCGGCCCGCGATCGGACCCAGTACCATAGCCTTTCTGCAATACACTTCCGGTTCTACTTCGGAGCCAAAGGGAGTGGCCGTCAGTCACGGTAATATCCTTCAGAACCAATGGATGATACAACAGTATTTCAAGCATGATGAATCAACACGCGTTCTAGGCTGGTTACCCCTTTACCATGATATGGGTCTCATCGGCAACCTTCTGCAACCGCTCTATCTTGGTGCGCCATGCTTCCTTATGCCGTCCTTGGTTTTCCTACAAAGGCCGCTAAAATGGTTACAGTCCATTTCAAAACACAAAATCACGACGAGCGGTGGTCCTAACTTCGGTTATGACCTCTGCGTCGAAGCAGCGGCTAAAGGAATTTCTGAAGGACTTGATCTATCCTCCTGGAAGCTGGCCTTCACTGGAGCTGAACCCATCCGCGCACTTACCATGGACGCTTTTTCCAAAACCTTTTCCCCTTATGGTTTCAATCAAAGCGCGTTCTATCCTTGCTATGGCCTGGCGGAAACGACCTTGATCACGTCCGGCGGTGACGCCCAAAATAGTTCACCTCGTCTAAGCATTTCTTCCAAAGCCCTTCGTGAAAATCGTATTGAAACATCTATGCCATCAGACCCGGACGCAACCGTTTTCGTCAGCAATGGCTTTGCGCCAAATGGATCAGATATTCTGATCGTTGATCCCGACACACAAACGGATCAAGGTGAAAACAAGCTAGGGGAAATCTGGATCAAAGGGCCGCATATCGCCCAAGGTTATTGGGGAAAGCCGATGGAAACTGAAGCCCAATTTCAGGCCCGGACTTCAAACGGTGAAGGTCCTTTTCTTCGCACTGGAGACCTTGGGTTCCTAACCAAAAAGGAAGTATTCATCACGGGCCGCATGAAGGATCTCATCATCATTCGTGGTCGGAATCACTATCCTCAGGATATTGAACGCAGCGTGGAGCAATCGCACCCCATGATTCGTAAAAATGGATCTGCCGCAATTTCCATACTCGTGAATGGACAGGAAAACTTAGCCTTGGTATCGGAAATTGAACGTGAGCAAATTCGCATGCCACTAACGGACGAAACTTGGTTAGCTCTAGCGACAAAGGTCCGGGGAATAGTTTCAGAAAAACACGATATTCAACTTGCAGCCTGGTATTGTCTTCGGCCTTTTGGGCTTCCTAAAACCACCAGTGGAAAAGCCCGAAGGAGTGCCTGCCGTCTAGACGTGGAGACCGGGAACATTGAGCTTGCTTGCCCACCTTTTGTTTTCAAAACAACTTAGACCCGCTCGGAGCTTGGAAATCACAAACCTAGGCCGCCACAATAGTCATGGGATTATTGCCGTGAAGGGTATAGCTTTGGGTGATGAAGTGGACGAGGATAGGGAGCGTCCCGCAGCGTTAAAATCTGTATGGTCACCATAGGTGAACCTTCCTTTTCCTATTCGCAAGATTGGCAATGAATGTTTCTGAGGCATAACCGAGGTGACTAGATTCACTCTATACCTAATCAGGACCGCCCTATCTAAATCCGCATTTCCTAGCACCACAGAACCCTTTGCAAACCCAGTTCCTACTTCCGGAAACTGAAGACTGAAAAGGTGCATATCCGATGTTTCATAGTCGATGGTCCAGGATATTCCCCCATTTTCGGTTTTCATAATCCTGGAACCTAGGGAAGGGCCGGAATTACTTGCCTTGTTGGCGAGTACATAACCCAGAGTTGAGGAGAGTGTGACCGGCCTTTGGTATTCCCAGAATGGGGCGGTTTCTTCCACCCGGTTGCTCAGTACAACCTTCCATGTCTTGCCTCCATCCGTGGTTTTGTAAACACCCTTGATGACTTGGGGTAAGCCATTTTGTGAGCTAGCGGTCATGGTTTGAGATCCAGTGGCAAATCCACTATCCGAATTCAGAAAGGCCATCTCTTCCAGTTTTGGGACTCCCGAGATCCACGTCCAAGTCGCTCCCCCATCTTTTGTTTTCGCAAGGCTGCTATCTGAAGAAACCCTAGTGTTGCGGGGAACAATAAAACCGTCTCTTTCCGTGCCAAAATAAAAATAATCGGGTTGCACTCCTCCCAAGGAAATTGTTTTCCAGGTTTTCCCTCCGTCAACGGACTTCAAGAAGCCACCTCGATCGGGCAAGGCATAGCCAATGCTATCACTCATGAACCGGATATTATCCAAGTGTTGATCCGCCTCCCATCGATCCCAGTGCATTCCACCGTCTTTGGTTTTGAGCAAGGTTGTTCCATTAGCCGCCATCACGAATCCAAGATTATAACGGGGAAAATGGATAGACCGTAGCGGAATAGCAGGACCGCTGGACAAGGATGTCCAGGTGGCTCCTCCATCAATAGTTTTTTGGATCGCATCGGCAGTATCGAGTCGATTTGGATTCTTGACTGCGAATCCCGTTTGAGCATCGATAAAACATCCGGAATAAGGAATAATACTCTTCCCATTGGGGCCGGGAAGATACCATGTTCCTTGGGCATGGATTTCAGAAATCGGTATGTTCAAGCTGATCAAAAACAGTAGTGTCCACTTCATATATTTTCCTTGCAGCGCTGGGTTTTGTTAAACCTTAACTTTCGGTAGTTTCAGAAAATCGTAGATTATATTTCTATTTGATTACAATTAAATGAAATTTCCAACCCAAATATTTCGTTTTTGTTTCGATTCATATTTTTTTTCTATCCCTCTGACATAAAGTCGAATCGGAAATATGAATGCATGTTGAATTAGGGTGGGATGCAGCTTTAATCACGATATACACTTTTCAGTAAGTCCAAAACTCCGGAGGAAACATTATGAATAAAATCCTGTAACTAAGTGTTAAAAATGTTCCTACGCGTCTATTCAGATTTGTAATCGAACTGTGTCCTGAAAATAAACAGCACGATAATACAATTGAAATGAAGCTCGTATAACTTCTTATCCACAGCAGTAAAAGCTGCCTCGGAAAATCTAAAAAAGGATATAAACCATGAATAAAACCCTTAAATCGTATTTCTTTGGCTTACCTATGGGACTGATGCTTGCAGTCTGTGCGCATGCCTCCACCGGTCCCAGCAGCACCGAAACACCTTATCTTACCCCAGCGAATGGAACCGTCGAATTCACTTCCTTGTTAACCGTCGGCGATGTGGTCCGAAAGAACAATCCTGCCACTGCGGCGGATACCAATTACCGCATGGTCGGTCTTCCCGATGGCCTAGGCGCCTTCGACAATGGCGATGGCACCATCACCGTATTGATGAACCATGAACTGGGCAATACCAAGGGAACCGTCCGCGCCCATGGCAGCATCGGCGCTTTTGTCTCCCGGTGGCGCGTACGTAAGAGCGATCTAAAAGTTCTGCGTGGTGAGGATCAAATGAAGACCGTTTACCTATACAACCCTGCCACCGATACTTGGTCACCGGGAACCACGGCATTCAATCGCTTTTGCGCAGCCGATCTGGCCAAACCCTCCGCATTCTATAATGTCGCAACGGATAAGGGCTATTCAGATGGGCGTATTTTCATGAACGGTGAGGAAACCGCCGGCGGCCGTGCCATTGGGCATATCGTCTCTGGCCCATTGTCCGGATCCTCCTTCGAATTGCCCGCTTTGGGAAGAATCGCTTTCGAGAACAGCGTCGCCAGCCCCGTCTCTCAAGATCGCACCATCGTGATCTCCATGGACGATACCACTCCAGGCAAACTCTATGTGCATGGTGCTGAAAAAACCAAGGATGCCGGTCCCGTAGCCGCAGGCCTGCATGGCGGCCTGAACATGGCGATCGCAGTTGCCGGATATACCACGGATGTGCGCGACTCTGTCCCAACGGCAGGAACCCGCTTCAACTTGGTTCCGACCACCGATCCCACAGGCACGAATTTTATGCGTCCGGAAGATGGATCCTGGGATACCGTGAACCCCAATCGCTTCTACTTCGTCACCACCGACCGGTTCGACCAAGTCAAGGACGGACAGGGCCCAACCATCGCTCGCAGCCGCCTCTGGCGCCTTACCTTTGACAATGTGACCAACCCCTTGACCGGTGGATCCATTGAGGCCATGTTGGACGGCACCGAAGCCATGCAGATGATGGACAATATCACCGTTGATGCTCAGGGCAATGTCATTATCTGTGAGGATCCAGGCAACAACGCTCATAATGGTAAAGTATGGAAGTACAACCCCAATACCGATGCACTAACCATTTTGGCCAGCCACGATGTTGCCCGCTTCGGTGACAATGGGATTCCAGCAACAGCTCCCCACAATCTCGATGAGGAGTCCTCTGGTGTGATTGAAGTAACGGATCAATTTGTAGGTGTGCCCGGATACGATACGGCCACTTACAATTACTTCCTAATCGTTGCGCAGGGGCATAGCGTGAATCCGGATCCGGAGTTGGTCGAACGCGGCCAATTACTTATGATGCGGGTGGCCAAATAGGCCTTTTACACGCTCGGAATGGGGGACTAACCCCATTCCGTTTTATTTTGGATTGCATTTAAAGGAGGCAAACCATGATTATCAAATATGCCATGACCTGTTCCTGCGGCGATATCATGCCAGTTGAAGCTGAAAGCCGGGAAGCGGCGGTAGAAATGCTTAAAGCCATTTTGAATCAAGAAGCCGTTGAAGCCCATGTCAATGAAAAGCATACCGGAGCGGAAATCCCATCGAGGGCGGAAATACAGGAAATGATCGAGGAAGGCCTGGAAATGGAAGCTCTTCTGGTCCCTTAATATGAATTCCCATGGGTGACGAGTTATCTCCTATTTCATCCAACTAAAGAACTTTCATTTGGATTGAAAAGGATAAATTGGCTCCCAATATGAAAAAGACCTTGATGCTTCTTGCCTTGTTCTTCTATTGCTTGCCTTTGTTTGCGGATGAAGCACCGGTTGCTTCGTTTCCAACAAATGCATTTCAACCCCAAGACCAAACGTCTGTTTCTCCTACAAGCTCCGAGAATAATCCGTCCCCGCCAGCAGCGGGAATGGGAGCCGATGGGTTCCGTCCCTTCCAGCCTCATCCTCGTCCAGATGAAACAACCGGTAATGTCAGCCTCGCTGGACCGGAAAAGGAAGTATTAGAAAACCATCAGGCCAATGCAGCCAAAGGAAAAAAAGCAGGAAATGGTTTGCGAGTCCCTGCAAACCGTACTAAAAACTCTGCCAAAAACTCGGAGACCATGCTTAATGTCGATTATGTTGATGAGCCTGTCTTGGATGTGCTACGAGCGATTGCTACGGCCTTTAAGCTCAGCTTAATTCCGGATAAAGATATCGGAGACGTTAAAGTGACTATTCACTTGGAGAATCTCCCTGTTATTGAAGGGGTGGAAAAACTTTGCCGATCCCATGGTTTGGAAATGCTGGTGGATGGGAATGTCTATCGCATCCGCAAGACGAGGGAAACGTCGTTCAGCATGCTCGAAATCCACGAGAAATTAATGAACCTAGATGTCCAAAATCGACCGGCAAAAGATTTTCTTCGCGAGTTTGTAGAAAAGACCCGCATCAATATCGTACCTGGTCAAGATTTGGTGGGACACGTGACCGGACACTTAAAGGATGTGGAACCGCTTGACGGCTTCAAGGCCTTGATGGAAGCGAATAATTTTGTCGTTAGGTTGAAAAACGGGGTTTACCTCGTTGAGAACGGGGATCCGACGGATCAAAACGGAGCCGTACGCCATCCCCGGTCAAACCAAGGGTTCACTAGACAAGGATCGGGCCGCGCCGATATCGATGTCCATGATGGCAAGGTAACACTCAATTTAAACAATGCCTCTCTGACCGATGCCATCAGCCAAATCGCTGAACAAGCCGCCATGAATTTTACCTTGATCGGGGATATCAGTGGCAATGTTACGGCACAATTCAAAGGGGTCGGACTGGACGATGCCTTATCCGCTTTACTGCTGGGAACCCGCTACGCTTTCCTAAGAAGAAACGGCACACTCCTGATTGGAGACCGCAATCCCAATACCCCATCTGGCCAAGCACTTTCCGAAGCGGATCTGGTATACCTCAAACATATTCGTGCGGAAAATATCGAGAAAATTCTACCCAAATCCATTTCACCCGAAAATATCAAGGTCATAAAGGAACAAAATGCGGTGCTCATTTCAGGCATGGCCGATGACATCGCCCAAGTAAAATCCTTTTTGGCAAAGGTGGATATCAGCACCCCGCAAGTCCTGATGGAAGTCATCGTCGTAGAGTATAATCGCAATCAAGGATCTGAATTCGGAATTGAAAATGGCTTGTCCAAGCAGAAACCATCCATCGACATAACCGGTTCGATGAGCGGCATAACTAGGCAATGGACTAAGGATGGATTCCAGGCGTCAATCGGAATAAAGCCCCCGAATTTCGATATGAATTTGCGGGCCTTGGAATCAAAGAGCAAAGCCAAAATATTGTCCATGCCCAAGATCACCACCCTGAATGGGAATAAGGCGGATCTTAAGGTCAGTCGCACCTCCTACTACAAGGTCAGTTCAGTCACCAAGGATGGTTTTCAGAACAACGACTTTCGGACCATTGACGATGGCATCAGCATTGAAATTACTCCTTGGATTACCAAGCATGGAGAGGTGAATGTTACCATTTCTCCCTCCATCAAGACCTCGGAAGTTGGTGATGGTGAAACCCCACCACGCGTAACCAATCGCTCCATCAATACAAATGTCAGCCTCATGGATGGAGAGACCATAGCTTTAGGGGGCTTACTCAATTCGACTCAAGACAATGTCCGTTCCTTTGTTCCAATTTTGGGCAGCATTCCTTTGCTTGGATATTTGTTTTCATGGCGAAGCGCCAATACTTCCACTCAAGAATTGGTTATCTATGTTACCCCACATATTCTTGATCCAAACGCCCAGAACGTGAATCTGGAGGATGAATTTATATCCTTGGACCATCGATCCGGATTCCTGCAAAACTCCGACTTCATAAAGACCTCAAAACCCGGCATGACTAATCAAAGTGTGGAAATGAAAACCCCAGCCCCGATAGTAGAAAAGCAAAAGCATTTGAAACCCAATTGAAAAAAAACCGTAATATGCCATGGGTATAATTCTCAAGGATAAGCATGGGCTCCTACCCATTGAGCATAAAATGTGATTCAAGTTGGAGGTTTCATGATTTGCGCTTTGAGTCTCGCTGGAACTCCCGGAAAGAGAATTATTGCGAAGGGGATATTATTCTACTCCTTCCTGCTCCTCATAGCCTGTCAACAAATCCAAGTTAAAGAGACTCGGTGCCCAAATGGATTGGTTTCCAAATGGAAAGCTTAAATCGGTGATTCATTTCACTGATGGGTATCGCGATGATCAGGCGAAATTCTGGAAGCCCAATGGTGAAATCATCGACACGCCCCAGTCTCCGTTGGCTTCTCTGAAATCCAACTGAAACAATTTTTCAAGCCTTGCGGAAATTTACTGGAAAAGCATTCCTTCTCGATTGCTATTCTTCTAAACCATGCCTCCAGATGAAAGCCAATATCCATCCCAAAAAGAAACCTCGGGGCCGCAATACGGTTCGGACCGGTCCGGGCTGGTTCATGCCTTTCTGTTTGAATCCGGCAATGTCGCCGAATCGGCTGACTTCGCATCCATTACCGGCTGGCTGAACCGTTCCGAAGGTTTTCCCTCGCAAAGTTTTGCCTGGCTCCACTTCTCGTTAGCCAATGCCGGAACCGAACGCTGGATGCGCTCAAGCCTCGATCTACCGGATACGTTCTATTCCATTTTACATGATAATACTGGCTCAACGCGGCTGGAGCAAGACGGCAATGCCTTGGTGGCCGTGATCCACGATATTCTTTTCGACTTTACCTTCGATCCCGAAGACGTTTCCACCGTCACCCTTTTTATTGGTCCGCACCTTCTGGTCAGCGCTAGGTTGAAGCCCCTGCGTTCGATGGATAAATTGCGCGCTATGGTCAAGGCCGGAGTGCTTTTCCAATCACCGGTCGATCTATTATGTCAGCTACTTCGTAATCAGGCAGGTGCTTTAGTCGATATCGTCCGCCAATCCTCGGCCAAAGTCGATACGATTGAGGATAATCTGCTGGCCGAACGGGGACTGGGGAAACGACGGGAACTTGGGGTCTTGCGCCGGGTTTTGGTCCGTTTACAAAGGTTGCTGGCGCCGGAACCCGCTGCCCTGTTTCGTCTTCTCAATCGCCCCCCGGAATGGATCAAGGGCGAAGATCTACAAGGACTGCGCGAAGCTGCCGAAGAATTTTCCGGAGCCGTAGTTGATTCGACTTCATTGGTTGAGCGGGTGAAACTTTTACAAGAAGAACTTTCGGCGCGAGTCAATGAAGCCACTAATCGAACTTTGTTCACTTTAACCATGGTTACGGTTCTTGCCCTACCAATAAATATGGTCGCTGGCCTTTTTGGAATGAATGTGGGTGGCATCCCCATGGGCCAGCACCAATATGGCTTCACGGTGGTGGCCTTGGGGTTATTGGCCTTCACGGCCCTGGTTGCCGCTCTCGTGTTTAGACACCGGCCCGATTGAATTTCATTTTTATTTCGTTTTTATTTCAGGCCGACGCTAACTTGCTCTTTTAATTAAATCCTGGCCAATGCAGGATTCCAGTCCGGGTTCCACTATTGAATCCACTTAGCCAAGGTTTAAATTTTAGCACATGATTAAATATGCTACGCAACCTGCTGGAAAAAAAGCCCATAAATCTCTCTATTCCGAACTGGAGCATATTCGCCAGGAAGTGATAAGGGAAGGCGAAGCCATGTTCAAAATATGGAAGCCTTTAATCAAGCGCGCGACCTTCTTACCCAGCGCCATGAACCTAGGTCATTTTATCGCTCTGAGGCGGATGGATTTAAGGGAGATCCAAGCAACCCTCATGTTGATGGGTTTATCCTCGCTGGGCCATTGCGAATCCCATGTCCTCTCCAATCTAGATGCGATTATGGCTACGCTTTCAGGTTTGGTGAAGAGTGCGCGTCCCCCGGAACGGCCGACGGTGGAAGAATTCTTGCGAGGCTGGAATCGCCTGGGCCGTGAAACCGGAATCGTTCTCGGGCCACCAAGAAAAAACCGGCGCGTTCGGATCATGGCCACCTTGCCTGTCGAGGTCGCTCAGGATTCCAATCTTGTTCTTAACCTTTTGGAAGAGGGCATGGATCTCGCGCGCATCAATTGCGCCCATGGCGATGAGGCAGAATGGTCGTCCATGATCAAAAATATCCGCAAGGCTGAAAAGAAAGTGGGACGGTCTTGTAAAATTTTCATGGATCTGGCTGGCCCGAAACTTAGGACAGATAAAATTCTGACCAAGGCTGAGGATCGCGTCACGATCGGTGACCATATATTGATGACCAGGCGTGAGACCGATACCAGCCCTTTCGCGGGGGTGAGCTTTACCTGCACGGTTAAGGAAATCTTCGCTCCCTTAAAAATCGGAACCGAAGTCTGGATCGATGATGGCGCCCTAGGATGCAAAGTCGAACGAATTCAACCCGTGGGCGCCTTGCTCAGAGTTTTTCATGCACCCCCGGAAGGCAAGCGAATCAAGGCCGATAAAGGTCTGAATTTTCCGGGTTTGGATTTGCCCATCCGGTCTTTGACCGACAAGGATCGCAAGGACCTGGACTTTTTGACCAAGAATGCCGATGTGATCGGTTTCTCCTTCGTCCAATCCCCTGATGATGTCGCGGATTTACAGGAAGAAATTACTCTCCGGTTGAAACCGAATCAATCAGCGCCACCCATCGTAGCCAAAATTGAGACGCGTCAGGCCATTCTAAAACTTCCTGAAATCATGATCCAAGGAGCGGGACGGGGATCCTTCGGGGTGATGATTGCCCGCGGCGATTTGGCTGTTGAAATAGGGTATCTGAGGCTGGCGGAAATGCAAGAGGAAATTTTATGGTTGGCGGAAGCGGCGGATGTACCCGTGATCTGGGCCACTCAAGTTCTTGAAAAAATGACAAAAGAAGGCATCCATTCCAGAGCGGAAACCACCGATGCCGTGATGGGTGAGCGAGCCGAATGCGTGATGTTGAATAAAGGCGCCCATCTCTCAACAGCGGTCGCAACCTTGTCCAGAATTCTCGAAAACCATGAAATGAACCAGCATAAAAAGATTCAGCGCTTAAGGGCGCTTAAATCCTGGTAATCGATATGAAACCCATTTGAAATAAAGGAACGTTAATTTTCCTATCTCAAAACTTTCCTCCTCGTGTTTGGACTATCACTGTAAAATAAATCAGGAAAAAACCCTCATGATCAAATCAATAAAACTGCTGGGACTAATAACCACGGCCCATCTTGCGACCACCAGTTTCGCAGCACCCATCCTCATGGCTATCGGCACCCTCGATCAAGCCGCTGATTTATCCGGATTGTCCGGGACCTTGGAAGGCGGATCAGGCGCGAACCAATTGGGCGGAATCGGATCCGGCTTGACCTATGCCGGAGGCACGACCTTTCTCGCCACGCCAGATCGGGGCCCAAATGCCACGCCCTATAGCGGTGGCTCAATCGTGGATAATACCCAAAGTTATATTGCCCGAATTCAAACCCTAAGCCTGGATTTGGTGGCTGGACCCTCAGGAGGCTTGCCCTATACCCTGACGACTTCACTAACCGGCACAACCTTGTTGTATAGCGATACCCCATTAAATTATGGTTCAAGCGCTGGACTGGCCTCCGGCATACCCTCCATTAATACCGCCGATCGCCAATATTTCACGGGTCGATCAGATGGATTTGTGCCGGGTTCTTCCGGAAATCCAAGCAATGCCAGGCTTGATCCGGAAGCCATCCGCATGTCCAATGACGGCAAGTCCGCCTTTATTGCCGATGAGTATGGTCCTTATGTTTATCAAGTTGATTTGGCCACGGGAAAACGCATTAAATCCTTTGAGCTTCCGGCGCATTTTGACGTCGCCAACTTGAGTTCAGTTGGAGCTGCGGAAATTAGCGGCAATACTTCGGGCCGAGTAACCAACAAAGGCATGGAAGGCTTGGCCATTACCCCGGATGGAAAAACTTTGGTCGGCTTCATGCAGAGCCCGTTGATCCAAGATGGCGGGGACGGAGGACGAGCCAATCGCATTGTCACCATTGATATTGCCTCGGGCGCAACGCATGAATACGCCTATGACAATCGCATTGGATCTAAGAATTACAATAGCAGCGAAATCGTCGCCTTAAACGACCACCAGTTTCTGGTTTTAGAACGGGATGGCAAGGGCATGGGAGATGGATCCAGTGCCGTGACGAAACAAATCTGGGGTGTGGATTTAACCGGAGCCCAGGATGTAAGCACACTTGCAGGCGAATCGGCCCTGTTGGCGAAAGCGCCTAGTAAAAAACTATTTCTGGATATTGCCGGAGCACTTAAATCCTTTGGAATTCCCGACACCCAAATCCCCGCTAAATTGGAAGGCATGACCTTTGGACCCGACGTCATTACTGCCGGAGTCGTTTACCATACCTTGTATATCGCCAATGACAATGACTTTATTGCCGCTGCGGGCCCCAATAAGTTCTTCGTCTTCGGATTCACCGATGCTGACTTGGCCAGGAATGGCTATTCCTATGTAGCCCAGGACATTCAACCCGTACCCGAGCCCGGCACCTTGGGTTCAATGATATTCGGTCTATGCATTCTGGGTTTAGTTTTTAGACGCAAATTCGCCATAATCCAACCCAATTTGAAATCATCTAAATGACGTCAGAAACGGAAGCCACTTGGCCTTTTCACGTTCACTATATTGATCGTGATTTTTCTTGGCTCGCTTTCAACCGGCGAGTGCTTTCCGAAGCCCGCAACCACGAAAATCCGCTCCTGGAAAGATTGAAGTTTCTTTCCATAGTCGCCAATAACTTGGATGAATTTTTTGAAGTCCGGATTGCTGGATTATTACAAAAAGTGGAATCGGATGTTTCCACTGATGGTATTGCGCATTTGGATTGTCGAGCCAAACTGAAAGGCTTGCTTCGAATAGTCCATGCGACCGTCGCTAACCAGTACCGTTGCTGGAATGATGAGATGATTCCCGATCTCAAGCGAAATGGAATCCATATCCTGTCTCCCGGCGACCTTAGCGACGAGCAAACCCAAGAACTGCGCAGTCGTTTCTTATCTGAAATTTATCCACTATTGACCCCCATCAAGGTGGATCCGGCTCATCCCTTTCCTTGGGTTTTGAACAAGGCTCTCTGCCTCGGCGTTTGGCTAGAAGAATCGGATGGGCGAGGTCGTGGTAGTCTAGGCGTTTTAACCATCCCGCGTTGCTTACCTCGGGTATTGGCCCTCTCTGAAAAAGCCGGGAGCCATCAATTCATTTTCCTCTATGACCTCATCAAAATGTTCATGCAGGAATTGTTTCGTGGCTATCGGATTCATAGTATTGCCTGTTTCCGCGTGACTCGTAACAGCAATCTTTACGGTGCGGAGGATTTGGGAAACTTACTTGATACGGTAGAAGCCGTGGTGCATAATCGTCGTAAGGGTAATGTGGTCCGTTTGGAAATCGATGAGGACACACCTACCCGAATCCGCACAGCCTTGATGGAAAATTTCGGTTTGGATTCGGATCTGGTTTTCAGCGCGCCTGGACCCGTCAACCTGAATCGCCTCATGAGCCTTTATCAATTGCTTCCCATTCCCGAGCTTAAGTTTCCCTTGCATATTCCCCGAGGTTTGCATCGAGGCGCCGAACCCCCGGATCTATTTGCCCGCATTCGGGACCGGGATATTCTGCTTCATCATCCTTTTGATGCCTTTGATCCCGTCACGGATTTTATCCGCAGCGCGGCTCGGGATCCCGATGTGCTCTGCATCAAACAAACCCTTTATCGGACCAGTGCGGAATCGCCGATCATGTTTGCTTTGCTGGAAGCCGCAGAGCTAGGCAAAGAAGTGACCGCGGTTGTGGAACTTCAGGCCCGCTTTGATGAAAAATCCAATATCCAATGGGCCCGCCAGCTCCAGGACAAAGGCGGCACCGTGGTCTATGGTTTGGTGGGACTGAAAACCCATTGCAAATTATCCTTGGTTTTACGGCGTGAACAGGGAAGCATGCGCGAATATGCCCATGTGGGAACAGGAAACTATCATCCGGAAACGGCCAAGCATTATACTGATTTGAGTTTGTTTACCGCCAATGCCGAATTGACCCATTCCATTTCCAATGTTTTTAATTTCCTCACCTCGCATTCCAAAACTCCTGATTTTCCAAATCTTTTGGTGGGCCCGGTGAATTTTTTGAAAGAGACTCTTAGACTTATTCGAGTTGAAGTTGAGAATGCCAAAGCCGGAAAACCAGCCGGAATTACAGCCAAGATGAATGCACTAATCGATTCCGAAATCATCGACGCCTTGTACCAAGCCTCGGAAGCAGGTGTGCGAATTCGACTGGTTGTGCGAGGGATTTGCGCCCTGAAACCGGGCATACCAGGCATGAGCGAGAATATCGAAGTAAAAAGTGTGATCGGGCGGTTTTTGGAACATAGCCGGATCTTCCGTTTTGAAAATGGGGGCAGCCCCAGGATTTATATCGGGAGCGGGGATTGGATGACTCGTAACCTTCGGGAGAGAGTTGAGGTCTTGGTGCCGGTCTTTGATCCCGGCCACCGTACTCGACTGGAAAATATACTGAGTTTGTATTGGGCAGATAATACTCGGTCCCATCACTTGCTTTCGAACGGAAACTATGCGAAAGTCAAAGTCAAAAGCGAAGACCTCCCCATTGATGCCCAGGCTTTGCTGCTGGTCAATGCGGATTTCCGACTAGATCCCGCCTTCGATCTTTTTCTAAATAGCCAAGTCAAAATCCCGGAATTGATGTTGGCTAACCCCGAGCTTCATTAGGAGCGAAATACCCATATAAACCTATATTTGTGGGCAATATGGAACTTCTTCTCATCCGCCATGGACTAGCCGGTAAGCAAAATTCGTCTAAGCACCCAAACGATGACCTGCGGCCTTTGAGTTCAAAGGGACGAAAATTATGCAAACGGGCCATGATTGGTTTAGCCGGGTTGGGAATCCGCCCCCAGGCCATCCTTACCTCTCCGGCCTTGCGTTGTTCGGAAACAGCGAAGTTAGTCGCTCGGGAATTTGATCTAAATCCAAAAAAGACCCAGCACCTACCGGCTCTTCATCATAGCGTGGCCGCTTCAACTGCCCTAGCTAAACTTGCAAAGATGAACCTACCTAACTCGCTTATTCTTGTAGGCCATGAACCTTGGATTGGAGAAATGATTTCCGTACTGATATCGGGAAATGCCAAAGCCGGAATTGAGATGACTAAAGGAGGCGCAGGCTTACTCAGGCTTGAGAGTTTGAAACCGGGACAGGGTCGACTGGAATGGCTCATGACCCAAGAGCAACTCGCGTCTCTAGGCTGATTAGCCAGCCGGTTTTTTGTTACAATAGCAACATGCTCATCCGCATTATCGACATCGGCAGTAACTCCATAAAGTCCACCGTTTACGATGTCCAGAATCAGGACCACAAAGCCGTTTCCAAGGACAAACTGGCTTTTTCTATTGGAGAGGAAGTTTTTTCCCAAGGATCCATTTCCGAACACGCTCAGGATAAAATAGGCGCCTTCGTGCATGGGTTATCCGAATCAGCCGGTGGGGATAAAATTCATTTCACCTTTGTACTGGCTACTTCAGCCGTTCGTTCCGCCAAGAACCGCGATGCCTTCACGCGAAAATTCCAGCAAAAAACCGGATTCCCGGTGCGCGTTTTGAGCGGTGAAGAAGAGAGTTATATCATTCATATGGGCATTGCCAGCAAGGCGGGTATTGGCCAGAACGATATCCTGAAAACGATTGATATTGGGGGAGGAAGCGCAGAAATCAGTTGCAGCCGCGGCTACGACTACCTTTTTGGCCATAGCTATGACCTAGGCGCCATTCGCCTAAGCCAACGGTTTCTTAAGGGTAAATCATTTTCACGCGAAGCCTTTGACCAAATTCAGGAATTGGCCCAGGAGGAGTTTCGGACACGTTTTGAAATCAAGTCCATGCCGGCAGCGCAATTGGCCATTGGCAGTTCCGGAAATATCCGCGCTATCGCCAAAATGGTCCAATGCGTGCGGGGGTTACCTTTTATAAAGCTGCTGCCCGAAATCACAACCGGCAGTCTGGAAGATATCGCGGAAATCAGCCTGGGCAAATCTCACCAGGCCATCCAAAGTCTTTTTGATATCACTTTTGATCGCGCAAAAATCATCATGCCGGCCGTGGTTGTTCTGGGAACAGCCATGCGACACTTCGGTATTCCCAGATTGGCCGTCAGTGAAGCTGGTCTGCGAGAGGGCGCGGCTTTCTATTGGAGCCGCCATGGAAATCTCTCCTTGCCAGTAAACGGATCGAATTCCGAAGCCGGAGAGAAGCGCATTTAGCGTTTGAATTGAAATGGTAGAAGCGTCCGAATATGTGGGTAAAAACGCATTCATCGACCGCGAATTTTCCTGGCTGAAATTCAATGGCCGCGTCCTTGAAGAAGCTTTAGACCCGGCCAATCCGTTACTGGAACGGATCAAATTTCTCGCCATCGTTGCCGGTAATCTCGACGAGTTTTTTGAAGTACGGGTATCCTCTTTACTTCAAAAAGTCGAATCCGGTTTGGCAGTAGATGGTATTGCCAGTCTGGATACGACGGCCAAGCTCGCTTCGGTGCTCAAGCTCTGCCAACAAACAGTGAAGCAACAATACCGATGTTGGAACCATGAATTCATACCACGACTCAAGGAAAACGGCGTATTTGTTGCATCCATTGCCGATCTTGGTCAGGATGATGAACGGTACCTGCATAATTATTTCAAAAAAGAAATCTACCCTCTTCTAACCCCCATCAAAGTGGATCCAGCTCATCCATTTCCGTGGGTCATAAATAAATCCCTGTGTTTGCTCGTACTCCTAAAAGGGGATCGCAAACAGGATGGTTGGGGCGTGATTACAATTCCCCGGAGCCTTCCACGTTTACTCACTTTGCCATCCAAGGAAAAAACTTTTAGGTGCATTTTTATTCACGACGTCGTGCAGCACTATATCAGTGAACTATTCAAGGGCTATATCATCAAGGGCTGTGCCCCATTTCGCGTCACTCGAAACAGCAACCTCTATCTCCAGGATGAAGAAGCAGGAAGCCTAATTGATGCTGTTGAAGCCGTGGTACACAATCGACGCAAAGGCGATGTTGTCCGACTTGAAATTCATAAATCCGCTTCCAAACGGATCGTGGACGCACTCATCAAAACCTTCGACATTGATGGCACCGTGGTTTTTCGTATAGACGGTCCGATTAACCTAAATAACTTAGCCAGTCTGTATACCCTGATTCCGTTGGCAAACCTTAAATATCCACCCTTGCATCCCAGTCATGCAGCCCACTTTATGGACTATGAAGACCTTTTCCAGGAGCTCCGCCACCGCGATGTCCTGCTCCACCATCCTTTCGATTCCTATGATCCGGTGGTTCGATTCATCCAAAGCGCTTCCGAAGATCCCAAGGTCCAAGTCCTTAAGCAAACCTTATATCGCACTAATGAAGAATCGCCCATCATGTACGCCTTACTTGAGGCCGCGGAAAAAGGCAAGGAAGTGATTGCAGTAGTGGAGCTTAAAGCCCGCTTTGATGAAAAGTCCAATATCAGTTGGGCTCGCCAATTGGAAGAACAAGGGGTAACCGTAGTATTCGGATTGGTGGGTCTAAAAACACATTGCAAACTTTCCTTGGCGATTCGTAAGGAAGGTATAGGTTTCGTCCAATACGCGCATATCGGCACTGGCAACTACAATCCCGAAACGGCACGACGGTATACCGATTTAAGTTTGCTCACTAGCGATCCTGAAATTACGGAAGGTGTTTCGGAAATCTTTAATTTCCTTACAGCTCAATCCCGCAGCCCGGATTTCAAAACCTTGCAAGTCGGCTCGGTTAATTACTTGAGCGAAACCTTACGCCTTATCCGTCGTGAGCGAGACCATGCCGTGGCAGGAAAGCGGTCTGGCATTACGGCCAAGATGAATGCCTTATTTGACAAAGAGGTGATAGAGGCATTATACGAAGCGTCTCAGGCCGGAGTTACCATACGCTTACTGGTAAGAGGTATTTGTGCATTACGACCCGGCGTCCGCGGTTTGAGTGACAATATCCAGGTGAAAAGCATAGTCGGGCGCTTTCTAGAACATAGCCGCATTTACCATTTCGAAAACGAGGGCGCACCAACCGTATTTATTGGAAGTGGAGATTGGATGGAAAGAAACTTGCGTGAACGCGTGGAGGCTACTATTCCAATTAAAGATTTGAATTTCATCCGGAAAATTGAAGAAATCCTGGACATCTACTGGGCCGATAATGCCAAAGCCCGGGTTATGCAGGCCGATGGGAGCTATGTACGAGCGACTCTACCGTCCCGGGAGGCTGTCATCAATGCCCAGGAATGGTTTGTTCGTCGAACGGAAAATCCTGACCATCCAAAATTCCCCTAACCTAAGGATTTGCTGGTTAGGTTGGGAGCTCTTGGAGCGAACCCAAAAATCACTGCGCCCACGCTGATTTCCCCAACCCGGAAATAGGCAAAAAGCGTAAGTTGGAAACGGTACTTATTGGCCCGGTATTCTTAGATGTATCGGATTTTTGGACTGGTTTTGCGCACAAGTGGACTTTAAGAGCAAAAAACGACAAGACCTAGAGGTTTTTGTGGATTGCATTGCCATATCCAGATGTGCAAAAATGGAGCAATGGGGGTTGCATGAAATATCCTGATCTTAGAATCTTGTCCGCCAATTTTGGCCTCGCTTGCCTTCTGGCCTGTGTTCCCATTACCGCGCAAACCATTGACTTTGAAAGCCCCGCCTATCTGGCTGAAAAGTCGATTGAAGGCATCGATGGCTGGTCCATGGCGGGAAGCGCGACTACCGATCTTCAGGACAATTTCACCATCCAATCCGGACCCGAAAATAAGTGGCTGCATTGTCTCACCAATGGCGCAACTTTCATCCATCGCAATTTTCCGGACCGGCCCGGCATAATCGATTTGCGTTGGCGATGGCGCGCTATGCATGACAGCGCAAACATTTGCCTGGGAGCCTCCGGAAATACGGGAGGAAGTGGAATTGCCACACGCGCCCAGATCTGCATCGATCCATCCGGCCACTTCCATGGACTGGGACTTCAATCCATCACATCACCGGAAAAATGGACAGCCCAAACCTGGTACTACATGCGTATGCTCATGGATGCTGCCAACAATCAATACACAATATTCATCTCCACCGATTCACTACGCCTAGGCGAGCATTTGGCGATACCCATTTCCGATATGAATGGCGTGGGAACTTTGACACGCGTGTTTCTTCGGGACCTAAACGGCTCCGGGGCCGTGGATGTGGATGACATCACTTGGAATAACCAGTCTTTTTGGCGCGGTGAAGCGGACACCACATGGTCGGATGGAAAAAATTGGAGCACGGGAACCGTGCCTGACAGCTTAACCAATGTGATTTTTGACGAAATCTCTCCTAAAAATTGTTTTGTAGATAAGAACGCACAGGTCAAATCCATTTCGATGCCCCCCGCCTGGAAGGGCTCATTCAATTTGGATGCAGCTACGCTTACGATTTTAGGAAATGCCGATTTCACAAGTGGCACTTTTACCTTCTTGCCTACGGCCATAATCCGCTTTTCATCCTTAAAACATCAAAGCCTTCAACCCGCTTCTGGAGGCCAATTCCCGCATATCGTACACGACGGTGCAGGAACCTTGCGCTTGGACACAAGACCGATGTTCGCCACAAGTCTCTCCCAGCTACAGGGCAGCCTAAACCTGAATGGCCAGGATATTTATATGACTGGAAGGTTCACCATTAAAAATGGCCAACCCGGCACGCTTCAGAATCTAGACGGACGCTCCATTAGTGTAGGAAAGTCTGCACATCTCGAAGGAACATCCCAGGATACTTTATTGGACCTAGTTTCAACGCCCAGTACAGGTCAATCCCTAAAGGGTTGGAGCATCACCGTATCCGCTACGGACACGCTTTCGGCCAGATTTGCCACCATCGGAAATTCAAGAGCCAATGGAGCCACGGGTTATGCCTTGCAAAGTGTCGATGCCGGCAATAATTCCGGTTGGGTTTTTGGGATCCCACCATCCATTTTAATTCCACCCCGGGACACCACGGTGAAAGTTGGGCAAAACGCCACTTTCAAAATTTCCGTTTCAAGTAAGCTGGCCGCGTTGTACCAATGGCTGCGGAATGATCAAATAATTTTGGGGGCCAGGGATTCCATTTATACACTCGTCGCAGCCAAGCGCAGCGACAGCGGCACCGGTATCAGTTGCCGAGTAACCAGTCTCGGAGGTAGCGCAACTTCAGCTTCGGCAAAATTGAATGTGATTTTTCCCGCCCCTACTATACTACCGGCACCCAAGACGTTTACGGATTCCATATCGGTAAAACTTTCAACTACTGTTACTGGCGCAAAAATTTTCTATTCGCGCAACGGTTCCCCATTTATTGAATACAGTAGCGACATCGTTCTCAGAGACTCCACCAGACTTAAGGCCTTTGCCTTGTTGGGCTTGGATTCCTCCGCGTTGACCAACTGGAATTATTCTAAACTGCTCCTACCCCTGGCGCAGACTCCGGTTATCTCTCCCGACCCCTCTACCCCTTTTCTAGATGCGCAGGTTGTTACCATCACTGGGCCAACTTCGGGCAGTTCCATCTTTTACACCTTGGACCAATCGGATCCGGACTCTAGCAAATTCCAATACAGCGCTCCAATTACACTGCACGCAACTACTACAGTCAGTGCCCGGGCCTATAAAACCGGCTACCGGCCAAGTATCATTAGGACCAATATTTATATGCGCAAAACCGTAGATACCACCATCATTCTTGGTAAACCACAAGCCATCCCTCCCGGCGGAACTTTCTCTGACAGCATGGTTGTGGCCATGTACCCTCCAGCGTCCACACCGGACGCTGTGCTTTACTACACCTTTGGAACGGCGGGCCTACTCAAATATGCGTCACCCATTACTCTGCGTACGGCCGGAGTATTGAAAATCATTGCCATCAAAGGTTCCGTTTTCAGCGATACCATGGCCTATTCTTTTGCCCGTCAGTTGGAGGCGCCCACGGCAAATCCCATGGGGAAAATATTTCATGATAGTCTGTTGATTGGCCTCACCTCCAATACTCCAGGGGCAACCATACACTATACGTGGAATGGCAAAGACCCTACCCCAACTTCACCCATTTATCCCGGCGTTCCCATTCTCCTTGATTCCTCCGCCGTCCTTAAAGCCATAGCCATCAAGGATTCAAACGTCAGTGCCGTGATGTCCCAGACCTATACCTTAATTGCGGATACGGTGAAGGCATCTCCTGGCAGTGGCGATTACTCTGCTAAAATTCAGATACAATTGCAAACTTCCACAAGGCGTGCACTCATCTACTACTCCTTGGACGGAACCAAGCCCGGACCGGAAAGCGGAAGCCAACCGTATACCAGTCCATTCTGGATTGAGTCCACCACCACATTAAAAGCCGTTGCCGTGACCGGACAAGGAAGTCTTATCCAGCGCAGCCCAATGTTGACGGTCAATTACAGCTTTATCACGCCCGGCCTGCGAGTTCTTGGACCTGGGCAAAAGCTCGACCTCTCCAGCAATTACAGCTTGAACAGCATTCTTCCCGGGGCCTCATCCGTCAACGTAGAGGTTTTGCGTACCGACAGCCTGACCAGCCTGAAAGGCTTTCGCGATATACAGTTCGCGATTCGTTTGTCCTTACCACCGGGATCCACGGCCTTTCCCAGCATCGTTTTCACCGCTCCGACAGGTGAAGCACGCGCCTTATACAGTCTAGTTGGAACATCTACCGTGAACTACATCACAGATGCGGATTCCTATACGATCGGAAATCCAGGCACTTATTTTCTGGCTTTAGATACGTTAGCGCCACAGATTATTTTATCTGGAGAATCCTTTGGAATCGACGATTCCACCAAGGCTCTTTTCACCATTCAAGACAATGTGTCCAACCTACTCCTTGATTTAAGCCGCAGCGACAATCCGGCTCGCAATCTGGTTGCCAAATCTATATCCAACCCCAATATTATGGCCGTGTCCATGCGGAATCCTCCCGGTTCTATTCTTCCCTTAACCATCAAGTTGACTGTGGATGACCATCATTTGAAAACCACCTATCCCGCAGAGCCGGGCTCCTCGCACTTACTGGCTCAAAAAAATTCTGCACCGGTCCGCACACCCTCGGTATTCAAGCTGGGTAGCCAAGCGGACAACCCTTGGGACTTAATTGCCATTCCCTTGTCACTGGATCCGCCGCTGACCATGGCACAAATAAGAAAAAACAATGCGGCTCCTGGATTGGAAGCCGCCACTTGGGACATGGCAACCGGTAAATACCGCTATCTAAAAGAAACTGAAATTTTGACACCCGGAACTTCGATTTGGATGGCTTCCGTTACCAGTATGGCCTCGCTGGTTTTTCCCACACTACAAACTGTTCCTTATCAGGAAAAGGGCATTTTGAAAATGGTGCTGCATAAGGGTTGGAATCATGTGGCAAACCCTACTCTGACCACGCTCTATTGGCCCATAACACACACGTTACTTGGCATTTACGATCAGTCCCCGCTTAAAGGCTTGAACGGATACGATGCGACCGCTCATGCTTACGTTCATTCGGATTCACTGCTCCCTTGGCGCGGATACTTCGCCTTTTATTTTGGCGGCCGCGATACCACCATCAATTTGAGCATCCGCCCCATACTGCCTGAAGCCAGCAATTCCGTTGCGGCAAAGCCCGCTGCCGTTGCAGGTATTGCCTTTTCGCTTGGCTTGGCCAACCTTCCTGCCCTGCGGCTTGGCGCCAGTGCCTGGGCCCAAGACGGAATTGGGACAGAAGATGAATCGCGCCCCCCAGCACAGGGTGTGCAATCGTCTTGGTTATGGTCGGACCGAAACAAAAGCCAATTGGAAACGGACATAAAACATTGGACTCCCGGTGCGCTCTATTCATGGCAGGTGGTGGCGCGCACTCCAACTGAGAGCCATCTGGTTGGCGATCAGAATCCGCTTCTTCCCGATGGCTATGCTGCCTGGGCGGTATCTCGGACACGGGGATTGCGGTTCCCGATTCAAGCCGGGCTAGACATTCCCATGTATCCGGGGTTGGTCGACAGCTTTGAAGTTTGGGCCGGGCCGGCCGCGGAACTCGAAGCACGGCTTGCCGGAGTGCCACTATCGGTTCAGGCCTTTCAGCTCCAAATATCGACCACTGCCGGTGGTTTTGACATTCACCTACACCTGCCTGAGGCAGCATTAGTCCGCTGGACTTTATGGGGCCTGGATGGCCGCGCTTATGGAACCAGTCGGCTGAGCTTACCAGAAGGCATTTACCATTTAACACCGACTGCAATCCAATCCCGACTCTCAACCGGAATGTATGTGCTGTCCATGGACTGGACGAGCCGCGGCGGGTCAATCCGATCCAGTGCCAACGGCCATATCAGTCGAAAAATCCTCATTCCTTAGGAACCTTTGGCTTGTAACAGGATTGCAACACCCAGCGACTTGGTTATCGGCAACCGATGGGTGTAGATTTGTTCAGCATGAACCCAATTAATATTCTAGTTACCGAAGACGATTCTGATATTCTCGAACTTATTGTCTACAGCTTGGAATCCGCCGGCTATCACGTCCATGCAGCCAAATCAGGACAAGAGGCCTTGTCCATTCTGGCCGATGAGACAGTAGACCTTGCCGTACTGGACATAATGCTTCCGGACCTATCCGGAATCGACCTGTGCCGAAAAATAAAATCCGAAGAACGTTTGGAAAACATCCCCGTCCTTTTCCTTACCGCCAAAGACGGAGAAACCGACAAGTTGATTGGTTTCAAGGTGGGTGCCGACGATTACTTGTGCAAACCTTTTTCCCCCAAAGAACTGGTGGCACGCGCGCAGGCCTTGATCAAACGCTCCACTGGCGGAAAGGGACGTTTCGTCTTCCAGGATTTGGAAATTTTTTTCGATCGACATATCGTGGAAGTTGCACAGGAACGGGTCAACCTCACCCCCAGGGAATTCATGGTGCTCAAAGTGTTGATCGAAAGCCATCAGCGAACCATCGCCCGTGCGACTTTGCTGGAACGCGCTTGGGGCATGGAGTCCAAAGCCGGCTTACGTAGCGTCGATGTTACAGTTACTCGGCTCCGCGAAAAAATAAAGCCCTATGGAAAATGCATCAGAACGGTAACCGGATTCGGATATCAATGGGACCCGGAAGGGTACCAAACAACCGAACCTAAAA